>CAZIBV010000063.1:6329-14932 GCA_964537345.1 uncultured Flavobacterium sp. | reverse complement strand
AGGTTGGGCTCGGTGGTGGTCTTTTCCTCGTTGCCAAGTTCGGCCGCCAGGTAGAATTTTTTCGAGATCCTGAAATCACCCACAAGTTCAATCCCGCGATAGTCTTTGTCGTAAAACGATCGGGCGAGTTTGTACAAATCCGCGCCCACCCGCAAACCGTAGCGCTCCTGCTTGGGCAGGGTATCGGCGGCGGGTGCGTCCTGGGCGGCAGCGTCAACCCAAAGCAGACTAATAATAAATAGCGATATGAGTCTCATCTTCCGTCCGGACATCGTAATTTTCAATTGAGATTGATTTGATCCACAGTTCGTCGGGCTCGTCGGCATCACTTAAAGCGACCGGTGCCGTGGGACTGAGTTCAAAAATGGTTTTGTATCCGCAAGCCCTCGATACGTATTGCGTCTCACGCGCGTAAGTGAACGTCAGGACATCGGTATTGTCGTTTGCCTGGTCATTGCTGTTGAGTACCATGCGATACTCGGTTACATCCTCGGCGGTACGCAGCGGCAACTCAATAGAACTCACACCGCTGAACGTAGCATATGGATTTTCCATTCCAAGGGCCGTCACCTGAAGCTGGTTGACATTTTTGGGTACAGTAGGATTGTCGTTGTCGTAAAACGTTACAATCAGGCGTGGCGTTGTGGGGCGGGACGGATCGCAAATGTCATCCTTTTCACACGAAGGCAAAAGAGATAGGAGCAGTATCGGGAAAAACAATTTCTTCATGCTAAATCAGGTCGTCGGGGTGCGCGCCTCCAAAAGTACGACATTTTCAACGTGGTGTGTCTGCGGAAACATATCAACCGGACGTACGCGCGTCACCTTGTAATGCTCGTCCATCAGCGCCAGATCTCGTGCCTGCGTAGCCGAGTTGCAACTGACATATACCACTTTTTCCGGCCTTATCTTCAAGATCTGATCTACCACATCCTTGTGCATGCCATCGCGCGGTGGATCGGTGATGATTACATCCGGCCTGCCGTGGGTATCCATAAACAAGTCGTTGAAAACCACTTTCATATCGCCGGTTAAAAACGTGCAATTGTTGATGTTGTTGCGTTTGGCATTGGCTTTTGCCTCATCGATGGCTTCCGGTACGGCCTCGACACCCACTACTTTTTTGGCCAGTTTTGACACGAATTGGGCAATCGTTCCCGTTCCGGTGTACAAATCGTAAACAGTCTCGGTTCCGGTCAGGCCCGCAAATTCACGGGTAACTTTATAAAGTTCATAGGCTTGCGCCGAATTGGTCTGGTAAAATGACTTGGCGTTGATGGAAAATTGCAGGCCTTCCATCTCTTCCAAAATATAGTCGCGGCCGCTGTACAGTAGGATGTTCTGGTCGTAGAGCGTGTCGTTGGCTTTTTGGTTGATGACGTACAAAAGCGAGGTAATTTCCGGAAAACGGTTGGCCACAAAGTCCAGGATCAGGTTGCGCTTTTGGGCGTCGTCTTCGTAGAACTGAATCAGTACCATAATTTCGCCGGTTGACGCAGTGCGGATCATAAGCGTCCGCAAAAGCCCGGTATGGTGGCGCGGGTTAAAAAACGTCAGTCCGTTGGCGTTGGCAAAGGCGCGGATTTCATTGCGGATGGCGTTTGACGGATCTTCCTGCAGATGACATTTTTTGATGTCGAGGATTTTGTCCCACATACGCGGAATGTGAAAGCCAAGGGCGTTGCGGTCGTCAATATCGGTGGTTGATGCGATTTCGTCATCGGTAAGCCAGCGGCTGTCAGAAAACGAGAACTCCATCTTGTTTCGGTAAAAGAACTGTTTTTCGCTTCCCAGAATAGGTTCAAATTCCGGCAAATCAATCTTCCCGATGCGTTTCAAATGATTGTAAACCTCGTTGGCCTTGTAATACAATTGCTTGTCATAAGCCATATTCTGCCATTTGCAGCCGCCGCATACGCCAAAATGGATGCAAACGGGCGCCACGCGATCTTTTGAATATTCGTGAAATTTTATCGCCTTGCCCTCGTAATAGGCCTTGCGCTTCTTAAAGGTTTGAACATCCACGACATCACCCGGAACCACATTGGGTAAAAAGATGATCTTTCCGTCGGGGGCTTTGGCTACTGAAACGCCTTTGGCTCCGGCATCAATAACAGAAATGTTGGTAAAAATGGCTTTATCGGTATTTTTCTTACGCATGGCGGCAAAGATAATGAAATAGGGAATGAGCAATTGCCAATCAATCATTAACAATTAACAGTTAACAATTAACGATGAACAACTGAGCTATTGTAAATTATCAATTATCAATTGTCCATTATCAATTATCCCCGCCCTGTACCTTGCACCCTATACCCAAAAAAAAAGCCCCCAATCGGAGGCTTTCTTTTTAGTGATTTACGCTAAACGTACCGTCGGTAATCGTGAATTCATCGCCGGTGTCAACGTTGACCACACGGCCGGAAAACACTCCTTTGACAAAACTTTCAGTGCTTTCACTTACCACAAGGGTAAAGTTCCCGTCCTTCATGTGAGGAATGTTGTCCACGTAATAGGTAAACATCCAACTGGCCTCAGGTCCGGTAATTCCCTGCTCGACCACAAAGCGGATGTGGTGGGTAGAATCATTGGCAAGTGCAGCGTCGATAATTACATCGGTATAGGTATATCCGTTGTCGGTATAGGTTTGCTTGTCCAGAGCAAAGACGGTAAAGTTGTATTCGATACCGTTAATCTTGGCGCGTACATAGTCAGGCGCTTGTTTGTTACCCTCGTCATCAGAACATGAAATCAACAGCGTCGTAGCCAGGAAAAAGAGTAGTAATTTCTTCATAACATTGATTTAATTTTTGTCAAAGATAATCCAATAAGCAAAATCTCCCAACCTGGTTTGTTAAAATACCTGAAAAATTAGACGTTTCAATCGACCGTAACAAATTGCCCTGAAATCCTTATTTTTGTATCGGGTGATTTCTCCCCATAAGCAGGAATCAGCAATTACGGATTTTAATTATTACACAATGAACCTGTTGGAAAAAATCAGTTCGCAGGAATTAATAGACCTCGAAGACCGTTACGGAGCGCACAACTATCATCCGCTGCCGGTAGTGTTAAGCCGCGGCGAGGGCGTTTACGTTTGGGATGTCGAGGGCAAGCAGTATTACGATTTTCTGTCGGCCTATTCCGCAGTAAACCAAGGACATTGCCATCCAAAAATCATAAATGCGCTTATTGATCAGGCCAAGGTATTGACACTGACTTCCCGGGCGTTTTACAATGATAAACTCGGAGTTTATGAGCGTTTTATGTCAGAATATTTTGGTTTTGACAAAATCCTGCCCATGAACACCGGTGCCGAGGCTGTCGAAACTGCAATCAAAATTTGCCGCAAATGGGCTTATGAGCGCAAGGGAATCGCCGAACAGCAAGCCAAAATCATTGTCTGCGAGGGCAACTTTCATGGACGCACCACCACCATCATATCATTTTCGAATGACGAAAACGCGCGCCGAAACTTTGGTCCGTACACCGAGGGGTTTGTGCGCATTCCCTACGATGATTTGGACGCGCTCGAGCACGTGCTCAAAACCACCGACGGTATTGCCGGATTCCTGGTTGAACCCATTCAGGGTGAGGCCGGCGTTTACGTTCCGGCTCCCGGATTTTTATCGGGTGCCAAGGCGCTTTGTGAAAAATACAACGTTCTATTTATTGCCGATGAGGTCCAAACGGGCATTGCGCGTACAGGCAAATTGCTGGCAGTAGATCATGAAAACGTCAAGCCGGACCTTCTCATTCTGGGCAAGGCGCTGTCGGGCGGGGTGTACCCTGTATCGGCGGTTTTGGCCAATGACGAGGTGATGACAGTCATCAAACCGGGTCAACACGGTTCAACTTTTGGCGGAAATCCGCTGGCTGCTGCCGTGGCCATGGCTGCACTCGAGGTGATCCGCGAGGAATCGCTGGCTGAAAATGCTGATGAATTGGGCAAACTCTTCCGTCAAAAGATTGGCGAATACGTGACCCAATCAAAAATCGTTACCGAGGTTCGCGGCAAGGGACTGCTCAACGCCATTGTCATCAACGACACCGAGGACAGCTCGACCGCCTGGGACATCTGCCTCGCCATGCGCGACAACGGCCTGCTGGCCAAACCGACGCACGGGAACATCATCCGCTTTGCGCCGCCACTTGTCATGACCCGCGAACAATTACTTGAATGTGCCGATATCATCATCAACACGGTAAAAACATTTGAAGACAGGGCCCATAATTGAGGCCCTTTTTTTATATTTGGATTCAACCAAAACAAAATTTATGGAAAATCACAATGTAAGGCTGACTGATGCCGCACGCGAATTTTTACGGGAAACGGCCAAGTGGGCGCATTTCCTGTCAATTGTAGGATTTGTTTTTTTAGGACTGATGGTAATTTTTGCGCTCTTTGTCGGGAGTATGATGAGCACTATCGGCGCCATGGGTGGCGTTTCGTCCGACATGGGAATGAGTTCTTTTCTGACGGTATTCTATCTGTTATTCGCCGCGCTGTATTTCTTCCCGATTTACTACCTCTTTAAGTTTGCGGCCAACACCCGCCACGCACTTGCAATCAACGATGAAGCCACACTTGAGAATGCCTTGGGCTACCTTAAATCGCACTATAAGTTCATGGGGATTCTGACCATCGTACTCATCGCGCTATACATTTTAGCAATAGCGTTCACGGTCCTGGCCGGTGCTTCGGCCCTTATGTAAGACAATCCGCCCCGAAAAGGCGGATTTTTTTTTAGTATTCCTGTTGCTGTTCCTGTTTGACGCGGAGGTTCTCCTCAAAGGCGCGTCGTTCCTCGTCCGACATCGACATCACATAAATGACAAGCGCCAGGAAAATAGTGCTTAAAACCATTCCTATGACCGCAAATACACGGCCCAGCGTGATGTAGTTATAGTTGAGGTACAGGTCGGGATCGGCTTCGTATTTCTTTTGATCGCCTTGGGCCAAAACCAGGGCAACCGCGCCCATGATCAAGCCAACGATTCCCCAGCAAAAGCAGGTGGGGATTGACAGGATTCCAAGGACAAGGACGGCGGTAGCATTGGGAAGTTTTTGTTTCATGTCAGATAAATTTCAGGGCGTAGGATGCGATGGTAATCAATGCATGGGCAACTCCAACGCCAATGGCAGTTTTTTGGGTGATGGGGTTGGGTTTTATAGCAAATACAACTACCGATACAGCCAGGGCTGCCAGCGAGTAGATGGGCGGATAGAGCGCAAATGCACCTGCAAAGTCAGCCTGCAAAAGCTTTAGTGCCGATCGCTGAAGCCCGCAGCCGGGACAGTCAAATCCCAGATAGGCTTTCGAGAAGCAGGGCAGGAGGTTGCTTTCGGCTAAAAAATCCATAGTGCAAGATTACTAAAAATCAGGTAAAGCCCCAGCCAAAAAGTGTATTTTTGAAGTGTGAAAAAGTTCATCATCCCCATAGCCTTTGTTGCCGTATTCGTTGCGATATATGAAATGGGCAAGCCTCGTCCCAATGTCATTCTCGTAGGTATTGCCGTCGTAGTTTTTATGGGCGGGGTGATGTGGCTCAGCAGTAAAACCCCAAGTAAAAATCAGGACGACGATGTTTAAGGCAGGCGATAAAGTTCAGGTGTTGGACGATCATTTTGAAGGTACCGTAATTTGCGTCAACGGCAACCAGGTAACGGTTGAAACCAATGACGGATTTGAGATGACATATTTTGTCAATGAATTGGTTAAAGTGTACGAATCCAGTATTTTAGAATCATCTATAAAAACTGTTAATACAAGTATGGTTTCGCGGATGAAGCATGACGATGACGCGCCTAAAAAGCAATCGCCTGCACGGGTAAAAGGGGTAATCCCGCCACCAGAATACGATTTGCATATCGAGAAGTTGGTGCGCAACCACCAACGGATGGACCAAGCCGATATCCTCGAGATGCAAACGGATACTGCCCGCCGTCACATTGAACACGCCATACGCAACCGCATCCCAAAAATCATTCTGATCCATGGAGTTGGCGAGGGTGTTTTAAAGCAAGAACTGGAAGTGATGTTCAGGCGTTTTGAAGGACTTTCCCACCGCGATGCCGACTACCGAAAATACGGTGTCGGGGCTACCGAGGTAGGCTTTAAGCAAAACGTGCGATAAGCTAAACTAATCAATTGGTAATAAAGGTTCCCAACAAGTAATCGTCGGCTAATTTAAAACTTGCGTTTCCGCGTACGAGCGTCACATTCTTGAGCCGTACTTCGTGAAGGAATCCGCCTGAGGTTGTAGTGGTCACTTCGACGATTCCGCTCACGCCCCACTCGCCGTCAGCGCCAACCCATAGTGCCGATTGCGCAGGAGTGGCCGGTGCAGGGTCGCTGCAAAAATGATCAGGTGTCAATCCGCCCGCCACAAACTGAATAAACTCCAAACGGTTTGTCGTTCCCGAGAGCAATCCAACGCGAGGGCTTCCCAACGGCGTAACTTCATTGACGATAAGGCTGGGGTCGATGTCAAGCGTAAAAGCTTCGCTGCCCGCATAGTTAAATAGCGTGCTCGAGGCAGGACATTGTTGCAATTGTGCCGGATTCATAGCAAAAGCCGGTGGTGTAACCGTCGCGTTGTAGTCGCCAAAATTAAAAGTCTGGTATACCTGTGTGCCGCTCGGCTTTTCAAAAGTCACGTTTTTCAGGGTGATGTTATGACGGTAAGCAGTTATCCTTTCGCCACCCGGCAAGTTGCTGTTGGGTGATTTAACAGCATTCGTCGCAATCTCAATCACACCGGATGTCGCATTCCACTCTTCGGTAACCGACGGATTGGCCGGCGGAATGGTGCCGCAAATGTTGTCGGCTGCCACATCGCCGCTGTACGAACGGTACAAAACCCGGTTGGAAGGACTAATAGGATAGGTGCGTGGCGTTCCCACAGGAGTCGGTTCATTGAGGAAGGCGGCGTTAAAGTCGACATTATTGCCAATTTCCAAAATCAGCGCCTCGGTATCGTTGAGTTTGTAAACCACATTGCTGGCAGTGCACCGCTGGGCATTTACGTCGTCAAAACTGATTTCCTCAACGGTGAGGTCTCCGTCGTCACAGCTTATCAACATAAGGACGACCAGGGCGAATATCTTTTTCATAGCCAAATTTTACGTGACAAAAATAGCTTTTTTACGGCTAAATCCATCAGCATATCCCGAGGGAGTTTTGGCTCGTATTCTTATCTTTGGCACTTTAGTTTTTCCAGATGAAACAGATGCTCATTCTTATCGCCTTTGCCATGACAGGTAACGTTTTTGCGCAAAAACTGGAGTCGCCATCAGGCAAGCTCTCCATGCAATTTTCCATAATCGGGGGAAAACCGGTGTATTCCCTTTCCCTGGAAGGTAAACCGGTTATCCTGGAAAGCTCACTCGGACTGACGCTGGAAGGACACAACCTGAGTTCGGGATTTGAGGTAGCATCGCATGCCAACAACACCATCGATGAAACCTGGAAGCCGGTTCTGGGCGAGGTCGAAACGATCCGCAACAGATGCCATGAATTTAAAGTATCGCTGGTTCAGCCTGCCACAAAACTCAAAATGGATGTAGTCTTCCGCTTGTTTGATGAAGGATTGGCCTTTCGCTATGAAATTCCGCAGCAGCCCGGCATCAATTATTTTCAGGTAACCGATGAGCTCACGGCCTTTAACCTTATCGGAAATCATAAGACGTTCTGGATTCCAGGCGATTTTGACAGCCAGGAATACGTCTACAATGAAACGCCATTTTCCGCCATCGACAATTCAAAACTAGAGCTGAACAACGGCATTGCGCTTAAGTCGATTGCCGGCCGATATGCCGTACAGTCGCCGCTGATGATGAAAACGGTCGACAACATCTACCTGAACATTTTTGAGGCGGCCGTTGTCAACTATCCGGTGATGCATCTCACCGCCGACGTTTCTAAAAACACGCTGACGGCGACACTGGCTCCGGGTGCGGCGGGTGCCAAAGCCTACCTTCAGGCGCCTTTTAAATCGCCGTGGAGGACCGTTATGGCCACGCGAGATGCACGCGACATCCTCAACTCAAAAATGATCCTCAATTTGAACGAGCCTTCAAAAATTGCCGATGTTTCCTGGATCAAGCCCATGAAATACATCGGAATTTGGTGGGAGATGCACGTCGGAATCGCTACCTGGGATTACGCCGGATCGCAAAATGCACAAAACGCCGCCGATCGACTGATTCCAACCGGAAAGCACGGCGCTACTACCCAAAATACCAAGCGCTACATTGACTTTGCGGCCCGTCACGGTTTTGACGGTGTCCTGGTCGAGGGCTGGAACGTTGGCTGGGAGGATTGGTTTGGCAACTGGAAGGAAGATGTCTTTGATTTTGTCACGCCATATCCGGATTTTGATCTTAAGGAAGTTGCCGATTACGCCAAATCAAAGGGTGTCAAGATGATCATGCACCACGAGACTTCCGGGTCGGTTTCCAATTACGAAAGACGCCTGGATCGCGCCTTTGATTTGATGAAGCAATACGGCTATCCGGCGGTCAAGACGGGGTATGTCGGTCGGATAATCCCGCGTGGCGAATTTCACGACGGTCAGGCGATGGTCAACCATTTTAACTA
>CAZIBV010000063.1:0-6229 GCA_964537345.1 uncultured Flavobacterium sp. | reverse complement strand
AAAGATCAGGTTCACACCACGCTGGCCAAGCAACTTGCGCTTTACGTCACGCTTTATTCGCCTTTGCAGATGGCCGCCGACCTGCCTCAGAATTATGAAAAACACCTTGACGCCTTCCAGTTTATCAAAGACGTAGCGCTCGATTGGCAGGACACCCGGATTTTGGAGGCCGAGCCCGGTGATTACGTTACCATTGCCCGCAAAGCTAAAAATTCCGAGAGTTGGTTTATGGGTGCCATCACCGATGAGAATCCCAGAATGACTTCGCTTTCACTCGATTTCCTGACGCCTGGCAAAAAGTACAAGGCGACGATTTATGAAGATGGACCCGGTGCGCACTATCGGGACAATCCCAAGGCGTATCGCATCCGCACGGTCACCGTTACCTCAAAAAGCAAACTTAACTTTAACCTTGCGGCCAGCGGAGGTACAGCCGTCAGCTTATCACCACTATGACACCCATTTATTTTGACCACGCCGCCACCACCAGGGTCCGGCCAGAGGTTATTGCCGAAATATCCCGCGTCCTGAATGAGGACTTTGGAAACCCATCCTCCACGCACGCCTTTGGAAGGCAGGCCAAAAACACCCTCGAGTTGTCGCGCAAAACCATTGCCCGTATGCTGGGATGTTCAGCTCAGGAAATCCTGTTTACCTCAGGCGGAACCGAGGCCGACAACTGGATTCTGCGTCAGGCGGTTTTGGGTGGCGTTCGCCGAATCATTACCAGTAAAATCGAGCATCACGCCATTTTGTATACCGTTCAGGCGCTGGAAATGCAGGAGCAGATTGAGGTTGATTACGTCCGGATTTTGCCCAACGGCTGTATTGATTATGCGCACTTGGAGGAATTGCTGGCCCGGCCTGTCCAAACCCTTGTAACGCTGATGCACGTCAACAACGAAACCGGAACGGTGACTAGTCTGGAGCGCGTTGGGAACCTTTGTCACAGCCATGGCGCGCTTTTTCATTCCGATACGATCCAGTCGATCGGTAAGACCGAATTCAATCTGGCTGCGCTTCCGGTTGATTTTTTGTCGGCCAGTGCCCACAAATTCCACGGACCAAAAGGCGTTGGTTTTGCCTATGTCAAAAAAGGGCTTGCCATCCGCCCGATTATTTTTGGCGGCGAACAGGAAAAAGGCCTTCGCGCCGGGACCGAGGCTGTCCACAATATTGCGGGAATGGCACGTGCCTTAGAACTTTCATATGCGAATCTCGAGTATGAACGCGGGCATATCTCAGAGCTTAGGGATTACGCACTTACCCGCCTTCAGGATGCTTTGCCTGGTACTGTAGTTAATGGCAGCGAAAATTTTTACAATATCCTCAACGTTTGCCTTCCCATTGCCGAGGAGAAGGCAGCCATGTTGCTTTTTCATCTGGATATGAAAGGTATTGCAGTTTCCCGCGGGAGCGCCTGCCAATCAGGTAGCCCAAAGCCGTCGCATGTACTGGCCGAATTTCTTAAAGCTGATGACTTAAAAAAGCCCTCTGTCCGGATTTCATTCAGTCATGAAAACACCCGTGAGGAAGTCGACAGACTAGTTGAGGCGTTGCAATCGGTTTAGTTTACTTGCTTTTGGGCTGATGCTTGGGCAGCGTGACAATAAACTGTGCGCCTTTTCCTTCAACACCCGACGCGCTGATGACGCCATTGTGGTTGTGGACGATTTTCTTGCACATCGCCAGCCCGATACCGGTTCCCTGGTAGTCGAGTTTGCCGTGCAGTCGCTGAAAAATATTGAAGATCTGCGTGGCGTATTTTGCATCAAACCCAATCCCGTTATCGCTTAGGGTCAGCCTGACAAAAACGCCGGGCTCGCCATCCTGCTCTTCAAGTTCTTGACAGCGAATTTCAATTCTCGGGGCAACGCCGGCACGCGAATACTTGAGCGAGTTTGATATCAAGTTGCCAAAAAGCTGCGTCATCTGAAGCGGAATGGCATCAATCACCGGTAGTTTGTCAACGTCTATAACCGCTTGTTTCTCAGCAATGATCAAATCAAAATCCTGAATGGTCTCCTTGAGAATCTTGTTTAGGTCAACCTTTGAAAAGCGCACACTATCCTTTGAGAGTTGCGAGAATCCAAGGATGTCGCGAATCAAGTTACCCATTCGGTCAGCCGACGTGCGGATCTTTTCCAGGTTGGCTGCCGATTTTTCGTCCAGGTCAGTCAACCGCGATTGAAGCATCTCACTAAAGAAACTGATTTTGCGTACCGGTTCTTGTAAATCGTGTGAGGCAACATAGGCAAATTGCGCCAGTTCGGCATTGCTTTCCCGCAGCGATTTGTTGGCGTCAGCCAGTTCAAGGTTACGGATCCGAAGCTCTTCGGTAGCTTTTTGAACCTCCTGTTTCAGTTGGTCTTTTTGTTTCTGTTCCTGAGTTATGTCGCGCGCGGTTCCAATCAGGTTGATGGCTGTGCCGTTTACATCCAGTTCAACCTGAGCCTGCGCGTGGATGATTCGCTGATGCCCTGTTTGGAGATGTGTCAGCGTATGCACGCCTTCATAAATCCCATCGCCGCCCGGCTTTGTAACTTCCAGTATGGCTTGTTCTACGGCAGCACGCGTTTCGGCAGGAAGTACCTCGAACGCTTTGGCCATTGGCATTGTAGTGTTTTCAAAACCGGTCCAATCTACAAATCGCTCTGAAAAGTGGAACGTTTGCGTGTCAATTTCAAATCGCCAGGTGGCCAATTGAGCCTGTTCGATGGCCGCTCTGAGACGATTTTCAGCTTCGTGTATCTTTTGGTTGGAAATTACAGTTTTGGTAATATCCTGAACTACTTTGACCACGCCATAAACTTCGCCGTCGGCATTGAAAAGCGGGTTGTAGGCAAAGTCAAAATAGTAACTTTTTAGCCCTTCGCCCAAATCCAGCTGGGCAGGCATGCACGCGGCAAATTTTTGTCCGGTCTGATACACTTCTTCCAGCAAATCTGGGAAAGGTTGGCCCTTCATTTCCGGAACGGCTTCCAGAAATGGCTTGCCCAGTACCTGGTAATTTTTTCCCCAATAGCCCAACATTATGTCGTTGGCGATTTCGATGCGCATTTCAGGCCCCGTAAACAAAGCGATTCCGGCACTTGCAGTTTTGATTACCGATGCCAGTTTGGCCTCGCGATCTTCAACGGCCTGACGTGAAAAAACCTGCAGTGATACATCAGTAGCCACAACCAGCACCGATACGGCCATTCCTTCGTCGTTAAATTGAGGCTGGTAAGCCAGATCAACGTAAAAAGGCTGCAGGCGACCGTCGCGCATCAATTCAACAAAAACTTCGTTGGCGGTATAAGCCTTTCCGGTATCCAAAACCTGCTGCAGTAACTCGTCAAAACCCTGACCCTTGATTTCCGGAAGGGCTTCCAGCAGCGGCTTGTTGATCAGATCGTCCAACTTGCGCCCCACCATTTCACAATAAAATTTGTTGGCCATGGTAAAAGTGAGCTGGTCGCGTTCGATAATGGCGATGCCCACAGGTGATTGCTCAAACGACGCCAAAAGTTTTCGCTGTATTTCGCGGTTTTTCTCCTCGGCCAAAACGGATTCGGTCACATCGATTGACATGGCAAGAATTGCGTACACCTCTCCTTCAGCGTTTCGCAACGGCTTGTAATGGTAATCGATAAACTGACGTTCCAGGCGTCCATTGATTCGCCGCATGAGCATGGCTGCACGTTGCGAATAGGGTTCGCCGGTTTCAAATGAATGTCTTAGCTTAGGGATAAAGGGCTGACCCTCCAGCTCCGGAATGGCTTCAAGCAATGGCCGACCAATGATGGCGTCAGATTGATTCCATCGCGATAACATGATGGCATTCGCTATTGTGATGATAAAATCAGGTCCGGTCAACATACAGGTTGCAACCGGCGATTCTTCAATCAGATTGCGAAACTGTTTTTCATTTTCCTCGGTACGCTTGTTGGCCAGCATCAGTTCGGTTACATCGGCACCGGTGTTGACCACGCCGTAAATGCTGCCATCCTCGGCCCTGAGCGGCATAAAACTGTAGTTAAAGTATGATGACCTTACCTTGTCGTCAACCAAAATGTCAACGCGGGAATTTTTGGCATGGTAGGGTTCGCCGGATTCATAGACATTGATCAAACTTTCAAAAACGCCCGATCCTTCCAGTTCCTTGAGCACTTCAAAGTAGCTTTTGCCGATAATGTTGTCACCTTTGCCGATAATTTTGCGGATAGCTTGGTTGGCCGACGAGATTATCATCTCCCGACCCAAGTAAACACCAATGGGGAAGGGTGCACTTTCTATAACCGACAGCAACCGCATCTCACTTTCCTCAATCTGCTTTTTGGCGCGATTGTCACCTGATTCAACAATCGGATTACCGTCAATATCCTGCAAGACTTCTACTTTTGAAACCGTCAGCAACAGTCCTTCGTTTTCGTGGTTTTCATGTATGATGACCGTAAATGAAAAGGTAAAGCAGCCATTCGGCAACGTCACATCCTTTGTAAAAGAATCACTTGATTGCAGAGCGCGAGCCACGTCCTTGGCATTAATCCCAATGGTATCAAAATTAGCGGGCTGGCCAAATGCTCCAGCAATTTTGATTGTTTCCAAGAATTTTCCAAATGCCTCATTGTACAGCTGAATATAGTTGGCACCCCACCAAATTGCCGACGGATTCGGCATGGCGAGGACAACCGCAAACGCACTTTTTAAACTTGGCGGCCAGGCGTCACGATTTACCGGAAGTATGTCAGATTCAAAATCTTCAGGCAATTGGCGTCGCATATTTTGGTTATCAAGCATTGAGTTCAGATAAGAGATTGTCCAGATCCAGTGGCCTGGTGTACATTTCCAACTTGCCGTTTGGGTCCATCGGCCAAAGCTCGTGAGGCTTATCCCAATACAACTCAACTCCGTTTCCGTCGGGATCGTCAAGGTATAAGGCTTCTGATACTCCGTGGTCGGCAAAGCCCGTAAACGGATAACCGGCATCACTTACCCGCTGATAAATGACTGCCAGATCGCGACGCGTAGGATAGAGGATGGCGGTGTGGAACAATCCGGTGGCGCGTTGGTCTGGTCTCGGGCCGTTTAGCGATTGCCAGGTATTGAGGCCGATGTGATGGTGATATCCTCCGGCCGAAATAAAGGCGGCCTGTGATCCGTAGGTTGTGGTAAGTTCAAAACCCAGCAGCCCACAGTAAAAATCCATTGACCGTTGCAGGTTTGCTACCTTGAGGTGTACATGCCCAATACGGGTCTGGGAAGGAACGGAGTAGTCACGCATTTTTGTTTTAAAGGTAAATTAAAAAAAATTCGCGGAGCAAAAAAAAACCGCCCTGATGAGCGGTTTAGAATGAAATTTATGATTTTAAAGGTGGATCACTTCACCATAGGCATCCGCTACGGCTTCCATTACCGCCTCGCTCATGGTAGGGTGTGGGTGAACAGCCTTGAGGATTTCGTGTCCGGTAGTTTCAAGTTTCCGCGCCACCACAGCCTCGGCAATCATATCGGTAACGCCGGCGCCTATCATGTGGCAACCCAGCCATTCGCCGTACTTGGCGTCAAAAATAACTTTGACAAAACCGTCGGGCGTGCCGGCAGCTTTTGCCTTTCCGGAAGCAGAAAATGGGAATTTTCCTATTTTAAGTTCGTAGCCTTTTTCGCGCGCCTGTTTCTCGGTAAGTCCTACCGATGCGATTTCGGGCGTTGCATACGTACAGCCCGGAATGTTTCCGTAGTCAATCGGATCGACGTGCATTCCTGCGATTTTCTCGACGCACGTGATTCCTTCAGCCGATGCAACGTGCGCTAAAGCCTGTCCGGGCACTACGTCTCCAATGGCGTAATAGCCGGGAACGTTAGTCTGATAGAAGTCATTAACGAGGATTTTATCGCGGTCGGTGGCAATGCCGCATTCTTCCAGGCCGATGTTCTCGATATTGGTTTTGATGCCAACCGCCGACAGCAGGAGGTCAGCTTCCAGAATTTCTTCGCCCTTGGCTGTTTTTACGGTGGCGCGCACGCCATTTCCTGAGGTATCGATTTTTTCGACTGATGAATTCGTCATGATTTTCACGCCGGCCTTTTTCATCGAACGTTCCATTTGTTTGGAGATGTCCTCGTCTTCAACCGGAACAATGTTAGGCATGAATTCTACAATGGTCACATCGGTTCCCATCGAATTGTAAAAATGTGCAAACTCGACGCCGATGGCTCCCGATCCAACCACAATCATTGATTTTGG
>CAZIBV010000062.1:13180-15006 GCA_964537345.1 uncultured Flavobacterium sp. | reverse complement strand
GATTTTTTGCAGGAACTTGAGCTGCTGGCTCACATCCGCAAGGAATTTGACGCGCAAACCATCGAGATCCGCGTCGATGCCAACGGTGCTTTTTCACCTGCCGAGGCGCTGGAAAAACTCAAGGCGCTTGCTGAGTATTCCGTCCACAGCATCGAGCAGCCCATCCGCGCCGGGCAACTTCAGGAAATGAAAAAGCTTTGCGAGCTATCGCCCATTCCCATTGCACTGGACGAAGAACTCATCGGTGTGACCAATACGGAAAGTCAAAGAGATTTACTGCAAACCATCCGTCCGCAATACATCATCCTTAAACCCAGCCTGGTGGGAGGATTTTTGGCCAGCGAGCGTTGGATTGAAGCCGCCGCCGAATTCGGAATAGGCTGGTGGGCAACTTCGGCACTGGAGAGCAACATCGGTCTCAATGCCATTGCCCAATGGGCTTTTACCCAAGAGAATCCAATGCCGCAGGGACTTGGAACCGGTGCGCTTTACACCAACAATATCGATAGTCCGCTTAAAGTGTCAGACGGGAAATTGTTTTATGGCCAAGACAATGCGTGGGATGTTGGTGTGTTAGGACTCCGCAATCTGCTTTAGACGCGCCAAGCCTTTTGGAAAGGTTTGCTCAAAGTATTCCTGATGGCCTTCAGTTACGTCTACCTGTACCTTTACCAAGGTGCCGTCGGGTATTTTGGTTAAAAGGTAGTTTTCCTGAAAACCCGCCCATTCAGCCTGAGGTTGTTCAATACCTTGCTTGAGTTCCCCCAGGTGTTCAAACCAAACTTCAACTCCGGGCTCCAATCTCACAATCCGGCTGTACATTCCCGACCCGCCAGGTGACAAAAAATGAGCTTTTCCGCCCAATGTCCAGTCGGTTTCCAGATAACTTCCCGGGCAAAAAACGCTTGTCCAATCGCGGTAATTTTTATCCAGCCAAAGGCTTTCCCAAACCTTGTTGCGCGGGGCATCGATCAATACTCCAAATTCGAGTCTTTTCATATTTTATCATTTAAATTCATCCACCCAATCCAATGATTTGATTGCCGACACCTGATTGTTCTCATTCATGGTGACGCGAAGTTCCTTGTTGGCGATTTTCTTGGTATAATCAGCCTTGTAGCGGTAAATGGTTTCCTTAGTAGTTTTGTCTTTGTAAGCCTCGATAAACCTGACGCCCTTAAAGGTACCATATTTCAATTGGAAGTTGTGACATGTTTTGGTGAGCCGCTCTTCGGTAGCGTTTTTGCGAACCTGAAGTGTGGCTTCCTCGGGCGTGAAAGGCTTGAATCGCGAGGTGTTACAGGCCATCAGCACACGACGCCCCATTTCATAGGCTTTATCTTTTTGCTGTTGGTCAAGGTCATCGGCGGCCAGTTTGCTCACTCTAAGTTCGACAGGCTTTGCAGGTTTTGGTGCAGTGGTGGCTTTCTTGGATTTACAACCCGCCACGAGCAACACGGTGCAGGCAAAAAGAACCATTTTTTTCATGATGTTTCAATTTTAAGGAGTAGGTTGGGGTCAGGACAATTTTCTTGATAGTGTGGCCAGACGGCCGATGCGCAAACACCGGGATAATCGCCAAAGTGATCTTCCAGATTGCGGATAATCTGAAAATGCAGGTGCGGGGCGTAATTTCCGTTAACCGATGCTCCGCCCAATTCACCCAGGCAGTCGCCCGCTTGAAATTCATCGCCAATTTCCAGATCGGCAATGCTCTCTACCGACAAATGGCCGTACAAGGTATAAAACATTTCACCCTTTAATTGGTGTTCCAGAATAATCGTCGGGCCGTAATTTCCAAGCCCGGCGTTGTAGTCAAAACTGTG
>CAZIBV010000062.1:0-13080 GCA_964537345.1 uncultured Flavobacterium sp. | reverse complement strand
CCGTCAATCTCCAGGACGTTTACAGGAGCAAGGGATTCAAAAATAGATTTCATAGATATTCTAATTTACAAAAAAACCAACCTTGCGGGTTGGCTTTAACGTATTGTTGACGTTGAATCAGTAAAGCGACGGATACTTTTCAGGATATGCATCGTGCATGATGCCGTAAATCTTTTCGTAAATATCCTCGGCCGACGGTTTTGAAAAATAGTCGCCGTCGGTTCCGTACGCCGGACGGTGTGCCTTGGCCGCCAGGGTCTCAGGCTTGCTGTCCAGGTATTGATAAGCGTTTTGTTCCTCCAGGATTTGCTGCAGCAGATAAGCCGATGCGCCTCCGGGAACATCTTCATCCACGACCAGCAGACGGTTGGTTTTGGCAACGCTTTTTACCACATCCTTTTTGACGTCAAACGGCAACAGCGACTGCGCGTCGATGATTTCAACATCGATGCCTTTTTCCAACAGCTCGCGCGCAGCCTGTTCCACCAATCGCAGCGTTGATCCGTATGAAACCACCGTGATATCAGAGCCTTCCTTGATGACTTCAACCTCGCCGATAGGAGTTTTGAATTCACCCAGGTTGGTCGGCAATTTTTCCTTGAGGCGATATCCGTTGAGACATTCGACAATCAGCGCGGGTTCATCGGTTTCCAAAAGCGCATTGTAAAAACCGGCGGCCTTGGTCATGTTGCGCGGAACCAGCACGTGAATGCCACGAATCGCATTGATGATCATTCCCATGGGCGATCCCGAATGCCAGATTCCCTCCAGTCGGTGGCCGCGCGTGCGGATAATCAGTGGAGCTTTTTGGCGTCCACAGGTGCGATATTGCAACGTGGCCAGGTCATCGCTCATGATTTGCAATGCATAAAGCAGGTAATCCAGGTATTGGATTTCAGCAATCGGACGAAGGCCCCGCATCGCCATTCCGATTCCTTGTCCCAGAATTGTGGCTTCGCGAATTCCGGCATCGGCCACACGGTTTTCGCCGTACTTGGCCTGCAAACCTTCAAGACCTTGGTTTACGTCGCCAATGTTTCCGGAATCCTCGCCAAAGATCAGGACATCAGGTCGCTTGGCAAAGATGGCGTCAAAATTATCGCGCAACACCACGCGGCCGTCCACTTCTTCAGCCGATGGATCGTAAGTAGGATCAACGGCGGTTACCGATGCGATGTTTTGGGCCGATTGCGAAAACAGATGTGAACTGTACGCCGGCTGAACTTTTTTCGTGTATGATTTGATCCAAGCCGAAAGCCCCGCGTGGCCTGGCTGCATCCGCAATACCTTGCGCGCCGCAACCAACAGGTCTTTGCGTCCCGGTTCTTTGATGGCTGCCAAATCATTGGCAATCTTATCGATAAAGACTTTGTTATCGCCGCCTACTGAATGTAAAAGCGCGACAATTTCAGACTGTTCTTCTTTGATGGGCGTGATAAATGCGGTCCAGGCGGCTTTTTTTCCTTCGAGGACTTCTTTTTTGCACTCGGCTTCAATTTCGTCGAGTACTTCAGCCGTTGCCAGCCCAAAGCCAAGCATCCATTCGCGCATTTGGCGGATACAGTCAAAATTTCCTTCCCATTCAAGGCGCTCAGCATTTTTGTAGCGCTCGTGCGATCCGGAAGTGGAGTGTCCTTGCGGTTGCGTCAGTTCATACACGTGGATCAACACCGGAACGTGCTGTTCGCGTGCAATCCGTGAGGCTTTTTCATAGGTGGCCACCAATTCGGCGTAATCCCAGCCTTTGGCCTTGAGTACTTCGTAGCCCTTGTGTTTTTCGTCGCGCTGAAGTCCTTTTAAGATTTCAGATATGTTTTCCTTGGTGGTCTGATGACGTGCGTGAACCGAGATGCCGTATTCGTCGTCCCAAACGCTGATCACCATCGGAACCTGCAAAACGCCCGCGGCATTGACGGTTTCAAAAAACAAACCTTCCGACGTACTGGCGTTGCCGATGGTTCCCCAGGCGATTTCATTTCCGTAAATCGAAAAATTGGTCGATCCTGGAATACCCTGCACCTCGCGGTAGATTTTTGACGCCTGGGCCAAGCCCAAAAGACGCGGCATTTGTCCGGCGGTGGGCGATATGTCGGCGCTGGAGTTTTTCTGTATGGTCAGGTCTTTCCATGAACCATCTTCCTTGAGGCTATGCGTGGCAAAGTGTCCGCCCATCTGACGCCCGCCCGACATGGGGTCGTGGTCAATATCGGCGTGGCCGTACAATCCGGCAAAAAATTGTTGGATCGTCAACTTGCCGATGGCCATCATAAAGGTTTGGTCGCGATAGTATCCTGATCGAAAGTCGCCGTTTTTAAAGGCTTTGGCCATCGCCAGTTGCGGAACCTCTTTTCCGTCGCCAAAAATTCCAAACTTGGCTTTTCCGGTAAGCACTTCGCGGCGCCCCAAAAGGCTGCATTCGCGGCTTGTAACGGCCAGTCGGTAATCCTTGAGGACCTCGGCCTTAAAATCGTCAAATGAAAGTTCTGCGTTCAATTCTGCCTGTGTCATTGGGTTTTTCTTGGAAAGGAAACAAATTTAACTAAAATTCTGCAACCAGCCACGCCTAAAACCATCTTCGGGTAAACAGCCCTACCAAGGTGTTTGGACTAAAGGTTACGATAAACCGGATGCGCTCGGCGTATTGCGGCTGGTTGATTTCCCAACCGTTTGAGGAGTGCACCGGCAGATACAATTCAAAATAATCCTGTAAAAGGTTCAGGCGTATCCCGCTGCCGTAGACGAACTGCGGATCGCTTCCGGAATTTTTGACAAAACCCGCATCAACATAGCCCTCTATCCAGTTCCAAAGGCCCATCCCGACGTTGGTTGTCGCCAGCCATCTGTCGGCCATTGGCGTATCGAGGCGCGATTTGAATCCGCCCTCGGCCAAAATGAGTTGCTGACTGAAAATGCCGGTGGTTTCTGATCGGCCGTAATAGTTGTAGTCAAAAAGGTAATCGGTGGGGCGGTCGAGCGCAAAGTTGAAAAAACTTGATTCCGTCGTATTGTACAAAAAACTACCGGCAAAAACCCTGAAGGTAAACTGACGGTTATCCTCAAAAAGCTTTCGCCACTGGAATTCACCCGACGCCTTGCCAAATTTTCCGGCTACCTGAAGGTCCATTCCGTAGGTGAGCCGCGTGGTGAGCAAATCCCTGACCGATCCAAATCGGGCGTTGAAAACCGAATAATTTTCAGCATTTCCCGTCACCAGATAGTCTGTCTTTTCCCGGCTGACGGTAACCTGGCGCAGCGTAAGTGCCTGTTTGAGGTTATCGCGCAAATCATTGGGCCGGAACCGCATCTGCACCGTAGGAACCAAACGCAAATAGGTGGCATCAGGCGTGTAATGAAAGTAGTTGGCCGAAACTGAATACCGCACGTTGTAAAGGCTTCGGTCGCGGTAAAAATGCTGGACCATTAGCGCTCCCGATCCCGCAAATGTTTGGGTTTTGCTGGAAAATGCCGGATTGAGATCAAACTGAAACGGCCGCTCGAGTATCGTTTTATTGTAAAACCGCATACCCGGTGTCAGTCCGTCGTAAAAGTTATAGGTGAGGGTGGGGACGTAGAGGATTTGATTGTAATACGGGTCTTCCAGATCCTTGAACAGTACAAATTTGAACGGGCGGTTGCCGATGCGCAATGATTTTAGCGACCGGAAATTGTTGCGTTCGTTGTATTCCGGGATTTCGTTGCGATAGTTGAGCACCACCTTGTCAAGGCTATCGGAAGGGATCTTAACCAGCGTATCTCCCGTAAACCCCGGAAGCCATTCCCTGTATAGCACTTTCTTTTGCCTAAGGCCGTAAAGCGGAACGGGAACTTTAGCGCCGGTGCGGTTGCGGATGGTAAGCGCCACGCTGTCCTGCGTTTTTCGGGCATCGGTGATTTTGTAATCCAAAAGGTGTCGGCTGTGTACCGATGTGTCAAAAAACCAGTCAATGTTTCCGCGCTTTTCGAGTACTTTTCTAAGCGCCTCTTCCGACGTTGGCTTCCCGTAGTGTTGCATGGCAAATTCACGCAAAGCCTCATCTGCCAAATCGCCGCCCCAGTATTCCGAAAGGTGCTTAAAGTTTAAGCCCGACCGATATTTTGACGCAATTTGTTCATTGAATTTAACAAACGAATCCTTTGGATCGCCCACCGCCTGATCGAGGTTTTTTCGAGCCATGAGCAGGTAGAGGTAGCGGTATTGCGAATTGAAACTGGTAGTGGTAATGTTGTAGCTTTTCAGGATGCCGATATTGCCCAGACTTCCCGTCATGAGTGCGCCCGGGTGAATTTCATCCATGTAGCGCATCATGGCGTAGGTTTCCAGTCCGTCATTGATCCAGGTTTCGGCGCGCGGATCAACGGCAATCACCTGTTTGAGATAGGCGTTGAGATAGGTTTTCAGGAATTTGAGTTCGTAGACAAAAACGTCCGAAAAGGTGTTGACGAACCTCGGCAATTGGTTTAAGCCATAAAACGGATTGCGTTGATAATCAGCTTGCGAGACAATTATTTTTTTTGGAGCGGGGCCAAACATTTGTTGGGTGAAATTCACGACCCTGTCCACTACAAGAGCCTTGCTGATGTCGTCCAGCCTATTGTCGCGCAGGTTGTTGAGAACCTCGGTATTTTGGTTTTTAAAACTGTGGAACTCGTGCCTCGGCGTGCCGTACACCGTGAATCCGGGAGCGTTCTTCTTGCGCAATTCAAAACCGCCCACACCCTCGGTTACGTCCAGTTCTGATTCGACGCGCCATCCGTGCGGAACTGAAATCCGTACGTCATAATCGGCCAGTGCCAGAGCGGCATCGTCCAAATCCTCGTTGCTGTAACGCGCAAAGCCGTTCCGATAAAGCGCAGGCATCAAAAACGCATCGCGCGCCACAAATCCTTCATCGTCATATCCAAAACCCGTAAACCGCTTGTGCGGAAGTTTGATCTGATACCGGAACAACAAAACTGCGGAGTCGCCCGGCCGGATCGCATCGGTAAGTACGCTTACAAGATCCGGATGCGCTTCTGGTCGTCGCCACTCCAAAGGTCGCCCACCGGAAAGGATGTGCGAAATCTGGGTGTAGCCGCGCTCCTCGGCTTTGGCGTAATAGAACGCCCGTTTGAATTCGTCTGAAAATCGCCTGGCCAGCGGGGTGTTCTTATCAGAATAGGCATTGTTCCAGTCGTTAAAAACCAAAGCCCGCAAGGTATCGGCCGATGTGTTTTTAAAAACAACCTGTTGGTCTACGTCAAAAGTGTGACACTCTGCATCGTATTGTGCTCGTATGGTTACGCGATGCTGCGCCCCGGCCAGTACCGAAAACAACACAATCGCAATAAAAAGCGGGCGATGCACAAACAAACTTTTGCGTTTAGATGCAACCTTAAACCAAAAGTTGCGTTTAGAAATTGGGGCTGAGCGAGTATTTTTTGTAAAAGTTGTCGAGTACTTCCACCACTTCGTCGGCCGAATCAACAACCTTGAACAAGTTCAGATCGTCGGGGCTGATGTTGTGGTATTTTTCCAAAAGCGTATCTTTTATCCAATCGATCAAACCGCCCCAGAACTCAGTGCCTACCAGGATAATCGGGAATTTTGCAATCTTCTTGGTCTGGATCAGCGTCATCGCCTCAAACATTTCGTCGAGCGTGCCAAATCCGCCCGGCATGATTACAAATCCCTGCGAATATTTTACGAACATGACTTTTCGAACAAAAAAGTAATCAAAGTTCAGGTTTTTATCCTTGTCGATATACGGGTTAAAATGCTGCTCAAACGGCAGTTCGATGTTAAGTCCAACCGACGTGCCGCCACCCAGGTGCGCGCCCTTGTTGCCCGCTTCCATAATGCCGGGTCCACCACCGGTAATCACGCCGTATCCAGCCTTGCTGATTTTAAAGGCAATGTCCTGCGCCAGTTGATAGGCCGGGTGATCGGGCTTGGTGCGCGCCGATCCAAAAATCGAGACGCAAGGTCCAATCCTTCCCATGGTTTCATATCCGTTGACAAACTCCGACATGATCTTGAAAATCGCCCATGAATCATTGGTGCGTATCTCGTGCCACGGCTTTTGCTTAAGCTTGTCCTGAATGGCCTTATCCTCGTCGTTATCAAATTCTTCCAATCTCATCGATTAAAAATTAAGTTTAAACACAATATTTTTTCATTTTTACGGGCGGGAGCTGTTCCGGCTGTCCGCTGTATCTTTTGCACTCCGCTATGCTGCGTGGCAAAAGGATGCCGCTTCCATCCGGGCTAGGGCATTACCGTCAGCTTGGTGTTCCGCTAATTCAGGATCACCCGTTCGACAAAAACCTTCTCCGATCCTCGTTTACCCTGCAACAAATAAACCCCGCGCGGCAAACCTGCAACATCTACCGCACCCGGCGTACCATTAAGCACCGTCCGCCCCATAAGATCCGTCAGCCACACGACATCGGCCTCCGTAGCTTCAACGTAAAGCGTTCCCTGCGCCGGATTGGGATAAACCAATGCTGAACCCGCCTTTGGTTTGTCATTGGACAATGCATCCGCGGCCAGCTTCACAACAAAGAAATCGTTGCCGCCGCGAGGAGCGGTGATGTGTTGGTCAACCGAGTTCGAAAATCCCGCTATCAGGTATCCGTTGTCGGGCGTGACCAAGAGGCTGGTCGCGGTGTCGTCGTTTGATCCGCCATGCGTTTCCTGCCATTGTATGTTGCCTTGGGCATCGGTCTTGATGGTCCAGTAATCCCATTTGTTGAAGGTAAAAAACGAATCGTTGTCAAAGTTGTTAGAATCGCTGTAGCCTGTAATGATGTAACCACCATCGGCCGTGATCCCAACTGCCGTGGCGACGTCATTGTCGGTCCCGCCATAACATTTTTGCCATTCCAAGGCTCCCGTTGCGGATATTTTTACAACCCAATAGTCATCCTTGACGCCAAAATTACCGGTTCCCGGCGAGTGATAGCCCGTCACCATTCCACCATTTCCGGCGGTGTTGCCCGCTAAAATATAACCGCCGTCCGGCGTTGCCTCAAAGTCGCTGAGTTCCTGGCGTCCGGGTCCGCCGTAACATTGGTTCCACAGCATGTTGCCCGAGACATCCAGGCGTATAAACCATAATTCGGTACCGCCCTGACTGGTCAGCACATCGCCGCTTGCTGATAGGGTTTCTCCACCAACGGCGTAACCGTTTGAAGTTTCAATAACTTTAAAGGCGTAATCCTCCATGGTGCCGCCCATCGAGCGTTGCCATTGCAGGTTTCCGGTTCCATCTATCTTTACCACCCAGGCATCGCGGAATCCTTTAAAGTTGGTCACTTGGCCGCTGTTTTCACCTGAATAACCGGCAAAAATATAGCCGCCGTCACTGGTTGGGGAAATGTGATAGGCCGCGTCAGGCCCTCCGCTTCCGTATCTCTTTTGCCACTGGATATTTCCGTCGGCGTCTGCTTTTACAATCCAGGCATCAAGGCCGCCCCATCCTGGTCCGGCTGCATCGCCATTGTTGGAGTAGGTGCGCCCGGCCATAATGAATCCGCCATCAGGTGTAACCGCAATGTGGTTACCAAAATCCTGTTGCGTCCCGCCATAGGTTTTTTGCCATACGATCTCGCCCAACAGGTCAGTCTTTACCACCCAGACATCGCGATCATTGGTACTGCCGTGTAAAGGAGCCACGTCGCCGTCGCCGCTTTGCGTTGAACCGATCATAAGGTAGCCGTCGCCTGTCGGTGTCACTCCTTCCAGTGCATCCGTCAAAGTGCCGCCGTATGATTTCTTCCATTCAATAGCTGGAATTTGTGAAGCTGCCAATCCGCTTGTAAGGAGTAGGGCCAGTGCGAGTAATTTTCGTGTCATATTTAAAAAATGCAAATCGCAAAGTTATTAGCGTCGCAAGATACTGCAACCAGGTTACAAAGTGAGCGTGTACAACTTATTTTCACTTTGATTTTAAGCGAGTTCTGCCTTAAGGAACCGCGCGGTATGGCTCTTTTTGTCTTTGGCTACTTCCTCCGGCGTTCCCTTGGCCACCACGACACCGCCGCCTTTTCCGCCTTCATATCCCATGTCGATGACGTAGTCGGCCAGCTTGATGACGTCCATGTTGTGCTCGATGATCAGTACCGAGTTGCCTTTGTCGACCAGTTTGTTGATGACTTCCATCAGTACTCGAATATCTTCAAAGTGCAGTCCGGTGGTGGGTTCGTCCAGAATGTAAAACGTATTTCCAGTGTCTTTTTTAGACAGTTCGGTAGCCAGTTTGATGCGCTGCGCCTCGCCACCTGACAACGTCGTGCTCTGCTGGCCAAGTGTTATGTAACCCAATCCGACGTCCTGAATGGTCTTGACCTTGCGATAGATCTTGGGCAGGTTTTCAAAAAACGGGACAGCCTCGTCCACCGTCATGTTCAGCACATCCGAAATGTTTTTGCCCTTGTAGCGTATTTCGAGCGTTTCGCGGTTAAAGCGCTTGCCCTGACAGGTTTCGCATTCTACGTAAACATCCGGCAGGAAATTCATCTCGATGGTCCGCACGCCGCTTCCCTCGCAGGTTTCGCATCGGCCACCCTTGACGTTAAAACTAAAGCGCCCGGCCTTGTAACCGCGAATCTGGCTTTCGGTTGTCATCGCAAAAAGGTTCCGGATTTCTGAGAATACGTCGGTATACGTTGCCGGATTTGATCGCGGCGTCCTGCCAATCGGGCTTTGGTCGATGTCGATGACTTTGTCCAGGTGTTCCAGTCCGGTAATCTTGTCGTAAGGCGCAGGTTTTTTGACGCCATTAAAAAAGTGCGCGTTCAGGATAGGGTAGAGCGTTTCGTTGATCAGCGTGCTTTTTCCGCTTCCCGACACGCCGGTAACGCATACAAGTTTGCCCAGTGGAATCTCGACCGATACGTTTTTCAGGTTGTTTCCGCGCGCGCCCTTGAGGGTCAAAAACTTGCCATTGCCTTCGCGGCGTTTTTCCGGAATGGGGATGACGCGCTGGCCGTTGAGATACTGTGCCGTAAGTGTGTCGTGCATCAGCGTTTCCTGCGGTGTTCCCACACTGACGATTTCGCCGCCGTGTTTTCCGGCTGCCGGACCAATGTCGACCACATAATCAGCGCGTTCAATCATGTCCTTGTCGTGTTCGACCACCAGTACCGAGTTGCCGATGTCCCGCAATTGTTCAAGCGAGGTGATCAGTTTTTCGTTATCGCGCTGGTGAAGCCCGATGCTGGGTTCGTCCAGAATGTACAAGACACCCACGAGTTGCGATCCAATTTGCGTAGCCAGGCGGATGCGTTGCGCCTCGCCGCCCGACAGGGTTTTGCTGCCACGCGAGAGCGCCAGATATTCGAGCCCGACATTGACCAGAAAGTGCAGTCGGTCGCGAATTTCCTTGATGATTTCGGTGGCGATAATGGCTTGCTTTTCCGACAGTTTCTCCGGCAGGGTGTCAAACCATGCAGTCAGGTCGGCAATGTCCATGTCGGATAATTCGGCGATGTTTTTTCCGTCAATCTTAAAGTAAAGCGCTTCCTTTTTGAGGCGTGTTCCCCCGCATTCCGGACAGGGCACATCGTCCATAAAATCCTTGGCCCAGCGTTTTATCGAGGTCGACTCGGTTTCTTCAAACTGATTGAGGATAAAACTGGAAATGCCTTCAAATTCAATCTTGTAATTTTTGGTGACACCGAGTTCCTTGCTTTTGACATCAAACTGCTCCTTGCCACCGTAAAGGATGACCTCCATGGCTTCGTCCGAAATTTTTTCGATCGGATCAGTGAGTTTAAAGCCAAACTTTTGCCCGATGACTTCCAGCTGCTTGAAAATCCACGAATTTTTGTATTCGCCCAGCGGCGCAAATCCTCCAGCCTTGATAGACAGTTTTGGATTCGGGATGATTTTTTTAAGGTTGATCTGATTGACCGTTCCCAGTCCGTTGCAGATGGAACACGCTCCCTTGGGCGAGTTGAACGAAAAGTTGTTGGGTTCCGGATTCGGATAGGAAATACCCGATGTTGGGCACATCAAATCGCGGCTGAAATACCTAACCGTTCCCAAGTCCTGGTCGAGCAGCATCATGATGCCGTCGCCGTGGTTCATGGCTGTTTTGATGCTTTCTTCCAGGCGTTTGTCGGTTTCGGGTGATGCGTCAATCAGCATGCGGTCAATGACGATTTCGATGTCGTGCGTTTTGTACCGATCGAGTTTCATCCCGGGTGTGATTTCCCGGATTTCGCCATTGGCGCGCACTTTTAAAAATCCCTGCTTGGCGATTTGCGCAAACAATTCACCGTAATGGCCTTTTCGGGCGCGGACAACGGGTGCGAGGATGTTTACCCTGCGTCCGTCAAATTGCTGGTGGATGAGTTCGCGGATTTGTTCGTCGCTGTAACTCACCATTTTCTCACCCGTTACGTAGCTGAAAGCCTCGCCGCCACGTGCAAACAAAAGCCTTAAAAAGTCGTAAATCTCGGTTATGGTGCCTACGGTAGATCGCGGGCTTTTGCTGGTGGTTTTTTGTTCGATGGCGATCACGGGCGACAACCCATCAATCTTATCGACATCGGGCCGCTCCAATCCGCCTAAAAATTGACGGGCATAAGCCGAAAAAGTCTCGATGTACCGACGTTGCCCTTCGGCATAAATCGTGTCAAATGCCAGTGATGACTTGCCCGATCCCGACAATCCGGTAATGACGACCAGTTTTTCCCGTGGCAGGGTAACGTCTATGTTTTTGAGATTGTGGACGCGCGCGCCCAGGACTTCAATCGTCTCGTCTGATTGCATAAAACAGGTAAAATGCAAAGGTAGGATACAATTGATAATTGACAATTAACAATGTACAATTAACAATTGCGATGATTGTGGCTTTTGGAGTTTAAAAGCAGTTTGTTGGAAGGTGTAGCAATTTTAAGATTGTTGGGATGGCTTTTTTTGGGGATGCGGCACGTCGGTAATCCAATGGGGCCGCAAGAAGAAGGGATTTGATTACCTTTATTCCACGTTCTTACATTACTATCCCTTCGGGATGCTGGTTCCCAACCGCAATGTATCATTTGACAACACTGATTACCGCTACGGATTCCAGGGCCAGGAGCAGGATGATGAGTTGAAGGGTTCGGGGAATTCCATTAACTATACCTTTAGGATGCATGATCCGCGGGTGGGGAGGTTTTTTAGTGTGGATCCGCTGGCTTCTAAGTATCCGTATTTTTCGGTATATTCCTTTAGTGGAAATCGTGTAGTCGACATGATTGAGCTTGAGGGACTAGAACCATCAGAACCTCCCAAGTCAGAAGGTGAAACGAAAGTCGCTATAGATCAAACTGCTGTATCGAATCGACAGATTTATCTTTCAGACGTAATCAAATCGCTATTTGGGATTAGAGAAGGAAATAACCTCTACAAGACTTGGGTAGGACATATGGGTACACCTACGACAGTCGCTGGATGGCATTTAGAAGCAAACTACAAACAAATCGTTATGCCATATGCAATTGATGCCGCAAGTTTTAGCGGTTGGAGCGTTGGAACAACATGGCAATCCGCGAAAGAGTTAATTGGAAATCCAGGTCCAGAAGGTCCGATATCAGAAAACCTTCAATACTTTCTGACCTCAAGGGTCTTCGATGGCGAGAATGGCAACCCGATTGATTGGTTGTCACAAATTGGCGCTCATGCAATTAATACCCACAACAAAAATCTATACTCCTCTGCGACAGGTCAAACGGAATCAATGGAATTTTCCTCCCCGCTATTTGGGCTGGGGTTAGCTTATAAAGCAGTTTTTACCGAAGCGAAATCAATAAAGTTTAGTAGTTTAGCTGAAAGTGGAACAATTGACCCATTTTACGTTAGGTATAGTCAAAATAGTATCAAGCCGACATTTTCCAATGGAAACAGTGTGTTGGATGTTTCAAAAATTAGCGAAGATATACCGGCTATAAGGATTGTTGAAAAAGACGGACTAATTTTCACTCTCGATAATAGACGATTACGACTATATCAGGAAGCGCACAAAAAAATAAAGTATCAAAAATTGGATGAAATTCCCAAAAGAGAGCTGTTCAAATTTAGTACTGAAAATAGCGGTAAAACAATTAAAATCAGAGGCAATTAATAAACATTTATTTTATGGAGGACAATCACATATATGACTTATTCGACAAAATCAGAACAAAATCTGACTTTGAAATCTTTCTAAAAGAGCTGATTAAGAATTACAATGAGAACCGCAAGGACTGGGACAACGATGACTTGCCCAAGTTCTTAGACGCGCTGTATGGGTATAATTATGAAAGTGATAGTTCGATACAACCCACTTGGAAACTCTTTGCGGAAATGTTATTAGCAGCTAGAGTTTATGAGTAATCCCAATATACTCAAAAACACAAAACCCGGACAAGCACTCTCATCCGGGTTTTCCCTAACTTAAAAGAGCATTCGTTTTTCCAGCAGTCTTTCCGATATTCTAAATCCAGATTTAATTCTCCGAAAACATGACCTCGGCAAATACTATTTCATCTGGTGCCTGGTCGTAACCAAATACACGAGCGACCATAGTATTAACTTTAATATCTACGGGAAGTTGGTTTTCAGGATTGAGTTTATAGATAAACAATCCAACATCAGCCTTTAGCTGGTGGGCTGAAGAATCCAAAATTTGGAATTGTTTGGTAGCCGCTCCAATTGAAAAAAGTGTTTGCTCGAATTTATTGTAGTCTTCGGGATTGGTCAAGATCGTCAACTGGCCGTCGGCTTCGGTCAACGCACCAATATACACCACTTTACTTCCAAAAATGTAATGTACTTCAAGCGCCTTTAAAACTTTTTAGCGGACGTTGTCAATATCTTCGCTAAACAATTCCACTCTAATTATTGTTTGTTGCTAGAGAAAAATTAAACCTGTAATCATTTATTTTGCAACTTTTCTAGGTATTCGACTTTTTCTTTCTCTGCTTTCAGCAGGCGCTCGTACAATTCAACAACTTTATCTAAGGGATTGAACGTAGGATTAGCGCCTTGGTTAAAGCTGTTGCCCTGGCTTGAGCTATTATCGTAAAAGTTATTGAAATAGTTAATCACATTTTCCTCGCTAAAATTCTTAATCG
>CAZIBV010000061.1:7928-15241 GCA_964537345.1 uncultured Flavobacterium sp. | reverse complement strand
CCTTGCACCCTGTACCCTGTACCCCTAGAGCATCCCCCTCGCCTTTTCCAAATCCTCAGGAGTGTCGATCCCAATACCGGCGTGTGTGGTTTGGACCATTTTGATTTTGCGGCCCATTTCAAGGTAGCGGAGTTGTTCGAGTTTTTCAGTCTGTTCCAGCGGGGTCGCGGGCCAGGTAGCAAAATCCAATAACGCTTGTCGGCGGAAGGCATAAACGCCAATGTGTCTAAAGTATGGCGCTACGGCTTTTTCACGCGCATGCGGAACAACCGATCGCGAAAAGTACAGCGCCATTCCGTTTTGGTCGGTGACAACTTTTACGTGATTGGGATTCGCTATGTCGTCGGGATTTTCCATGCGGATCATCAGCGAAGCCAAATCTATCCTTTGCTCCGGATCGCGCCCGAAAACTTCGATCAAATCGGCCAACGGCTCGCGGGTCATAAAAGGTTCGTCACCCTGAACATTGACTACGATATCAGCCTGAATATTCGCCACGGCTTCAGCAATTCGGTCGCTTCCGGATTCGTGTTCCCGAATGCTCATCACCGCCTTGCCGCCGTGGGACGCAATTTCGTTGTAGATTTCATCTGAATCGGTGACCACAAAAACATCTTCAAAAAGTCCGGTAGCCACCGCGGCCTGATATGTCCTGCGGATAACGGTCATGCCGCCCAGATCCTGCATGAGTTTGGCGGGAAAACGGGTTGACGCATAACGGGCCGGAACAACTGCTATTACTTTCATAAACCAAAAATAGGATTTATCGCTTAAAATTCTCGTCGGCAAAGCCAATGAGATAAACTTTGTGGGTTGCCCGCGTAATGGCGGTGTAAAGCCAGCGCAAATATTCGCGATCGGGACCTTCAGGCATAAACGGCTGCTCGACAAAAACGGTGTGCCATTGGCCGCCCTGCGCCTTGTGGCCGGTAATAGCGTAGGCAAATTTTACCTGCAAGGCATTAAAGTGCTCGTTTTCCCTAACCAGTTTCAGTCGCTTCCAGGCCGTGCGCTCTTCCTCATAGTCCAAGCTGACCTGTTCAAAAAGGTGTTGTGACTGCTGCGGCGTAAGTGATGGCGAAGGGCTTTCGAGCGTGTCCAGCAGCAAAAGTGTTTCCAACGGAATCTGATCGGGATAGTCCAGCATCCGCACCTTGACATGAGCAAAATGAAAGCCGTAAAGTTCGCGGACGGAAAAAATTTCCAACACCTCGATCAGATCGCCGTTGGCAATAAAGCCCGCCTGACTGTCATCGCGAAGCCAGAAGTAGTTGTTCTTGACCACCATCAAAATGTCGCCGGTGCCAATTCGGCTGTCGCGGTCCAGAATGCGCGCCCTGATTTGGTTGTTGTACAAATTGGCGCGTTTGTTAGATCTGACGATAAAAGCCGTCTCATCCATTCCCAGGTTTGAGTACGAGTCGTGGATGGCATCCTGAATGGCGTAACCATCAGTCAGCCGGACAATATCGCGAAACCCCGCCAGGTCAAATTGGAAATCTACATCATCGGCAGACAATCGCTCGCGAATCAGGGTGGCGTTTTCGAGAATTCCGGATTCGGCCTGTTGACGCATCACCTCGTCGAGTTCAATCGAGTACACTTTCATCCCGTATTCGCGCTCCAGGAAAGTCACGTCGAGCGCCGGGCTCAAATCGCGTCCAACGGGAGGCAACTGCGCAGTATCGCCCACCAAAATCAAACAGCAGCGCGTTCCCGTATATATATAGGTAATCAAATCGTCCAAAAGCGATCCGGACTGATACGACTTCCCGTCGGTTGGCGCATCGGATATCATCGACGCTTCGTCAACGATAAACACAGCCTCGCGGTGGCGGTTTGGCATGAGTGAAAAGTTCACCCCGGCGTCCGCTCCTTTTTTGGGATAATAAATCTTGCGGTGGATGGTTTGCGCCTGTCGCCCGGAGTAATGCGACATCACCTTGGCCGCGCGTCCGGTTGGCGCCATCAGCACACACTCGCGTCCCATTTCTTCCAGCAAACCTACCAGTGCAGCCAGGGCCGTGGTCTTTCCGGTTCCGGCATAACCCTTCAGCAAAAAAATGCTGTCCGGATCGAGCGCCAAAAAGCGGGACACCATCATAAAAAAGGCGTCCTGTTTTTGAGTGGGCTCAAACGGAAAGTGGTCGCGGAGCTTGTAATACAGCGGCGGGTGATCCATTATGGCAAAGATACGGATTGCAAAGGCCGAAAAAAATCGTAAGTTTGCCCGTCATGGAACAGCCGGACATTACCGCCAGAAATTATAAAAAGCTGCACTTGCTGGTGTCGCCGCAAGGGTTTTGGTACGCGATTGTGGATACGCTTGGCCAACAGTTGACGGCATTGCGTCAGGTGGCGTTTAAAAAGCACGACATTCCGCCCGGCGTACCGGACTTGTATCTGGAAGCTTTTGAAGCCGATGCCGACCTGGCCGGACCTTTTGACGACGTCTTGGTCATCCACGACAGTGCACTTAACACCTTTGTGCCGCACGCGTTGTTTGACGAAGACTTTTTGGGAAGTTACCTGCAGTACAACACCAAGGTTTTCGAGACTGATTTTTTTGCCTTTGACGATCTGACGCCCTACGACATGCACAATGTTTACGTGCCGTTTGTAGACATCAACAATTTCCTGATCGATCGTTTTGGGCCGTTTACCTATAAGAACGCCAACAGTATTCTGGTGCAAAAACTTTTGGACCGGTCGCGCAACAACGACGAGCGCCAGGTATTTGCCCACATTGCACCCGAGCATTTTGAAATTGTCGTCGTCCAAAACCAAAAGCTGATCCTGTTCAATTCATTTGAATACACGACTACATCTGACTTTTTGTACTACCTGCTTTTTGTGGCCGAACAGCTCAGCCTCAATCCCGAGCATTTTCAACTGACGCTTTTGGGCGATGTGACCCGCGAATCAGATTTGTACGAGGCCGCCTGGACGTATGTTCGGAATGTATCGCTGGCCGAGGTGCAATCCGCCGGACTGACCGATGCCCAAGCCCGACAACATTTTATACTGCTGGCGTGAGGATCATCTCCGGAAAATATAAGGGAAGGCGCATCAACCCGCCCAAAAACCTGCCGGTGCGGCCCACCACCGACATGAGCAAGGAATCACTGTTCAACATCCTCAACAACCATTTTCATTTTCAGGACCTGAATGTGCTCGACCTTTTTGCGGGAACGGGCAACATCAGTTATGAGTTTGCATCGCGCGGCGCCACGCACATTGTAGCCGTCGATCAGGATTTTGGCTGTATTCGTTTTATCAAACAAACCGCGGCCGAATTTGATTTTGACATTACCGCCATCAAGTCAAACTGCTTTGAATTTCTGGAAAAATCCGGCGAATCGTTTGATGTGATTTTTGCCGATCCGCCCTATGACATGGACGAGGCAAAATTCAAGCGGATTCCGGATCTGGTTTTTTCAAACGATTTGCTCAATGAAGGCGGCATGCTCATCATCGAACACTCCAAACACACCAAGATGGACGATGCCAAAAACCTGTCGTTCCAGAAACACTACGGAGGATCGGTGTTTTCGTTTTTTGAAGTGGAAACAAACGACGAAGCGGAATAAAAAAAGCAGGCCTGTAAGCCGGATTCTGTCATCTAAAAGATGCCTTACCATTTATCTGGGCTACGGGTTACCCCGCAACTCTATCTTTCTACCCTTCGGCAAGGACGGGCAGCCCTTTCCGGAAAACCGGGTGCCGATATACTTGAAATTTCACCGCATAGAGTTTACCTGATTTCACTACAGCATTACCTGTACATCCTTTCTGTTGCACTTGTCCTGATCGCAATGCGACCGACGGGCGTTACCCGCTATGCTGCCCTGCGGTGTCCGGACTTTCCTCCATTCCTATAGAACAGCGGTAAGGCGGCCTGCAGGGCAAAGGTACAAATTGTATAAGCTGAAAGTAAATGTTGTAAGTCAATTTAACGATACCTTATCGGTTTTGGCTGCAGGCGTACCTTAACTTAGCATAAAGCAAAATAACAAAGCCATGGAAACTAACATGTATCATTACGCTACCGTGTCAAAGGCGCTGAGCGAGCTTGCCGACAAAGGATTTACGACTGATTTCAATCGTAAAGAAAAGGAAACTGAAATTACCCAGAATCCGGATCGTTTTGAGATTGTCCATATTTACCGATATGAAGGACAGACCGATCCCGGCGACGAGGCCACCGTTTACGGCATCCAGTCGGCATCGGGTGAAAAAGGCGTATTTGTAGCCAGCGACCTTTCATTTGATGAGAATGATGCCGCCCGGGCATTACACGAGATAAGCATTAAAGGCCGACGTTCACAAAATTGATGGATCGCCTGGCGAAAAAACTTGAAACGATAGGGAATGATCCCAAAGTAGCGGCGCGTTCAGTCGGGCTGCGGTACTGCGGTCATTCTAACAAAGGCTACTTCCGAAAAAAACTTGGAAGTAGCTTTTTCTATGTCGATGAATTTGAAAACCGGGTGACGTGTCCTGAACTTTTGGATCGGTTTAAAAAACTGGTGATTCCGCCGGCCTGGACCGATGTGTGGATTTCTCCCTATGAAAACGGTCATTTACAAGTCACGGGGGTAGATGCGCGCGGCCGCCGCCAATACCGGTACCATCAGCAGTGGACACAAATACGCAACCAGCATAAATTTTACCGTTTGCGGGCTTTCGCCGATGCGTTGCCGGGTATTCGGAAGAAACTCGATGCTGATCTGAAGCGACGCGGACTGCCGTATGAAAAAGTCATGGCCCTGGTCGTTAGGTTGATGGAACTTACCCACATCCGCATCGGGAATGACGCCTACCAAAAACTTTACGGATCTTTCGGGATGACCACTTTGCGCGACAAACACGTTTCGATCAAGTCGACATCCATCACTTTTGAATTTACCGGGAAAAAAGGAATTGCCCATAAAATAAAATTGCAAAGCCCCAGGCTGGCGCGATTGGTCAGGCGATGTAAGGAAATTCCGGGTCAGGAGCTTTTCCAGTACTACGATGAAAACGGTTGCCGGAGAACAATTGGCTCAGCCGATGTCAACAATTACCTGAAGGAATGTACCGGGCAGGATTTTACCGCCAAGGATTTCAGGGCCTGGGCAGGCACCGTTCACGCGCTTTGTGCTTTTCGCGAGGTTGGGGATTTTGCGTCTGAAGCCGAATGCCGTCGGAATATTGTCAAGGTAATTGACTCGGTAGCTGAAAAGTTGGGCAACACCCGTTCCGTTTGCAAAAAATACTACATCCATCCTACGGTAATGGCGGCATATACCAACCAAGCGCTGGCAAAATACCTCGTCCGCGGTTCAAAAAAATCTGGTGGGCTATCACCCGATGAACGAACGTTGGTAAAGATTCTGGACAATGAAAAAATGGCTCCGGTTTTAATTTGAACTGACGTTTTTTTTTTGGCCGATTGGTTTTTCAATCGGGCGTTTAGGATTATATTTGTGCCACTATGGAACAATTTATCGTATCGGCCCGAAAGTACCGTCCGCAGACCTTTAAAGATGTCATCGGCCAACAAACCATTACCGATACGCTTCTTGCCGCCATCGAGAACAACCACCTGGGTCAGGCTTTGCTGTTTACCGGCCCGCGCGGTGTGGGAAAGACCACCTGTGCAAGGATTTTGGCGCGTAAGATCAATCAGCCGGGTTATGACGACCCAAGTGAAGATTTTGCCTTTAACGTATTTGAACTGGATGCTGCCTCGAACAACTCGGTTGACGACATCCGCAACCTGACCGATCAGGTGAGGATTCCGCCGCAAACCGGACAGTTCAAGGTGTATATCATCGATGAGGTTCACATGCTTTCATCGGCGGCTTTTAACGCCTTTCTTAAAACGTTGGAAGAACCGCCATCTCACGCCATCTTTATTCTGGCCACGACGGAAAAGCACAAAATCCTCCCGACCATTTTGTCGCGCTGTCAGATATTTGACTTTAAGCGGATTACCGTTCAGGATATTCAGGATCACCTGGCCGAAGTTGCCCAAAGTCAAGGTATTACCGCCGAGCCCGAAGCATTGCACATCATCGCCCAAAAAGCCGACGGTGCGCTGCGTGATGCTCTTTCTATTTTTGACCGTGTCGTATCATACTGCGGATCGCACCTTTCGCGACAGGCAGTGGCCGAGAACCTAAGCGTGTTGGACTACGACACCTATATCTCCGTCACCGATTTGATTCTGGACAACAAAATCCCGGAACTGCTTTTGGCGTATGACGACATCATGGCCAAGGGATTTGACGGACAGCACTTTGTTGCAGGATTGGCGAGCCATTTCAGGGATTTGCTGGTTTGCAAAAACGCGGCAACCGTCAAATTGCTCGAAGGCGGCGAAACCGTACAAAGACTTTACGCCGAACAGGCACAAAAGGCTCCGACTGATTTCCTGATGGAAGCCATCGCTCTGGCCAACGATACTGACTATCGCTACAAAGGCAGCCAAAATCCGCGGCTATTTGTAGAACTGTGCTTGATGCAATTGGCGTCGATTACCTACGAGGGCGAAAAAAAAAAGTTGATGGATTCATAATCCCGGCTGAAAACTATTACGGTCGCGCCTTTCACATCCCGGTTGAAGAGCCGGAAGTTGTCATTCCAAAAGTTCCCCTGGCACCAATGGCACCCGTTGCCGATCCTAAAACAGAGGACGAAACACCAGTTCCCGTGGTTTCGGCGCTGTCCATCAAGAGCATACAGGCCAAGCGAGAACTCTTACAAAAAGCACAAAAGGTTCAGGATGAAGAGGTCCATCTGCCCGCCGAACCGTTTACCGAAACTGAGATGATGCTCGAATGGACGCGTTACGCCCAAAAACTTGGAGACAAAGGCCATCGCATCATGGAATCGTATATGCTGATCAATGATCCGAGGCTGGAAGGCACCACCATTGTCCATGAACTGCCCAATGAAGGCTCCAAAATTGATTTTGAAAAAGAGCTGATGTCGCTGGCGGGCTATCTTCGCGGAAAGCTCCACAACCACGAAATTTCCATCCGGCTCGAAGTCAACGAGACCATCGAAACCAAGCGGGCGTTCACGGCGCAGGACAAATACAACCGGTTGAATGAAATCAACCCGGCGCTCGATTTGTTGCGCAAAACGTTCGATTTGGACTTCAATTCTTAAATCCGTCCGTAATACATAGCTTTGATGACGCCGTCGGCCAACCCGATCTTGGGTACAAAAATCTGACGGGCGCCGCTCCACTTCATGGCGTTCAGGTAAACCCTAAGAGCCGGAATGATTACGTCGGCACGGTCGGGGTTTAGTCCGAGTTCATA
>CAZIBV010000061.1:1854-7828 GCA_964537345.1 uncultured Flavobacterium sp. | reverse complement strand
CCGCCAACGTCTACATATAAATACGTTTCGTCGGTTTTTAGAAGGTGATGCAAATCTGTCGATGCGATGATGGCCGCCTCGGTTTTTCCGTCGATGATTTCAATGGGAATGTCGGCTTTTTCGCGGATAATTTCAACCACTTCCTTGCCGTTGTAGGCTTCGCGCATGGCCGATGTGGCGCACGCCATGAAACGCTCGACTTTGTGAACCTTCATCAGCAGTCGGAATGCCGTCATGGCATCGACCATCCTGGAAATGTTCTCCTCTGATATTTCACCCACGGTAAAAGCGTCCTGGCCCAAACGTATGGGGACGCGCACCAATGAACTCTTGCTGAACTGGGTTTCTTTTCCTTCTTCTTCGATAATGTTGGCCACCAGCAGGCGCATGGCATTCGATCCGATGTCGATGGCGGCATATTTCTTAATGTTGATCATTCCGTCAAGGCAGGATTTGGGGTGAGCGGCGCCGTACCTGACTCGGCAAGACGGCGGTAATAATCATAGGTTTCAAATTGTGCACGAAAGATGGGATCATCACCTCTTTCGCGATATGGATTGTCCAAATTCTCTGAATGGATCCGGGCTTTTACATTTCCTTGCCAGCCAACGTTGAAATTTTCAATCAGTTCGGCGCGGGTTTCCGGGTCGTAAATCGGACAGGTGACCTCTACCCTTCCGTCGAGGTTGCGGGTCATAAAATCAGCCGATGAAATATAGACGTCGGGGTTTCCGGCATTTCCAAAAATATAAATCCTTGAATGTTCCAGGAATGTATCGACAATGCTGATGGCTTCGATGTTCTCGCTCATGCCTTTGACGCCCGGAATCAGCGAACAAATCCCGCGAATCTGCAACTTGATCTTGACTCCGGCTTTGCTGGCGTCGTACAGTTTGTCGATCATGCTAAAATCAGACAGGCTGTTCATCTTGAGGTTGATGTAGGCCGGCTTGCCCAAATGCGCGTTGAGGATTTCGCGGTCGATGAGTTTGTAGAATCGCATCCGCGTATAATGTGGCGATACAATCAGGTGTTTGTAGCGCTGCACCCTGTAGTTGACATCAAAAAACTCGAACACCTTGGCCACGTCCTTCAGGATTCCCTGGTGGCTGGTGAGCAGCGTCACATCCGTATAAACACTGGCCGTCGACTCGTTAAAGTTGCCGGTTGAGATGAATCCGTAGCGGATGAGTTTGCCGTTTTCGATCCTTTCGATGCAACAAATCTTGCTGTGGACCTTGAGTCCCTTGATGCCAAAAATCAGTTCGATGCCTTCTTCCTGCATCAACTCAGAATACGCAATGTTGCTGGCCTCGTCAAACCGCGCCTGCAGTTCGATTTGCACCGTCACCTTTTTGCCGTTTCGCGCCGCGTTGATCAGTGAACTGACAATCTGCGAGTTCTTGGCCAGGCGGTAAAGCGTGATTTTGATGGCCGTCACCTTGGGATCGAGGGCCGCCTCGCGCAAAAATTTGATGACATACGCAAACGACTGATAAGGCGCGTTGACCAAATAATCCTTTTTGGCGATGCGATTCAGGATGCTGCCGTCGAGGCTCAGGCCAGGCACGGGAAGCGGCGGCTTTTGCTGGTACAACAAATCGTAACGTCCCAGATTTGGGAACGAAATGTAATCGCGACGGTTGTGGTAGCGCCCGCCCGGAATGATGCTGTCGGAGGCGTCAATGCCCATGTGTTTCAAAAAGAATTTAAGCGTGTCCTTGTCGATGGATTCGTCGTAAACAAACCGCACAGGCTCGCCCTCGCTGCGTTCCTTAACACTGCGCGCAATCTTTTGAAGCATGCTTTTGCTCATGTCTGAATCGATATCCAGCTGGGCATCGCGCGTCACCTTGATCATGTGTGCCGATATACTTTCATAATCAAATATATTGAAGATGGAACTCAGGTTGTATCGGATCACATCGTCCAAGAGCATGACGTATTGCTTGCCATCGGCTTCCGGAAGCACGACGAATCGCCCGAGTGTTTTGGGAAGTTCGATGATGGCGTACCGCACCTCGCCCTTGGGTTTGGCCAGATTAAGCAGATTGGATTTTCCCTCGGGCTTCATGACCAGTTTTACCGCCAGGTAGCCGCTGGTATCTTTTAAAAGCGGGAATTCGGCCAGGTCGTTGAGGATGATGGTGATAAGCGCCGGGCTGACTTTTTGAAAAAAGAACTGTTTGACAAACTTGCCCTGCGCTTCATTGATCTGGCTTTCATTGACGATGTAGATGCCCTCGGCGGCCAATTCCTTTTGGATGACGGCCAGGGTGCGCAAACTCTCGGCCTGCTGTCGGATGACAATAGAGGTGATGTCTTTGATCAGCTGACCTGCCGAGATGCCACCAAGCACTTTCTCGCCTGACTTTCCGGACAGGGCCAAACGTCGCACCGCCGCATATCGCACGCGGAAAAACTCGTCGAGGTTGTTTGAAAATATTCCGATAAAGCGCAGTCGATCCAGCAAGGGGACTGTTGTGTCGGCTGCTTCCTGCAGGACGCGACCGTTGAACGCAAGCCAACTTTTCTCGCGGTCAATATAACGGTAATTATGGGTACTCATTAGCGTAAGGATTTCGGGAACAGGGTACGTGTGATCTTTCCCTGTGAGATGTCCTGCCAGTGTTCTGTATCAAAGTCGATACAGACCAATCCGGCGGTTGGGACATTGTCGATGTAAATATCGCCAAAATTATTGACAAATTCCGTGATTCCCTCATTGTGGCCAAAAACGCACAAGTTATCGATGGAATCGTTGGCCTGACGGATGATTTCAGCCAGTCGTTGCCAATCAAAAGTATAGAGTTCAAGTTTAAAATCGATGCGATGGGCAGGAATGTTCCACTCGCTTGTCATGATATCGGCCGTAAGGGAAGCCCGGCGTGCGCTGCTGCTCCAAACGGTAAGCGGATCAGGCAGGCTGCCGCTGAATTCCCGGGCCACGACTTTTGCATCGTCCTTGCCTCTCTGGGTCAGGGTGCGGTCAAAATCGTCCAGCGACATGCTCCAATCTGATTTGGCGTGACGAATCAGAATAAGTTTTTTCATGCGAATCAATTTTGTTTAAATATCAGCCAAAAAAATGATTCGGACAAGTTAGAATGATTTTATTGTATAGAAGATTTCGTTAAAAATCAAACCTTTCAACTCATTATTTTATTAACAAACGTTTGACAATATATTTTTGTAAGATATAAACTACAATTTATGTTAAAAATGACAGTTTATCTATATTTTTATGCATTTTATCGATGTTTTTGTTTGGTAGTTTAAAATTTAAATCTACATTCGACCTGTCAAAAGTTAATAAATGCCTAAATATTGAAGGTTAGACAGTACGAATTTTTAGTCGTGAGTGAACAAAATGAATTGAAATGCCATCATTTTTTTGGGTCGAAAATTCCTAAAAAAGGTGTTTTATCGAGAATTCAGGTTTTTCACGGAGAAAATTAAGTGCAAGAAAACCGTGTCAGTATTTTAGCCAACGAATTTGAAATTAGGTGAGTTATATCACTTTTTCTAAAATTCAAAAATTCATTGAAAGATGAGAAAACCGATCCCAAACCAATTATTTAACCAGCCGGAGCTTTCCGGTAAAACTAAAATTTCGATGATTCAAAAAGTGCTTTTGGTGCTTGTGCTCATGCTCGTTTTTACGGGTGCACAGGCGCAGGTTGGGCAAATTTCCCCGGCCAATCAAACGTCGATTATGCATGTTGACCAGTTTCTGGCTTCACTGCGCCAGGATAGTCAGGCGCGTAATGCAGGAGCCAGTACTGTAGAAGGGTTGATCTACGATCTGAAACCCACGCTGTATGTAAAATCGGGTGCAACCAGTGTTCATGGCGAAGGACAACCGACGGTGCTGCGTACCGATGCGGCTTCGCTGCAATCCATTGCGAGTTTGCCGGCTGCGCAGATGCAAAACGTCAGGATGGCGATTATCCGCGTTCCTGCCGGAGCTCCAAAAGTTGACCTGTCCGTTTTTAGCGGATTCCCATCTCTTAACTATGTCTACATCCAGAGCGAGGCCAATGTTACTCCGGCCACCGTTTCGACATTGATTGAAAATCAAAACCCAAATCAGCAGGTTTTTTACAGCATCCACGAGATCAACTAAAGAACCGTAGAATCATAAAATTAGACTTATGAGACATTTTTACCCCATTTCCAAAAATCTGCTCGCCTGTCTGTTTTTCCTGGTAGCCATGCTTGCCGGGGATTTTGCGATGGCGCAGGTACGTGTCCCGTTCACGCAACGGACTTCACAGTACACGCCCACCCGTAAGATTTACAACATCAAGGGCGATTTTGCCATGATTGGGAACACCAACATGACGCTTGTCAATTATGGCAACAACACGTCAAATGACAACCCGATGCAGTACGTCGACATTGACGGCGACCCAAACACGCTGAACTCTTCGTCGGCCACTTTGGTACTGTCAAATGAAAACGGCGCGGTTCCAAACTGTTCTGATATCGTGTTCGCCGGACTTTACTGGACCGGTCGCGCGCATGACAGCAACTCGTCGGATACTTTTAGCGTGACCAAAAACGGCGTCACCAAGAATTACAACAAGCGAGTCGTATCGCTCAAAGGTCCGGGCGCGTCGGGCTACACCACCTTTACGGCAGGTACCAATGACATCTGGTATCCCAACAACGCCGACGGAAACATGTATTCCGCTTATGTTGAAGTGACTGATTATGTACGCAATCAAGGACTGGGAGCCTATACTGTGGCTGATCTCGCCCTGCGCGAAGGAAGCGGTGGATCGACCGGATATTACGGTGGATGGAGCCTTGTCGTAGTGTATGAAAATCAATTGATGAAGTACCGCGACATCACGATTTTTGACGGACATGCCTATGTGGCAGGTAATATCACAGCTGATTATGAGATTCCGGTTTCCGGATTCAACACCGTTCAGGCTGGTCCCGTAAACATGAAACTTGGTTTGATGGCCGGTGAAGGTGACCGCAACATTTCAGGCGATTACTTCCAGATCCGCAATGCAGCGAACAACGCCTGGGTGACCCTGAACCATGCCAACAACGCTACAAACAACTTCTTTAACTCATCGATTTTTACGGGTGCAAACTCGCGAAACCCTAATTTGGTAAACAACACTGGTCTTGATATCAGTGTGTTTGACATTCCAAACGCCAACAATTCGGTGATGACCAACAACCAAACGTCTACGCGCTTCCGCTATGGAACAACGCAGGATACGTTTGTGATTTTTGCTGCCGTAATGGCGGTTGACGCTTACATCCCGGACGTTGAGGGAACTATTTCATCAGTTTCGATCAACGGTGTTCCTACCACAAATCCGCCTCAGAGCGCTTTGCCGGGACAGATCCTGGAATACAAGGTAGAAATCCGCAACCGCGGTACCGAACCTATCAACAATACTAAAATTACCATTCCGGTTCCGTACAATGCTGTTTATGTTCCTAACAGCGCTGTGCGAAATATTTACTACACCCCTGCTCCAACGCCAAACTCGCTGGTTTTTGATCCAAGTCTTGGATCGACCGGTTCGATAGTTTGGAATATTGGAACAGTTCCGGTTCCGGCTGACCCTGAAACCCTTTTGGGCGATCTTGTTTTCCGATTCAAGGTTACCGAGGATTGCGCCTTGCTCAAAAACGTAAGTTGCAGCAACATTGTGGCAGTTAACGGTAATTTTACCGGCGTGGGTGCCATCACCGGAATTTCGTTCAATGAAAAGGATTTGATCCAAGGATATGAAGAGTCTGGTGAATGTCAGGGCAATGCCATAGCGGCACCGTTCCTGATTAATATCGATTCAATTGATTATGTTAACCAAAACTGTCAGGCCACGCCACCTATCGGGGATATCGTAGTTTGTACTACTGCAACTACCATCCCGATTACGGCCATTACCGGAAACTTCCCTCCGGGAACCCAGTTCTACAACCAATTCCCGATTGTTCCGGG
>CAZIBV010000061.1:0-1754 GCA_964537345.1 uncultured Flavobacterium sp. | reverse complement strand
GTATCTGAAATCATTCCGTCGACAGCTACACCTGGATCAACTACTTATTATGTAGCCGAAGGTCAGTCGGCACTTTGTATTGGTACAAAGGTTCCGGTAACCGTAACGGTTTATCCTGCTCCTGTATGGCAAGCTCCGGCTGCGGCCAACGTATCGGGATGTTCAACCGCTGCCATCACCGGGCTTCCGTATGCCGAGACTGAAACACAAATCAACCTGACGCAATTTACCAATGTGGGCGGATCAGTTTCAAATGCAGGTGCCATTGGTACTTACACTTTGACTTATCAGGATGCGTCAAGCGGAACCTGCCCTGTTCAGGTAACGCGTACCTTCCGCCTGACTACGGTTTGCGGAACGTTGTCGCTCACTCAAAACATCAACATTCAGGATAGCGTATCACCGGTTATTGCCGCGCTCCCTGCAGCTTCAACAATCGCCTGTGGTACAGGAAATCCTGTTTTTGCTCAGGCTACGGCTACCGACAATTGCGGTAATGCGACCCTGACTTTTGAAGATGTCACAACTCCTGGAGCCTGCGCCGGAACGTATTCGGTTACACGCACCTGGACTGCTGTTGATAGCTGTGGAAACACCTCTACCGCATCACAGACCATTACGGTTGCAGATAGCGCGATTCCAACTATTACAGTGCAAGCTCAAAACCTGGCCCTTCAGTGTGGCTCCGCAAATCAGGACGCTCTTAACAACTGGCTGGCCAACAATGGCGGTGCCGTTGCACAGGATTCTTGCTCGGCTGTAACCTGGACCAATGATTACGCTCCTGTTGCAGGTAACTGTTCTGAATCAGTTGTGGTAACTTTTACCGCTACCGATGAGTGCGGAAATACCGCTACAACAACAGCTACTTTTACCCTTCAGGATAACACTGCCCCGGTAGTACCGGCTGCACCTGCCAACGTAACTGTGGCTTGTGCTTCAGAAGTTCCTGCCAACATTACCCTGACTGCCAACGATGTATGTTCAGGTGAGATTTCAGTTGCGGGTGTTGACGTTGTAACTCCGGGCTCCTGTGCCAACTCATACACCATTGTCCGCACCTGGACGTTTGCTGATGCTTGCGGAAATTCCTCATCGGCTTCACAAACCATTACTGTGAATGACAACGTTGCTCCGGTTGCTCCGGTTGCACCTGCAGCCGTTCAGGTTAGCTGTGCATCAGACGTTCCGGGTCCCATAACGCTTACGGCTAACGATAATTGCGACGGACCGATTGTAAGTACTCCGGCTGATGTCATCACGCCAGGTGCTTGCGAGAACTCATTTGTAGTGACCCGCACCTGGACCTTTGTAGATTCATGTGGCAACCAATCGTCGGTTTCACAAACTATTACGGTAAATGACACCATCGCTCCAACTGTTCCTACAGCTCCGGCTGACGTAACCGTGGCTTGTGCCTCTGAGGTTCCTGCCATGGTATCACTGACTGCTACGGATAACTGTTCGGCCATCAACCGTGGAATTGAAATTACTGTAGAAGGTGTTGACGTTGTAACTCCGGGCTCTTGCGCCAATTCATACACCATCGTTCGTACCTGGACTTTCGTGGATGTTTGCGGAAATGAATCTTCAGTTTCTCAAAATATCTCTGTAAACGACAACATCGCGCCTGTGGCTCCTCAGGCTCCTGCCGCAGTAACCGTGGCTTGTGCCTCTGAGGTTCCTGCCATGGTATCACTGACCGCTACCGACAACTGTTCGGCTGCGATCACCGTTGAAGGTGTTGACGTAGT
>CAZIBV010000060.1:10739-15345 GCA_964537345.1 uncultured Flavobacterium sp. | reverse complement strand
AAATTCCAAATTCCAACACCGAAATTTCAAGGCTTCCTACAGATTATTCTAAAATCCGAAATCTTAACACCTCCCAGGAGACTTACTCTTAATTGTGAAATTCCAAATTCCAAATTCCAAATTCCAACCCCAAAATTCAAGGCTTCCTAAAGACTATTCTAAAATCTGAAATCTAAAATCTAAAATCCTTCCGTAGACCCATTCTTAAATCTTAATTCTTAAATCATAAATCCTCAAAAAGTCTTCGTCATATCCTTATCCACCACCAAAATATAATCGGCTTTGCCCAGGTGTTCCGCTTCCAGTTTGTCCAGATTTTCCTGTTCGACGGTTGCAATGGTAAATGTTTTGGTTTGCGGGCGATAGGTTTTTAAATACCAGCCTATTCCCTCGTAATGATCCGAATGGTATGTTCCGTTGTAGTGGACAAACACACTGCCGGGGACCATGTTCCTTATGATAAAATGCGCCATCGTTGCGTCTTTTACCGCTTGCGCCTTGGGGAAGTTTTCGGTGGCGTGCTCGCCCATCATCTTCATCATGTTCACGTATCCGGGCAGCGTACCGTCATACGGCATGGGCTGCGGCATCATCCAGGATTTTTCTTCATCCGTAAGCGTTGTTAAGGATTCCAATCCTTTTTTGGACACCATCGACGCATATCGCCTTGGGATATTGGCCGCCACAAACTTTATTTTCTTTTCCTTGGCAAAATCCACCAGCGGTTTGTAATCAGTTTTGTGATTGTTCCACAAACGGGCAAGGGTGTCAAACTGTTTTTGGTTGATGCGTCCCGCAAGGTAATCGTCCAGTTGACGCTGGTTATCGGCTTCGATCATTTCGGCGCCCATCACAATAGGCATCTTTGCAGCCAGATCACGCGTGAGCTCCAGTTGAAGCCAGTGGCAGATAGGATTGTCATGGTATTCTCCAAAAAGCACCACCTCGGCTTTGGCTGCATCCGCCAGCATTTTGTCATAATGGGTCTTTTTGCCCTTGTTGGTAAAAAGTTGATAGGCTGGTTTTTGCGCCATCGACACAACCGACATCAGCAAAATCAAAGTAATTTGAAAAATTTTCATGGATTGGGATTTTTACAAATATAACAATGTAACAAATGTAGCAGACCGCAACCAGCGAACAAGCCTATCTTCGCCAAAAAAAAATCATGTTCGGACTTTTAAAAAACTTATTCGGATCAAACAATCGCCTGAAAGAAGCGCTGGCCGCCGGAGCTTATTTGGTTGACGTACGCACACCCCAGGAATACGCCTCGGGATCGGTTCCGGGTGCGGTAAACATTCCGCTGAGTACAATAACTAGCAAAATCACCGCATTTAAAAACAAGCCGGCCATTGTGGTGTTTTGCCGCAGCGGAATGCGTAGCGGACAGGCCAAAGCCATATTGGAACAACACGGCATTCAAAACGTTGTCAACGGAGGACCTTGGGGACAAGTCATGCAGGCGATGGAAATAAAATAATGCGCTAAAAAAATCTTAAGCCGCAACGTCAAAGGCCGCCATTGGTTATCTTTAGGTAAACCCAAACAAAATGGCGAGAAAAATTCTGGTAGTGCTTGTGCTATTGCTCGTGCTGATTATCGGCGCGGGAATTGGCCTGAATTGGTGGGTCGACAAACGGCTGCCGGATCTTATCAGCCAGAAAAACCAATCTGGTTACCACATTACGTACCGCGACCTGGACGTATCGCTTTGGGCTCGTAAAATAACTGCAACCGACATTTTGCTGGTACCCAAGCAGTCGTTGGCGATTAAAGACCAGGTGCCGGGATTTTACGCCGATGTCCAAAAACTGGAAATTTCCGGTGTTGGCATCACGAGTTTGGTGTTTGGCGACCGCATTTCGGCCAATAGCCTAACACTTTACGGACCGCATCTGACAATAGTCAAAGACACCAGGAACAAAAAACGATCGGCCGCCGACGAAGTCAAACCGCTCGACAAAATCATCCGCGTCGCCAACCTTAACCTCATCGGCGCAAGCCTTTCCATGCGTCAGTTGGGGCGCGCATTGTCCATTTTGGACGTACACAACGCCACCATCAAACTGGACGGCATCACCGTATCTGACGCCACCCTCGCCAAAAAAATCCCGTTTACCTGCAAAACTTATTCGCTGGTGTGCGACAGCCTTTCATACCGCCCCAGCGCCGTTTACGAGTTGCGCACCAAAGCCATTACCACCGCGCCCGACGGACTCAAAATCAACCAACTGACCTTTAAACCGCGCGTTTCGCGACAGGCGTTTAACCAAATGATTAAAATGGAAAAAGACCTGTTTGACGTTCAAACCCGCGTGATGGCACTCGACAAACTGCAATGGGGCTATCGGGACGACCAGCTTTGCGTTTCCCTGGGGACGCTGTTCGTTGACGGACTCAACGCAAAAATCTACCGAAGCAAAACCGTTGCCGACGATCCCAAAAAAAAGAAATTCTACAGCCAGCAACTACGCGAAATCGGGTTTCCACTCGACGTTGGACTGCTTCAGCTGAAGAATTCACGCATCAGCTATGAAGAGGAAAAAGACAAGGACGACGGCCCCGGCAAACTGGTTTTTGGAAACTTCAATTTAAAGGCTACCGGGATTGCAAGCGGATTCGGACAGCAAGAAATTCCGGACGTCAACATCGCCATCAACTGTCGTTTTATGGACGTCGCGCCGTTTGACGTCAAATGGCGTTTTAACGCGCTCGACAAGACTGATGGGTTTAACATAACGGGACATATACGCGATTTTCCATCCAGCGCGCTCATCCCGTTTACGCGGCCTTACGTCAACGCCGAATTCAAAGGTAAACTCGACCAGGTCCGATTTGATTTTGCGGGAAACGACGATCGTTCAGCTGGAACATTCTCGCTCGAACACAGCGATTTTAAGGTGACGATCCTTAAAAAGGACAAGCGAAAAAACAAAATTGTCTCGGCCATCGCTAATCTCTTTGTCAAAAACGATTCAAATGAAAAACCCAAAAAAGTGGAGGTTTCAGTGGATCGCGAAAAAGACAAATCTTTCTTCAACCTTCTTTGGAAAAGCGTTTCCGAAGGCCTGAAAAAAACACTGCTTTAAGGCGCGGGCTGCTCCCCTGACGGCTGAACCGTTTCAGGTTCCGAAGTTTCAGCAGGCGCTGTAGTTTCGGTCGTAGTTGGAACGGGCGCCTCGCCGTTATATTCCGTCTCTTCCAAATCCTCGGTCTTGCGGCCCAGTTTTACCTGCGGATCGTCTTGCGTTCCGGTAACCGTCAGCGGAATCCCGATGATACCCAGCGGCGGAAGTCCCAGTCGCATCTTAAGGTTCAGTTTTCCGTCCAGGCTGGTTTGGCCTTCAATGCGCGGTCTAAACCCGGCCACTTTGAACTTAAACCTATCGATAGTGATAATGTTGTTGCGGATTTTGGTTTTGATGTCAACCTTGCTCACATCGGGATCGGCCACGGCATCCATCTTGGTTTCGCGGCTCACGACATTCATCAGCCTGAAACCTTTCATCTTGACATTTTTTACCGACAGCACGCCACCGCCTTCAAGTGACGGATAAATCGGGCTCATGTCGGCGCCCAGTTTTCCCTTGAGTTTGTAATCGAGCGATACGACACCCTCGGCATACTCGGCCGCCGACGCCATTTCCTTAAACAAAGCCACTTCATTGTAGGCGCGTTTGATGTCAAAATCAGATGCTTTTATCGCAAAATCAAAACTGGCGGTGCGCGCATTTTCCGGTTTGTAACGGGCATCAAAGCCAACACGGCAACCAATCATCGAAAATGAATTGCGTTCGAGCGACAGGGTTTCGTCGGCTATCCTGACGGTGCCGCTCACGTCCTGCAATTCCAGTCCCTGAAATAAGACCTGACGCGCATTGGCGGTGAGCGAAACGTCAAAATTGGGCGGAACCACAACCACTCCGGGTGACGGTGTTTCGGCGTTTGACGAATCGGCTGCCGGAGCCGTCATAAACTCATCCACGACGATTTTTTGCGAGGTGAGCGAGAATTTTCCTTTAAGGACTTCGCGATCAGACAGCACAAAATTGATAACGTTGCGCAACTGTCCGTTCATGGCAAAATCGGACGAAGCATATCCGGCCTTGAACTGCGAAAAGTTCATCTGATCCTGATTGAACTCAAATTTTCCGTCGCGGATAATAAACGGATGCGACAGATAAGCAGTGGTAAGCCTGATGTCCTGCAGGGCGAGCGTTCCGCGGTTGTCGAGCGCCTGATAACGGCCTTGGGTAGCATCGCTTTGTTTTCCCTTAAAGGAGACGTCGGCCAGGATGCGGCCCTGAAGTCCGGTGTCGGGAACGGCAAAAACCTTGTAAATGCGCGCGACGTCAATTTCGCCCTTGGCCTTGAGGTTGTAGGCCACGTCGTCAAAGTTGACAAAATCAGCAAAAAGCGTAAAGGGTTTTCCCTCAAAAACAAAATCACCACGGCTGATCGTCATGCGCGAATCGGCAAAACGGCCCGACGGATTGGTAAGCGATGCCGCCAGTTGAATGTTCTGGATGGCATTGGGATAATACGGCGTTTTGACAAGCCCGCCCGTCAGGGAAAGCTTTCCGGAGGTGATGGGAAACTGCCG
>CAZIBV010000060.1:0-10639 GCA_964537345.1 uncultured Flavobacterium sp. | reverse complement strand
AGGTGATGGGAAACTGCCGCGAGTTGCCGTCGTAAATCCCGTTGGCGCGAATGTCAGATTTCAGGTTACCGGCCAGTTTAAATCCGTCGATCATCAGGGCGTCACTGATTCTGGCCAGGTTGAGCGATGACTGCACATTGGCTTGCGTCAGATTGATGCGCTCCAGTCCCTGACTCTTGACGATGGCCTTGAGATAGTCTTTCCCGGCGTTAAAGTAAAGCGAATCCAGATCGATTCTCAGGCGGTCTGGGTCGAGAGACGGCAGTGTGGTTTTAAAGTTGAGGAAGATGTTTGACAGCGCCACCGGAGCCGACTGATGCTTGATTTCGCCGTCGCGGATTTTCATGTTGAACGACAGCGTAGGCATTTTTGATTCGGAGGCAATGTACTGGCCTTTCAAGGTGAGCGCCACCGATGTTTCGCCTTTTACCTGAGAGGTTTCGAGCCACTTGACATACTGTGGCGGAAGCGCCGTAAAAAAATCGCGCAACTGGCTTTCTTGAGTGCGCAGGTTAAAATACATGTCGTAGCCGTTCTTTAAAAAATCAAATTTTCCGGTAAAAACCACCGGAAGCTTGTTGATTTTCAAGTCATTCTCAGCAAAGACAAACGCCAGCGAGTTGGTGTTGATTTGGGTAATGAGACGCGCCGACACTTTTTTGTGGCGCAGATACGGCTGACCGTCAAAACTGAAATCGAGTGAGTCGATGCGGGCGCTGGTCTTGAGGTCAAATACGGATTGGTCAAGATCACCGTTACCGGTGTAGTTAAACCCGCGGGCTTCGAGCAAAACGCCAACCGATTGATCGTCGTAGCGCAGATAGCTGTCCTGGATAGCGATTTTGGAAAGTTTTAGCGAGGTTTGCGAGGTGTCGGTTGATTTTGAATCAGAAACGTAGACATTGTAATTGGCCTCGCCTTTTTTGTTGACTTTTACGTTGACGCGAGCCTTGGAAACGAATATTTGATCGATGTGGATTTTTTGGCTAAAAACCAATGACCATACGTCTATGCCAAAGGCAATCTCGCCCGCCGACACCAAATCCTCTTTTGGGAATGGTGGCGATCCCTTTAGCGAGAAATTCTCGAGGGTAAGGGTGAGCGACGGGAAATGGTCAAAAAATGACAGGTTTGCGTTGGTAAAATTGAGTTCGCCGTTGAGCTTTTGATTGGCAAAGGCCTTGACTTCGCTTTCAATTTTTCCGGGAAAGATTTTGGGCAGCGCCACCATCAGCAACAGGATGACAGCCAATGCAATTCCCGTTATTTTTAACGCTTTGACTAATAGGGATTTCATGCGGCAAATGTATAACAGCCGGATGGTTTGTTAAAATCTGAACGGTTTATATTTTAAGCGATTTTTGATATGAAAACCGCACCCGCGTAAGGGATCGCGGCGTTGTTGGAGCTCGTGTTGCAGGTCACGGCAACACAGCGACCGCCAAGAGCCCGGGCTGCGGGCCAATTGGAACGTCCGGCGCCCGCAGCTACGCCCAAAAAAAAGCCCCTCACATGGAAGGGCTTTCAACTATCAACTAACTCGCAAACTATTCTTTTACAAGGCGAAGCGTTTTGCTTGCGCTGTTGGTGTCGGTGATTTTTACCAGGTAGAGTCCCGCGCTCAGACCGGCGATGTCGTAAACATAGCCGGGTTGCGGATTCCGGAACTGGCGTACGCGCTGGCCTGTCATTGAGTAAACTTCAACAAGGACTGGCTCGCCGCTTAAAACAAAGCTGTCGTTGGCCGGGTTTGGATACAGGTGGATGTGCGCCATGGGTTCAAACTGCTCGTTGTTAAGCGTTGAAACCTGGTTGCCGAAAATCCTGAACTGACCCGCCGGAATGTTGATGGGCGCAGTGGTGTTGGTGACGGTAATTGGCGTGTCGTCCATCAGGTTGTACCAGGTTCCCGTGTATGGAAAGCTTGGGTTGATGTTTTGCGCCGCCACCGAGAAATTGGCCAAAACCACTACGTTGCGCAACTGACTGGCCGGAAGGGCGTCGTCGTAAATGTAGATACGCTGGCGGATGTTGTTGCCGTCGGGGCTGATGGCGTAATTGCCTTCAAACACCGGTTCGTTGATTTTCATCTGGATCATCTTGGCCCAGTCGTTGTAAACCTGCGCGCGCTGCGGGACGGCAGGCCAGTTTTGCACCCATTGGGGCTGCGGCTTGGTGTCGAGTTTGCAGTCGCCGGGAACAATGTCACTCTCAGTATTCACCGTGCCGTTGGTACAGGTGTAAATGGAGAGTTGCATACCCAAAGCGGCAAAATGCCAGATCATTTTTGGCCCCGGAACCAGCAGTGACGTCGCTCCGATGGCTGACATGCGTCCGAGGGCGTTGTTCAGGTTGTTGAGCGGTGAGGTTCCGGCACTGTTTCCAAAATTCATGGCGCTGTACATCAGCCTTTCCTTGTCGTGGCTTTCCGGGTAACCCATCACGCGCTTGCCTGAAAATCCGGCGTGTGCGGTATGTCCCACGCGCGAAATGTCGGCACCGGTAGAATAACCCATGATGAGTTGTCCGTATTGATAGGTCATTTCACTCCACATCATGACGCCTTTGCTTGGGGTTTCATTCAGGCGATAGTTGGCCCATTGCGACTCCTCGGCATCTGAACCAAGGTGTTCGAAAATCACGTAGTGCGTCGGATCGAGGGCCCACGAATAATCGGCGTATGATTTAAGCACGGCGATACGGTCATTGCGGACGCCATTGGTACAGCCTTCATCGCCCGAAGAACATTCCTGGGTAAAGCCCTTGGTAAGGTCCCAGCGGATCCCGTCGATTTTGTACTCTTCAATCCAGTGTTTCAGCACGCGTTGGGTGTAATACTGCGTACGCGGCTGTTGGTGGTTAAAGTCATTCCCGACGCTGTAGGCATGCGTGGCCGTCTGGTTAAAGTACGGGCTGTCGGCAGCAGGACCGCCCCATCCGTCGCCGTCAGGATCGTTCATCCACATGCGTACCAGTGGGTTGCGACCAAAAGCGTGGTTAAGCGCCAGGTCAAGAATGACGGCGATTCCGTTTTGGTGGCACAAATCGACAAACTCCTTGAACTTGGTTGACGTTCCGTAAAATTTGTCGAGTGCCAGGTGGAACGAGGTGTTGTAGCCCCAGCTTTCGTTGCCTTCAAATTCCATGACGGGCATCAACTGGATGGCGTTGATGTTAAGGTCCTTAAAGTACTGGATTCGGTTGATAAGATCCTGGAAGTTGCGGTTGGCGTCAAAATCGCGGATGAGTACTTCATAAACGATAAGATCTTCCTTTTTGGGCTTGACAAAGTTGGTCACTTGCCAGTTGTAAGGCGCCTGACCGGTGGTTAGCACGGTTACTTCGCGCTCTTGTCCGGCGGGATAAGGCGGCAGGTTTGGATAGGTTGAAGCCGGAATCCACGGATCGTCAAACGGAGACAGAACCAATGTTGAATAAGGATCGGCGGTTTTGACCAGCGTAGGCGATCCGGCAATCGGCGTGGTGTCGACTACCCAGTATTGATACGTGTTGGTTGCGCCCGGCGTCAATCCGGTAAGCTCGAGCCAGAACTTGCCGGTGGCGCCGTCTTTCTTCATGGCATACGCGGCATTTGGCTGGTAATTATTGAAGCTGCCGGCCACGTAGACAAAGTCTTTGCCCGGCGCATCCAATACCAGCGTGGCCTTGGTGGCATCGGTAGGATTGTAATTGATGCCGTCCTGCATTCCCGACGGCATCGCGGCTGTAACCGTTCCTGGATTCACCATAACCGAAAACCTGCGGGTAATCGTGGTGGTTCCCTGAAGGATCTCGAGCACATACGACTGATTGGACGTGATATTGGTGTGCGTAAATGTGTAATTTGACGTCGATGGGTTGGTGTTGATGGTCGTTCCGTTGGCTTTGAGCGTGTAGCTTGCATTGCCGTTGGTATTCGTGGCCGAAATGGCAAGGCTTCCGCCTGAATTGATTACCGTGGTGCTGTTGTTGGCCGGCGAGTTTAGTGTCACCTGAAAGGTTCCGACATTAAAAATGAAATCACTGCACGATGGCGGCAACTTCATTTCCTGCGATCCGTTCGCATTTCGGAACACCATGCCCAATTTTGTGGCATTGCCCTGCTGGGTAGCGTTCAGGTTAAAATAAGTGGCCGGTGTAATGGTGATGCTCCACGTTCCGTTTCCGTTGTTGGTCATAAGTCCGACGCCATCGTCCTGGCCCCAGTTTCCAACAACCGAGAATCCAAATGCGTTGGTGTCATCGCCTATTCCGGCGTGCATGTAAACTTTGGCCGGGTTTGACCCCATGCTGTTACAGGTTGCACCCGCAAATGAGGCGGTAATTGTAATAGGGTCGTTGACGTTAAAAACTGCCGGCGAAATCGTGACCTGTGCAAAGGAAGTCAGGCAAAGTCCGAGCAGCGCAACAATTGCTAAGAAATTCTTTTTCATATGGTAAAGGAAAAAAAGGGCCTTCGCGGTGAAAGCCCTTTTCATTTAAATTAAAGTTGAATCAATTCATACGTATACTGGCGCGGATTTGACAAGTCCAGAATCACTTTGTAGTTTCCGGCAGGACCCTCAAAATTAAGGTCGCCACCTTCAACCAAAAAGCCGTCTTCGTTAACGGTACCAAGGTCAAAACCATTGCTCCAGGCGTTGTTTCCACGGAATTTGAACGGGCCGGGTACCAAGGCTATCGAAGCAATTTCCAGTCTTTTGGTATCAGGGTTGTAAGTCAAATCAGTATCGGCATCCCAACCTAATGGCGTAGCGGCACCAATGATGCCCCAGCTCACCGGATCAGCCGTGTAAACCAAAGTTCCGGTGTTGGCGCGAACGCGATAGTATCCTTCCGGAGCCTGGCAGTTTGATTCGCCATCGGCTATTAGAATTCCTGAAAAAGACCCGTCATCACCCCAATCTGTATTACCCCACGCGTAAGCACCAGAAGCGTTTGGAGCCAGGAATTTGTACTCGCCGTTCAGCCAAACGTAACCTTCGTAATCAGTTTCGCCAAATGCTGATGCAGCCAGTTGCGGAATATTGGGATCTTCCGGGCTCCAGCCTTGGTGAGCACCTGGAACGGCAATGCGTGGCAAATCAGTTGAGTATGGCGTTACCGTAATGCCGATTGCGTTTGAGTACATGCTCTCGGCGCCGCTCACCGATGATTTGACCCTAACTTTGAAAGCCGTGGCCTGAAAAGGCGTCGCACCCAAAGCAATGGCTTTTCCGTTAAGGGTTTCAACCGTTACCGGAAGCTGAAGCGTGTTGTTGGTTCCGCCCAAAACTTCGGCGTTGGTAAAATCGCCTGATTCCAGATCCATCTGAAGTTCATAAGTCACTACGATTTCGCCGCCGTAATTGGCAGCCGACCAAACAAAACGATCCACCTGGGCCGTTGGGTTTTCAGGTGACAGGACGTAACCCGAAGCATCTTCCGGAGCTGAAAGCACAGGCGCGTCAACACCGGCGATTACCGGACGATCCTCGACGTCATCGGACGTACAGGAAACAGCGATTATTCCAAAGAGAACAATCAGTGATTTTGCTATATTTTTCATTTTTTACAATTTTATTTGATTAATATCCAGGGTTCTGTTGCAAGTTAGGGTTAGCTGAGATGGCGTTTGACGGTATCGGGAACAAATTCCTGAACGACGGCGTTGGTGCGCCACCGGGAACGTTTCCTTTCCAAGGCCAGACATAAGACGAACCTGTAAATTTTCCGTGGCGGATCAGGTCGGTGCGGCGATGGCCTTCCCAGTGAAGTTCACGTGCGCGCTCGTCGAGGATGAAATCCAGGTCAAGGTCGCTGCTTGAAATGTCGGCCGAGTTGTTTCCGTAAGCGCGTTGACGCAACTGATTCACATAGTTGACGGCCGTACCAAGGTTTCCGGCTCCGCGGACGGCACATTCAGCATACATCAGGTAGGCATCGGCCAAGCGAAACACCGGGAAATCAGTATCGACAAAATCGCCTTGAGCGTCCGAACCGGGATTGCCATTGCTGTCGACATTGCGCCACTTGGAAATAGCGTAACCTTGGGTAAAGCTGCCCACATCGTCAATTTCCAGCGATTGTCCGTTGGTGTAAAACTGACGGCGAGCATCTGCTTCCATGCCGTCAAATTTTGCAACAAACGCCGACGTAGTGCGGATTCCGGCCCAACCTCCGTTGATGCCAAACTCTGAAGCCGGCATACTTCCGCCTACCGGAGCATGGGTCAGGTAAGTGGTTCCGCCAAAGGTTTTGGTGTTGATTCCATCAAAGTTAACTGCAAAGATAAACTCGTTCTGGGCGCCGTTGGTATCGTTGTCGGCCAGGAACAGTTCGCGATAATTGTCGTGCAGAGCATACGACGATTGGTTAAAGATTTTCTCCAGCGCAATCTGGGCATCGTTGTAACGATCGGTACCCGTGTAAACACCGGCGTTCATGTACAATTTGCCCTGCAGCATCCAAAGCGCGGCACGATCTACGCGAAACGCCTCGTTGGTGTTAGGATCAGCCAGGTCGGCTTCAATGTCAGTCAGTTCAGCTTCGACAAACTCAAACAATTGCTGACGGTTGGCGTACTCCGGAAGGAAGTACGAAGTAGGCGAATCCTCGGTTACGATAGCCGCCCCGCCAAAAAGGTCAATCAGGTGCCAATAGCTAAGGGCGCGCAAAAAGCGGGCTTCGGCACGGTAAACCTGGATTTGGGCGCGCAAGTCAGCCGACACGCTGCGTCCGTCCAGCTTGGCGTCGGTGGTTTGACGCAAAAACTCGTTGCAGTTGGTTACCTGAAAGGCCAGTCGCGAAAACGTAGCGTTAATAAACACGTCGGTTTGCGTCCAGGTGTGATAATGGAAGTTCTTAATGGTAAGGTCATTCCACGCAATGATGGCTTCATCGGTGGTAAGTTCCTGCATGTTCCAGTAGCCACGGATGTATTGGCTAAAACCTTCGTCAATAAACGAAATATCGGGTGAACCGGCAGGGCCTGACTGACCGGTCGTGGCCAATCCTGCATACAACTTGGCCAGGAACTGCTTGTAGGATTCGGGATTTTGAAAGAATTCTTCGCTGGTTAAAAGCGATGATGAATCCTCCGGCGCCTGGTCAAGATCGTCCACGCACGATACCGAAACCCAGCATACCAGCACAACGGATGCAAGCGCCGCAAGTCTCAATTTCAGATTTTTCATATTTAATTTTTTTTAGAAATTCACAGTTAAACCAAGGGTGTAGATTCGCGGACGCGGATACAGGTTGTTGTCGACACCCGATGCGATTTCAGGATCAAGTCCTTTATAATCGGTAATCAGAATCAGGTTTTGACCGGCAACCGACACGCGAACCGTGGTATCCGATTTGCCGATTTTGTTAAACGTATACCCAAGGGTCACGTTGTCCATACGCAAGAATGAGGCATCCTGAATGTAGTAATCTGACAGGCGACGCTCAATGCCTCCCGTTTGGAAGTTGGTGTTGAGCACCTCGGAAACTCCGTTTGACAGATCGGTGTTGCGAATCAGCAACTGACCTTGCCAGCCCAGGTTGGCGTCGACGTTGTTGTACATGTAATTGCCCCAGCTTCCGCGCCATGACATTGCAAAATCAAATTGCTTGTAGACCACGTTGGTAAAGAATCCGTAAAACACGTCGGCCGTTGGCTTTTTGTAGCGGTAGCGGTCTTCGTCAGAGATTGATCCATCGCCATTGCGGTCAATGACCAGTCCGTCAATCGGATTTCCGTTGGCATCGTAAGCCTGCTCATATACATAAAACGAGTTGGGCCAAAAACCTACCTGATGGTTTTGAATGGTGTTGCCCACACCGCCTTCAACTGTTGGCCCGGCCGAAAGTCCGTTAAAGAACTCCGGATCGAGGAACAAATCAGTCACTTCTGAATCCTGGAAGGTGACGTTTCCGCCAACTGTCCACTCCAGATTGTCGGTGCGAACCGGTACAACCTGGGCAGCAATTTCAAGACCGCGGTTGGTCATCTTGCCGATGTTGTAGTTGTCGGCATTCGAGAATCCAAAGAACGCAGGGTTAGGAACAAAAGCCAAAAGGTCTTTGGTGCGTTTTTCATAAACATCTACCGACCCTGTAAAGCGGTTGTCAAAGAAACCAAAGTCGATACCGGCGTTGCGGGTTTCAGTCTCTTCCCATTTTAGGCTTGGGTTATATGACTGGGGACGGAACGGGATGTAGAACTGGTTGCCGAACTGATATTGTGCGCCTTGGTCGGCACCCAGATAAAGCGGGATTGAAGGATAGTTGTTTCCGATGTCCTGTTGCCCGGTAATACCCCAGCCAAGACGGAGTTTCATATCTGAAATAACCTTTGAATCTCTAAGGAAAGCCTCTTCCTTGAGTTTCCAGGCAAAAGCCGCCGCAGGGAAATCAGACCAGCGGAACTCATCGGTAAAGCGGGAAGTTCCGTCGCGACGGTAGCTCAGGGTAACCAGGTAGCGGTCCAGGATGCCGATATTGGCGCGTCCAAAAAACGACTGAAGGTTTACGCGAACCGGAATTACCGGATTCGGGATCAGCAAATCGTTTGATTCGTCATAGTTGAAAGTCTCGGTGCGGTCGCGGAAATCCTGGTAATTGTAGCCACCCGTCAGGTCAACGGTCAACCAATCGCCCACGCGCTTGTTGTAGTTTGCGTACAAATCCATCAGGCGGTTTTTGCGCTCGTTGCGGCTGTCATAGCGGTTTCCGCTTTCAGGATAAGCGTAGTTGGGTGAAACACCTCCGTAGGCGCGTCCGGACATTTCGTCATAACCCAAATTGGCCACGAGCTTCAAATCAGGAAAAAAGTGCAGCTTGTAATCAAACTGAATGTTCCCGATGCTTCGGAAGGAGTTTCCGTAATTGTTGAACTGCTCAATGAGCGAAACAGGGTTCCGAACCGATAGGATCTGATTCCACTGGAAGAGCGTTCCGTCGGCGTTGCGCACCGGCTGTGTTGGGTCAAATGCAATTGCCGAACCAATGGCGCCACGGTTACTGTAATCGTTCATCATGGATGACGAGTTGCTGTTGACTTCAACCTTAAGGTGGTTGTCAAAGAAGTTCCCGATCAGGTTAAGACCCATGGTTCCGCGGCGCAGGTTGTCACGCTCCAAAATACCGTTCAGGCTGGCAAATCCAACCGACGCGCGATAGGTAATCATATCGGTTCCGCCCGAGAGCGCAATGTTGTGATCGGTTCCGATGGCCGTGCGGTAAATCTTGTCCTGCCAATCGGTATTGCTGTCGCCTAAAAGTGCAATTTGCTCAGGACTCCCGTTATCAGTAATGTAATCGCGGAATTGCGAGGCCGAAAGCACATCAACCTTATCTCCAACTTCACTAACCGAGAGGTAGGAATTATACTCAACCTTCATTTCGCCCTTGCGACCTTTCTTGGTTGTGATGATGACCACGCCGTTTGACGCGCGCGATCCGTAAATGGCTGTCGCCGATGCGTCCTTAAGGACGGTCACCGACTCGATGTTGTTCTGGTTGATGGTAGCCAAAGGGTTACGCCCTCCGTTGATGCCGCCAGCCGCCACCGGAACACCGTCGATCACGTAGAGCGGGTCGTTGTTGGCGTTAAGCGATGAACCGCTGCGGATTCGGATGGTGGCGCCCTCGCCCGGCGATCCTCCGCCATTGGTTACCTGCAAACCTGCCACTTTACCCTGAACCATCTGATCGACAGCGACTACAGGTCCTTTGACAAAGTCTTTTTGGGTAACCACGGCCACCGATCCCGTGGCATCTTTTTTACGCACCGAGCCATAACCTACCTGAACCACGACTTCACCAATCTGGTTGGCCGCTTCGTCAAGGCTTATCGTTACGTTTTGCTGTCCGGTATAAGTCAGGGTCTGTTCGGCGTACCCCACGTAGGAGAAAAGCACGACGTCGCCATTCTTCACCGGCAGGCTGAAACGGCCGTCCAGGTCAGTCTGAACGCCGGTTGCAGTACCCTGAACCAGTACGTTCACCCCCGGCAACGGCTGCCCGGATGATTTTTCCAGCACCGTTCCGCTCAAAGAACCTTGCGCAAGCAGGCCAAAGGGCAAAAACAGTACGAAGAGTAACAACTTAGTGTAAATTGTTTTCATACATTTTGTTTAGGTTAATTTTCAATTTTGTTTGCGCTTATACTCCACTTCGAATGTTAAAATTAGTTTAATATTCCCTACGAAATCGTTCCCTCTCTGTTAATTACTTGCCGAAAACGTTTTCGTGTTGAAAACTTTAACGATAACACTCAAAGACCTCCTCCTTTTTAGTTTTTTTGAAAAATACATTTACCTTTATCGGGAATCTTTCAATATGAAGAAAAAAGTCACCCTGAAACAAATAGCCAAGGAACTGGACGTCTCGATTTCTACCGTATCCAAATCCTTGCGCAACAGTCCGGAAATCAGCGAGGACACCCGTCTGAAAGTGCAGGCGTTTGCCAAGTTGTACAACTACAAGCCAAACAACATCGCCTTAAGCCTTAAAAACCGAAAAACCAAGACGATAGGCATCATTATTCCGGAAATTGTCCACTACTTTTTTGCCACCGTCATCAGCGGAATCGAACAAGTGGCGAATGAACAGGGATACAACGTCATCGTCTGCCTTTCCAACGAATCGTTTGACCGCGAAGTCATCAACA
>CAZIBV010000059.1:13837-16074 GCA_964537345.1 uncultured Flavobacterium sp. | reverse complement strand
GGACGGCCTGAGATTGTCAAATTTGGAAGCGGCACAACGAGCGCGGGAAATGTTGTGTTCACATGTCCTATATTGGGTGATGGTTTTAAGTGGGTGGGAGGTTTTGAATGTTGGTTCCAAGGCGGTTTTTGCGTAAACCCCAAAGGTTTTGAAATCCTTTGGGGTTTATCCCCCATCAAAATTAAATCTTTACCACCCAACCCCATGTACAGAAAATCTGCCTTAAATGTTAAATCTTTCCGCTGACAAAAAAATCACACCCATCAACCTGAAAAAACACGCCAAAAATATTTTTTACATTTGCGAAAAAAAATATGGACGCCGACAAAATTCTCGAACTTTTAATGTACTGCCTGCCCGCTGCCATCACCGGAGCCGTGGCCTACAACGCCTTTAAGCAACACACTCAAAACGACGAGAGCAAGCGCAGGTTTGAACTGATGCGCCAAAACCAAAAGGCCGCATTGCCTATCAGGCTTCAGGCGTATGAACGCATGGCGCTTTTTATGGAGCGCATCGATCCGTCCAAGTTGCTGATCCGCATCACGCCGATATCTGACGACAAGGCTGATTACGCAAACTACGTAGCCGCCCAGATTGAACAGGAATACGAGCACAACCTTTCACAGCAAATCTACATGAGCGACGAGTGTTGGGGCGTGATCACCACCGCAAAGAATTCCACTATTCAGTTAATCCGGAAAACCGCGCTTCTGGAAAAAGTAACCGACGCCAACAGCCTGCGCCAAACCGTGCTTCAGGAAACGTTTGACAATCCGGCGCCGAGCATCACCGCTTTGACGTTCATCAAAAAAGAAGTCAAGGAATTTTTGTAATCATTCCTTTAGCAACCTTTCCAGTTGCGCCCGGACCGGCGGTTCCAGTTGTGGCAGAAGGTTTTGGTAAAATTCCCGTACCGATTGTTTTTTAAGCGACGCCCTTATGGTATCGCGGGCAAATTTTGTGAGCTGCCATTTGTGGTGTACCAACGCCTTGGCCACAGCCGATAACACCTGAGTGTCGGTTGGGCTCGTCCGCATCAGGTTTTGCAGGGCGTTCTGCCTGACCGACGCTTCCCATTTATCGGTGGTGTAATCCAGTAAGTCATCGTACAGCGCGAGTTTTTCAGTCTTGGCATAATCGGTTGCCATCAGCGCATACGTCAGCCACAAAATCCGCAGGTTGCGGTCATTCAGGCCGATAAATGATTTTGTGCGATCCAGAATTTCGGAGCGCTTTTCAGGGAATTTGTTGATGAGCGTCCGCATGGCGATTTCGCGCGTGATGTACGATGCATCATCCAAAAAAGTGGCATACTGCTCATAAAAGCTTTCAGGAAAATCGCCGATGGTAGCCGCGACCGCCTGCCTGACCGGAACTAGATCAGTCGCCATCGCCTTTGCAATCAAATCCTTTTTCTCCTCAAAAGGCACGCCCGCACTTTGGATTACGGCTTCCTCCTTTAGCGCAACATACGCATCTGACGCCAGTATTTGCATCAGATAATGCTGTTTGGACGCAAACGGCTCACCGGCGCGGTCGGCCAGGTCAAAATACTCCCGCATAAAGGCATTTTCACGCAACAAACCGATAACTTCTTCTATCTGGAACTTGCCGCTTTCCAGCCATCTTTTGCGATATTCCACGGCGTTGAAACCCGAAACCTTTACCACTTCGGCCAGGAAATCATCGGTATCGACATTTTTAAAAGCATACTTTTCAAGATAATTCTTGACTGATTTCCTGAAGTTCTCCTCGCCCACCGCGCTCCTCAAGGCATGAAGCGCCCACGCGCCCTTTTTGTAAAACGTCAGCGAACTGGCGCGGGCATTCAAAATCGGGATGGTGTCGGTTTTTGAGGCGCGTTGGATTTCTTCGGCGTTTTCATAGAGTTTCCAGTAAAAATAATCGTCTCCAAAAACCTCGCGCTCGGCCAAAAGCGCATAATACGTCGCAAATCCTTCCTGAAGCCAATGATGCTCGCCCGCCTTGGCTGTCACCATATCGCCAAACCACTGATGCGCCAATTCATGGGCGTTGACATTGACGTAGTTCCGGTCGTTAAAGCCAATCTCATCCACCACATAGTCCTGTGTAAAAATCGTCGCCGTGGTATTTTCCATTCCGCCGTACAAAAAGTCCCGCACGGGAACCTGACGGTAAACATCCCACGGGTACGGCACGCCGATCTCACGCTCCAGATAATCAAACATCTCAACCGAATAGCGGTAAGTAGG
>CAZIBV010000059.1:0-13737 GCA_964537345.1 uncultured Flavobacterium sp. | reverse complement strand
CCGCTGGCCGACTTTAGATCACGGCGATCAAACTTCCCGATCGCCAGCATCACCAAGTAGGACGACATGGGTTGCCGCATGGCGTACCGCCAGACGGTCTTGCCGTTTTCGCTCTTTTTTGATTGCAGCTGGCCGTTTGACAAAACCGTAAACCCATCGTCAAAGGCCGCCGAAATATTAAAAAACAACTTCTCATTGGCGTCGTCAAAACTGGGCAGCCAATGACTGGTGTACTTGCCCTGCCCCTGAGTCCAAACCTGCAAATCGTTGCCGCTTCCCACAAAATACATGGTCTGGGCAGGCTTGGCGGAATACTCAAACGTCAGCTTGTTTTTTCCTTTTTTAAAACCTTTGTAAAGCTTAAGCTGCTTGGCCGATGCCGTAAAAGGCACTGTTTTATTGTTGATTTTGACGTTTGAAAACGACATCGAAATCGCGTCAATCCTGATCGTGTCAACTTTACTTTTTACTTCAAATTCAAATTCGCAAATCCCTGATAATGAACGCGTATCGAAATCAATCGACACATTGGCGTCCAACTTTTTAAAATCGACCTGCGCTGAAACCGAAGCGCATATCAGCAAAGCTAAAATCTGAAGAAATCTCACGTAAGTTCTCAATCAATTGATGATTCGCGGCTTATGTAAATCCGCCTATTGCGTCAAATTTACAGAAAATCTGCCTTGCCATCCGGAATCCGTAGGTTATATTTAAAGCGCATTTTGAGGAGCTGTTTCCCGCTATCCGCTATAGCTTTGCCGCTTAAGAACGCCGGCAAAGGCTACCGCTGCTATCGGGGCTAGGGCTTTTGTCTTTAAAGGTAAAATTGTGCAACTTTGTGATGATTTAGCAGTCAGCCATCAGCAATTAGCTATCAGCTTGTTATAAGATAATTAATCAGGATTCATCGATAAAAAAGAAAACAACAAATAGATTTTTCACTTAACTTAATTTTTATGGAGAACTTAAATATTAGAAAGATAAAGTCTCAGAAAAACGCAGCGATATTTTTAATTTTTGGCTCGTTAATCGCCTTCTTTACTTACTTTAAGAAAGAAGATTTCCAAATCAATTCCGAGAATGCGCTCCTGATGTCTTGCTGTTTCATTATACTGCTGTGCGCATCTATAGGATTGCGGAATAGTTTGCGAAAACTAAAAAACCTCAATTCTTAAATCCTAAATCTAAAATCTAAAATCTGATTTCTAAAATCTAAAATTCCCTCCAGACTCATTCTTAAATCTTAATTCTTAAATCTTAAATCCCCAATCCACCAATCTAAAATCTGAAATCTAAAATCTAAAATCCCTTGCATTTAGAAACCCCCATAGAATTCCTCAAAGGCGTCGGTCCGCAGCGCGCCGAGCTTTTGCGCAAGGAATTGGGTATTTCAAAATATGGGGACTTGCTGAGCCTTTTTCCCAACCGCTACATCGACAGGACGCGCTACTACAAAATAGCCGAATTGCGCAACACCGGCGCCGAGGTTCAGGTTGTGGGAAAAATCATCAATGTAAAAACCGTGGGGCAAAACCGCGCCTCGCGTCTTGTGGCCACCTTTGCCGACGACACCGGACAAATGGAACTAGTGTGGTTTCAGGGCGTCAAATGGATTCGGGAATCCATCAAGATCAATGTCCCCCTGGTGATTTTTGGGCGCGCCAATCCTTTTGGTGGCGGTTTCAGCATGCCGCATCCGGAAATGGAAACCGTGGCCGAACATCAGCAAAACCTGCGAACCGCCATGCAACCTGTTTATCCGTCAACCGAGAAATTAGCCGCCAAAGGAGTCAGCAACCGCGCCATGAACCGGCTCATGCAGCAGTTGTTTACTGAAACCCAGGCCAGGTTTCCCGAGACGCTTCCGCCGTGGATTTTAACCGAACTCAAACTGCTGTCAAAACGCGAGGCCATGATCAACCTGCACTTTCCGCAAAGCGCCGAACTGCTTGAAAAAGCCCGGTTCCGGCTCAAGTTTGAAGAGTTGTTCTACATCCAGCTTCAGCTCATCTCCAAAAACCTGATACGCAAAGCCCGGATCAAAGGCCATGTATTTGACCATGTGGGCGATTACTTTAACACGTTTTACCAGGATCACCTGCCATTTGGCCTGACCGGCGCGCAAAAGCGGGTTCTAAAGGAAATCCGCGCCGATCTGGCCCAACCCGCCCAGATGAACCGCCTGTTGCAGGGCGATGTGGGATCGGGCAAGACAATTGTAGCGCTCATGGCGATGCTGATGGCGCTTGACAACGGATTCCAGGCGTGTTTGATGGCCCCAACCGAAATCCTGGCGACACAGCACTACAACGGAATCAGTGAACTGGCCAGCGGGCTTGGGCTCGACATCCGCCTTTTGACAGGATCGACCAAGGCCGCCGACAGGAAACCCATGTTTGACGACCTGCGCGAGGGCCGCATTCAGATTCTGATTGGGACGCACGCGCTTTTGGAAGACAAAGTCCAGTTTAAAAACCTCGGACTGGCCATCATTGACGAACAACACCGCTTTGGCGTGGAACAGCGCTCAAAACTTTGGAAAAAGAACGCCATTCCGCCGCATGTGCTGGTCATGACGGCAACGCCCATCCCGCGAACGCTGGCCATGAGCCTTTACGGCGATCTCGACATTTCCGTAATCGATGAGATGCCGCCGGGCCGCAAACCCATCAAGACCGTCCACCGTTATGATTCGCACCGTTTGGCTGTCTGGAAATTCCTCAAGGATGAAATCGCCAAGGGACGACAGGCGTATATCGTCTATCCGCTCATTCAGGAAAGCGAATCCATGGACTACAAAGACCTGATGGACGGCTATGAAAGCGTCTCGCGCGATTTTCCGCTGCCGCAATACTCGGTATCGATCGTCCACGGAAAGATGAAAGCGGCCGACAAGGACAGTGAAATGCAGCGCTTTGCCCAGGGAAAAACCAACATCATGGTGGCGACCACAGTGATCGAGGTGGGCGTCAATGTTCCCAATGCAAGTGTGATGGTCATTGAAAGCGCCGAACGTTTCGGGCTCTCTCAGCTTCACCAGTTGCGCGGTCGCGTGGGTCGCGGTGCCGATCAGAGCTATTGCATTTTGATGACAGGCTTTAAAATGAGCAACGATTCAAAAACCAGGATCGAGACCATGGTGCGTACCAATGACGGATTTGAAATTGCCGAAACTGATTTGCGATTGCGCGGACCGGGCGACATTACAGGAACCCAGCAAAGCGGTGTGCTCAACCTGAAAATTGCCGACCTTGTCACCGACAGGGAAATTTTGGTTGTAGCCCGAAACCTGGCAGCAAAGATTCTGCGGGATGACCCTGCCCTTTCCCAACCCGATCACGCCTGTGTACGTCGCGTTTATGATGAACTCACGCGTGAAAAAACCATCTGGAACTATATCTCCTGAAACTTGTAGCTACAAATGTTAAATAATTTTTAACAGGTCGGCTGTTGTGAATCCTAAAAAGTAGCTTTGCGGTAAGACTTCGCTCAATGAAAACCCGATATATTGTATACACCGCACTGGCTCTTGGAGTTGGTGCACTTGTCTATTACCGAATAAGCGCCAATGCCGAAATCAGCCAACAGGGAAAAGGCCCGGGACAAAAAGGTCCGGTCACCGTTTCAGGAATGGTTTTACAACATCGCGAATTTGCCGACGCCCTCTCGCTCTCGGGCTCTATTGAAGCCAACGAACAAATTGAAATTCGCAGCGAGGTTCCCGGCGTGGTCGAATCAATCAATTTTACCGAAGGTAGCCAGGTGTCAAAAGGCCAGTTGCTTTTAAAAGTAAATGACCTCGAACTCCGGGCGCAGCTTTCGAAGGCCAAAACGGCGCAAAATCTGGCATCGGAAAATGAACGCCGCGCCAAGTTGCTTTTGGAAAAAGAAGCCATAAGCCGCGAGGAATACGATATGGCCAGTGCCGATTTTCGTCAGGCGCAGGCTGAACAGCAATTGATTCAGGCGCAATTGGCCAAAACCAGCGTTCGCGCACCGTTTGCCGGAACCGTCGGGTTGCGCAATGTTTCAAAGGGAACTTACCTGACGCCTGAAACCGTCGTGGCCAGCCTGGTCAATACCTCACAAGTCAAGATTACCTTTTCGATCCCTGAAAAGTACGCCACCCAAATTAAAGTAGGCCGCGAATTTAATTTTACCGTGGCCGGAAGCGATGAACAGTTTAAGGCGCGCGTCTACGCCATCGAGCCGCAGGTTGACGTGGCCACGCGGACGCTGCGCATCAGGGCGGTGTCGCAAAACACACAGGGCAAACTGATTCCCGGAACTTTTGCCAACGTTCAGCTTCCGCTGGAAAAGATCAACGATGCGCTTTTGGTTCCTACAGAGGCTCTGATTCCGATCCAGAACGGGAAAAAGATTTTTGTAGCCAAAGGCGGAAAGGCTACCGAGGTGGTTATTGAAACCGGCGCGCGGACGGAGGATTTTTCCCTGGTTTTACGCGGGCTCAAACAAGGCGATACGGTGCTGACCACGGGTGTGATGTCGTTAAAAGACGGAACGCCGGTAAAGGTTAAATTGAACTGACCCTGCCCTAGCCCCGATTGCAGCGGCATCCTTTTTTGTCCGGGAAACTTTAACTGTACGGCGTTCCGCCACAAAAAAGATACAGCGGAAAGCGGGAAATAGCTCCAAATGAATACTAATACAGGCCTTGCCATAAAATATGAGTTTATCTACCCTTAGTATAAAACGTCCGGTGCTCACCATTGTGATGAACCTTGCCCTTGTGCTTTTTGGGATCATCGGGTTTACGTATCTGGGCGTTCGGGAATTTCCGTCGATTGATCCGGCGCAGATATCGGTGCGGACCAATTACACGGGCGCAAACCCTGATATTATCGAGTCGCAGATTACCGAGCCGCTGGAAAAGGCGCTCAACTCGATTGACGGGATACGGAACATTACCTCGTCGAGCAATCAGGGATCGAGCAACATTACCATCGAATTTAACCTGGACAAAGACCTGGAAGAAGCGGCCAACGACGTTCGCGACAAGGTAGCGCAGGCGCAGCGACAGCTTCCGCAGGATATTGACGCGCCGCCCGTGGTGTCAAAGGCTGACGCCGATTCCGATGCGATTATCGCGATGACAGTACAGAGTGATACGCGAAATGTGCTGGAACTTTCAGACTATGCCGAGAACGTCATCGCCGAACGCCTGCAAACCATTCCGGGCGTGAGCAGCGTGCAGATTTGGGGCCAGCGAAAGTACGCCATGCGCCTTTGGATCGATCCGGTGCGGATGGCCTCGTATGGGGTAACCGTGGCCGATGTGCGCAACGCCCTTGAAGCGCAAAACGTGGAGTTGCCGTCGGGCAAACTGACAGGCGCGAACACCGAACTCGCCATTAAGACGCTGGGAAATTTATCGACCGAAGAAGAATTCAACAACATCATCATCCTGGCCCAGGGAGACAAAACTGTGCGGCTGAGCGATGTGGGCAAGGCGTCGCTTGAGGCCGAAAATCTCGAGACGCGTCTGGCCGAAAGCGGTGTTACCATGGTCGGTCTTGGGATTGTGCCGCAGCCGGGAACCAATTATCTGGAAATCGCCGACCGCTTTTACGAACAGTACGAAAAGTTCAAAACTGATTTGCCCGGCGATATCAAGCTGAACATTGCCATCGACAACTCGTTCTTTGTTAAAAAGGCGATAACCGAGGTGGTTGAAACCCTGGCGATATCGGTGGTGTTGGTGATCCTGATCATCTTTGCGTTCTTCCGGAACTGGAGCATTGCGTTCCGTCCGCTGATTGACATTCCGGTGTCGTTGATCGCCACGTTCTTTATCATGTGGCTGCTGGGCTTTTCGATTAACGTACTGACGCTATTGGCGATTGTACTGGCCACGGGACTCGTGGTAGACGACGGAATCGTAGTCACTGAAAATATCTTTAAGAAAGTTGAGGAAGGCATGTCGCCCATTGAAGCGGCGGTAAAAGGATCGAACGAGATTTTCTTTGCGGTAATTTCCATTTCGATTACCCTGGCGGCGGTGTTCCTGCCGGTGATTTTCCTGGAAGGTTTTGTGGGCCGGTTGTTCCGCGAATTTGGCGTCGTGATTGGTGCGGCGGTGCTCATTTCGGCGTTTGTGTCGCTTACGCTGACGCCCATGCTCAACGCTTATCTGATGAAGGGCGGCGTACAGAAACACTCCAAGTTTTATGAATGGTCAGAGCGTTATTTTGTCAAGATGAACAAGGGTTACGCCGAATCGCTGGCGGGATTCATGCGCAAAAAATGGCTTAGTTTCCCGATTCTGGGAGTTTGCGTAGGCCTGATCGTGCTGTTCTTTACCACTTTGCAAAAAGAGACCGCGCCTTATGACGACCGTTCGATGCTGTCGGCCAGCATTACCATGCCTGAAGGTTCGTCTTATGACTATACCGAGCGCTTTATGCAGGAACTCAGCCAGCTTATCAATGACTCGATTCCGGAAAAGAAAGTGGCGTTGATCATTACGGCTCCGGGCTTTATCGGGTCGGGCGCGGCCAATACCGGACGGGTACGCCTGTCGTTGGTGGAACCTGAGGAGCGCGATCGGTCGCAAAAAGAGATTGCACAAGACCTGACCAAGTGGACCAAACAATATTCGCAGGCGCGGGTCAACGTATCGGAACAACCTACGATTTCCGTAAACCGCCGCGGTGGACTGCCGGTGCAGTACGTCATTCAGGCGCAGAATTTTGAAAAACTGCGGGAAAAAGTTCCGGCATTCATGGAAGAGGTTCAAAAAGACGCTACGTTTTCGACGTCCGACATCAACCTTAAATTCAACAAGCCCGAACTGTATGTTTCGATTGACCGCGAAAAGGCCGAAAGTATGGGCGTCTCCGTCATCGATGTGGCACAAACCCTTCAGTTATCACTTTCCGGTCAGCGCTTTGGATACTTTATGATGAACGGCAAACAGTATCAGGTGATGGGCCAGTTTGACAAAAAGGACCGCGATGCACCCATCGACCTGACCTCGATGTTCGTCAAAAGCAAAGACGGGCAACTGATTCAGCTCGACAACGTGGTGACGGTCGAGGAACAAAGCAGTCCGCCGCAGCTCTTTCACAACAACCGATACATGTCGGCTACGGTTTCGGCCGGCTTGGCTCCGGGAAAATCCATAGGCGACGGAATTGAAGCCATGGAACGCATCAGTGAGAAGGTCCTGGACGATTCCTTTACAACTGATCTGGCCGGTGAATCCCGCGATTTTGCCGAGAGTAGTTCGAACACCGCCTTTGCGTTTGCACTTGCCTTGTTGCTGATCTACCTGATCCTGGCCGCACAGTTTGAAAGTTTTGTCGACCCCATGATTATCATTCTGACGGTGCCGATGGCGGTGGCCGGAGCTATGTTGTCACTTTGGCTTTTTGGGCAGACGTGGAATATTTTTAGCCAGATCGGGACGATTATGCTCATAGGACTGGTGACGAAAAACGGTATCTTAATCGTGGAGTTTGCCAACCAGTTGCGCCAGCAGGGCAAATCCAAGTACGATGCCATCATGGAAGCGTCGGAGTCACGGCTTCGCCCTATTTTGATGACCAGTCTCGCGATTGCGTTGGGCGCCTTGCCGATTGCACTTTCGCTGGGAGCAGCCTCCACCAGCCGGATCGGGATGGGCGTTGTCATTGTGGGCGGTACGCTCTTCTCGCTGATGCTGACGCTGTTTGTGATTCCGGCCATTTACATGATGTGGTCGCCGGGTAAAAAGCGCAAGATTGACAATGAAATGTTTGACCGTTATGAAAAAGAACTCAATGAAGCGTAGTCTTTGGATTTTGCTGGCTTTTTGGGGCAGTTTTGCGCAGGCCCCTTTGCTGACGGCCGAGGAGGCGGTTAGGATTGCGCTCGAAAATAATTTTGACATCAGGATCGCTTCAAACAATTTAAAGATCGATCAGGAAAACAATACGCTGGCCAATGCCGGCTTGCTGCCAAACGTTGCCGCTACGGTGGTCCAGGACAACAGCATACAAGACACCGAACAAGTGCGGGCCAATGGCGAAGTGCTCTCGCTTGACGACGCCCGCAACCGCAGCCTGAATTACGGCGTTCAACTCAACTGGACCATTTTTGACGGCTTCAGGATGTTTGCCCGCCGCAATGAATTGAAGGCGATGGAAAAACTGGGCGAAACCGAATTGCAATTGCAGGTGCTTTCCAAAACCCGCGAGGTTCTGACCATTTATTACGATATCGTACAATTGCAGCGGCAGTTGCACGCGCTCGATACGGCCATGGTGGTATCAAAGGAACGCGTTGAAACGGCTTACAATCGCTACACCATAGGCAAGGCGGCCAAGCTGGAATGGCTTAACTCACAGGTTGACCTGAACACCGACGCGACCAACCTTTTGCGTCAAAAGGAATTGCTGGCCAATACCAAGGCGCGGCTCAACGAGCAACTGGCGCGCGAAGTCAGTACGGAGTTTGTGGTTTCCGACGAGGTCGAGGTCAATCAGGCGCTGCAGTTTCCAGAACTCAAAAGCCTGGCCGACAAGCAAAATCCGCAATTACAGGCGCAAATCATCAACAAGCAAATCGCCGAATATCAGCTTAAACAGGTAAGATCATTGCGTTATCCGCAAATATCGGTCAACACCGGATACGCCTTTAACGACAGCTACAACAGCCTTGGATTTAACCGCGAGGCCCACGCCCAGGGACTTACCTATGGTTTTAGCGCATCGATCAATATTTTTGACGGTCTTTTGCAAAAGCGGAGTGAGAACATCGCTAAACTCAACATCGAGAATGCCGAGGTGGCCATCAGCAAACAGACGCAATCCATCGATACGCAATTGCTGACGAATTTCACGACGTTTTCAACCAACCTCCAATTGGTGGAACTGGAGCGAAAGAACGAGGAAATTGCCCGCGAAAACCTCGAAATTACCCTGGCCAAATATCGCATCGGAACGATTCCGACCATAGAGATCAGGACGGCGCAACTCAATTACCTCAATGCGTCGGTGCGTTACGCCAACGCGCTGTATCAGGCCAAACTGTCGGAGATTTCGCTTCAGGAATTAACGGGTTCGATAGCTTTTTAATTTGCGTATTTTAGAGCCAAATTAAAACGGATGGTATCGTATAACACAAAAGACTGGTTTACTTTTATTTTCAGGTTTCACCGATCGGATACGTTTAGTACGCTGTTGCCGATTATGGTGGCGATTGGTGCGTATGCCGGCGCCGTTGCCTACCTGGAAGTTGTTTACTGGAAATTGTCGGATTCAAGTTATGTCAAGAACATCACGCTGATGCACGGCATGCTTGGATTTGTGATTTCCCTTTTGCTTGTTTTCAGGACTAATACTGCCTACGATCGCTGGTGGGAAGGCCGAAAGCTCTGGGGCGCGTTGGTCAACAATAGCAGGAATCTGGCGTCCAAACTATCGGTTATCCTGGCCGATGAGAATGACAAGGCGTTTTTTCGGAAGGCCATTCCTGACTATGCCGCCGTGTTGGACGCGCATCTTAAAAATGAGGAAACTGCCTTTCAACTGTTTGACGATATGTCGATCGCACTGAGTCCGGACGCGCATAAACCCAACAAACTGGCGCGCGCCATGATTGAAAAAGCCAATGCGCTCTACAAACAAGGCAAAATCACCGGCGACGAGTACATCACCCTGAATACCGAATTGCAGTCGTTTACCGATATCTGCGGCGCCTGCGAACGTATCAAGAACACGCCCATCCCCTATTCGTACAGTGCGTTTATCAAGAAGTTCATCTTTTTCTACGTCATGACCCTGCCCTTTAGTTATGCGTTTTCGCTGGGATATTTTACAGTTCCGGTGGTGATGTTTATCTTCTACGTTTTGGCCAGCCTTGAGCTTATCGCCGAGGAAATAGAAGATCCTTTTGGACAGGATGACAACGACCTTCCCACCCGGAAAATTTCAGAAAACATCCGCAAGCACGTCGAAGAACTGATTTGAACTACCGCCCGGTGTCCAACTTAATTTGATTGCAACGGGTTGTTGATAAAACCGCGTCTAAATTGCCCAAATGCCTTTACTACTCGAAGGGCAATACCTATATTTGCACCGCTCAAAAACCGCATATGAAAATTTCATACAACTGGCTTAAACAATTCCTTAAAACTGACTGGACGCCCGAGGATACGGCCGCGCTTTTAACTGATCTGGGACTCGAGGTCGAGGTGGTTGAAAAATATCAATCCGTTCGCGGCGGGCTGGAAGGCGTCGTGGTAGGACACGTGCTGACGTGTGAAAAGCATCCTAACGCCGACCGCCTCAAAGTGACTACCGTCGATGTGGGTCAGGGCACACCGCTTCAGATTGTTTGCGGAGCAGCCAACGTAGCCGCCGGGCAAAAGGTTCCGGTAGCCACCATCGGCACAACGCTTTATGACAAAGACGGAAATCCGTTTAAGATTGGTAAGGGCAAAATTCGCGAGGTGGAAAGCCACGGGATGATTTGCGCCGAGGACGAACTGGGCCTTGGAACCAGCCACGACGGGATCATGGTGCTCGACGCCAGCCTCAAGCCGGGAACGCCCGCCGCCAAGGTTTTTAACGTAGAATCAGACGATATTTTTGAGATAGGCCTCACGCCCAACCGATCGGATGCGATGAGCCACATGGGAGTTGCGCGTGATTTGCGGGCCGGAATGGTTCAGCGCAACGCACAGCTTGAATTGATTACGCCATCGGTGACAAAATTCAAGGTTGAAAAGCGCACGTTCAAGATTGACGTGGATGTCAAAGACAACAAACTGGCGCCGCGCTATTGCGGTGTAACCATATCGGGTGTCAGCGTAAAACCGTCGCCGGCCTGGCTTGTAAACCGACTGCGGGCCATTGGTTTGACGCCAAAAAACAACATTGTAGACGTCACCAATTACGTATTGCACGAACTGGGTCAGCCGCTGCATGCGTTTGACGCGGCAAAAATAAGTGGCAAGGTGGTCGTCAATACGCTGCCGGCCGGAACCAAATTTACGACGCTCGACGATGTGGAGCGCGAACTGGATGCACAGGATTTGGTGATTTGCGACGACAAAGGCGCGATTGCCCTGGCCGGAGTTATGGGCGGCAAGAATTCGGCAGTGACCGAAGCTACTCAAGCGGTGTTTTTGGAGAGCGCCTACTTTAATCCGGTGGCTGTCCGCAAGACGGCAAAACGCCACGGACTGAGTACTGACGCTTCATTCCGCTTTGAGCGCGGCATCGATCCTACCATAACCGAATACGCCCTTAAACGCGCGGCCCTTTTGATTCAGGAAGTGGCCGGCGGCGAGGTAACGTCGGATATTATCGATGTTTATCCAAAGAAAATAGAAGACCATACGATATTCCTGAATTTCAGTAAGGCGGCTCGTGTCATCGGACAGGAACTGCCAAAGGAAACGATAAAGAAAATCCTGGCGTCGCTGGATATCAAGGTCAACAGCATGTCGGACGCGGGACTGGGACTTGTGGTTCCGTCCTACCGCGTTGACGTCAACCGCGAAATCGACGTGATCGAAGAGATTCTGCGCGTTTACGGATACAACAACGTCAACTTTACCAAGAAATTCAACGCCACGGTATCGCACTCTGCCCGCACCGAAGATTACAAGGTTCAGAACATTATTGCCGGCCAACTCACCGCGCAAGGGTTTCACGAGATGATGGCCAATTCACTGACGACGCCGCAATACGTCGGACTGACCGAATCAGCAAACGAACATCAGACGGTGGCCATGTTGAATCCTTTGAGCAGTGATTTGCAGGTGATGCGCCAATCGATGCTGTTCTCGGCGCTGGAGGCCGTATCGTATAACATCAACCGACGCTCGACCGACCTGAAGTTGTTTGAATTTGGAAAGACTTACCACAAAATGCCGTCGGGCCACGAGGAGAAAAAACACCTTTCGCTGACGGTTTCGGGAAATCGCCTGGCCGAAAGCTGGACGCAACCGGGTGTACCATCGGGATTCTTCTTGTTTAAAGGGTATGTCGAGGCGATCCTGAAGCGTTTGGGCATTGAAAAAACCTATGTGCAACCGGCTACCCTGGACGTTTTTGCCGAAGGTATTTCGATCGCGCACGGACAGGATGTTTTGGTTGAAATGGGAACTGTCAAAAAACAGATAATCAAACATTTTGATATTAAACAGGAAGTGCTTTATGCCGATTTTAACTGGGATTTGGTCCTGAAACTCATCGCCCAGAAAATCCGTTTTTACGACCTGCCCAAGTATCCTGAAGTACGTCGTGACCTGGCGCTTTTGGTTGACGAGCAGGTAACGTTTGAATCCATTTACAAGGTGGCACGTCAGGCTGAAAAGTCCTTGCTGAAAGACATCAACCTCTTTGACGTATACGCTGGAAAGAATCTTCCCGAAGGTAAAAAGTCATATGCGGTGAGCTTTACGCTGCAGGATTTGACCAAGACCCTGACGGATGCTCAGATTGATAAAGTGATGGGCAAACTGACGCAGCAACTCCAAACTGAACTTGGGGCCAATTTGCGCTAACGTAATTAAAAATGTGGTACTTTAGCCAAAATTAATCGCTGTGCACTCGCTGATCCATAACGTTTTAAGACGGGCCAAATTTTATGTCGCATTTGGGACACTGGCCGCGATTACTGTGTTTTGTTCTAACTCGCAAGTTTTGAGAAAGTCGAACGCCGAAAGGATGCAGGAGTTTGTGATTGAACTGTCGGACTACGCACGGCTGACCAATCCCAACTTTATCGTGGTGCCGCAAAATGGCGTCAACCTGGCGTATGAAAAGGCCAATCCCAAAGGCAAGCTCCACAAGCGGTATATGGATGCCATTGACGGATTTGGTGTCGAAGAGATTTTTTATTTTGAAAAATACGCTCCCGACAGCGCCCGCATTGCCACCTTAAGGGAATTATCCAAATGGAAAAAGGTCATGGCATCTGATTTTATCGGTAAGGATGATACCGTCAAGGAAGCACAGTTGCGCAACACGCAGGAAGGCTTTATTCCTTATGTACGGCACGCGGAGAATTATCACTACAAGGAAATCTCAAAAGACATCCTGAATGAAAATGCCGCCGACATCACCAACATGAGTCAGATCAAGAATTATCTGTATCTGATCAACCCGTCGGAATTTGAAACCAAGGAAGCCTTCCTAAAAGCAGTCGAAGCTACCAATTATGACCTGATCGTCGTTGATTTATATTACGATAACACGGCTTTTCCGCTTACGGCTTATGACGTAGTCCGGCTTAAGAAAAAAGCCAATGGCGGAAAGCGTCTGGCTTTGAGCTATATCAACGTTGGAGCTGCCGAAAACTGGCGCTATTACTGGCAACCTGGATGGAAGCTGGGATCGCCTGCGTTTCTTAAAAAGAAATACCAGGGCTACGACAACGAATTCTACGTACAATATTGGGACAGCCAGTGGCGCGACATTATTTATGGAAACGACGATTCGTACATGCGCAAAATCCTGGATGCCGGTTTTGACGGAGCGTATTTGGATAATATGGAAGCCTACATCTACTTGAACAATTGATAATTGACAATTGATAATTAACAATTAACGATTAACAATGAACAATTGGGATTGGGCTATCTTTGGACTTCCCGGTCTGTGGGATAGTTTTTTTACTTAAAGATTCCCTAAAGCAGATTACAAACTCCCGGCTACTTAAATCTACCCTGCACCCTGTAGCAATTAACAGTTAACGATTAACAATGAACAATTGGGATTGAGC
>CAZIBV010000058.1:0-16323 GCA_964537345.1 uncultured Flavobacterium sp. | reverse complement strand
TGTACCGCCTGCTTGAATTGTCTTCCGCGGTCTTCGTAATTTTCAAACAAATCAAAACTTGCACAGGCAGGGCTCAGCAACACGGTGTCGCCTTTTTCAGCCAATCGTTGCGCGGTGCGGACGGCGTCGGGCATGCTGCCAACTTCGACCATCATGTCGACCACGTTTCCAAAGGCGTCGATGATTTTTGCGTTGTCGACACCCAGGCAGATGATTGCCTTGACTTTTTCACGCACCAGCGGCATCAACTCGTGGTAGTCATTTCCTTTATCGACACCGCCCACAATCCAAACTGTTGGGGCGGTCATGCTCTCGAGGGCAAAAAAGGTGGCATTCACATTGGTCGCTTTTGAATCATTGATGTACTGCACGTTCTGGATTTTCAGCACCTTTTCCAGTCGGTGTTCGACACCCTGAAAATTTGAAAGGCTTTCGCGGATGGTTGACTTGCGGATACCCATAAGCCGGGCAACCGACGCGGCCGCCATCGCATTCTTAAGATTGTGCTTCCCTTCCAGCGATACTTGTCCGGTTTCCATGATGAATTCCTCTTCGTTGATGTTGATCTCCATTGTGTTTTGTTTTAGGTATGCTCCTCTTTCAAAGGTTTGGGTAAGTGAAAAAGGTATTATCTGCGCGTTAGTTTTGTTTTTTTTGAGCCATTCGGCGATCGCATTGTCATCGGCATCGACAATCAGGAAATCCTTTTGGGTCTGATTCATCGTGATCCGGAATTTTGACGCGATGTAATTTTCATATTTGTATTCGTATCGGTCCAGATGATCGGGGCTGATGTTGGTAATCACGGCAATGTGCGGCGCGAACGTTTCAATTCCGTCCAGCTGAAAACTGCTGATCTCCAGCACGTACACATCAAAGTCCTTCTCGGCCACCTGCCAGGCAAAACTCTTCCCGATGTTTCCGCCCAGCCCAACGTTTAACCCAGCCGATTGCAACAGGTGATACGTCAGCATGGTGGTCGTGGTCTTGCCGTTGCTTCCCGTAATCCCGACGATGGTTGCGTTGGTGTAGGGCGCGGCAAACTCGATTTCAGAAATCACCCGTATTCCCTTTTCATGCAACTTTTTTACAATCGGTGCCTTGTCAGGAATGCCGGGGCTTTTCATCACCACATCGGCATTGAGGATTTTTTCTTCGGTGTGCGTGTTGTGCTCCCAATCAATCCTATATTGTGTAAGAACGTCCTGATATTTTTGCGGTATAGTTCCATAATCTGAAACAAAAACCTCATATCCTTTTTTCAATCCGAGGATGGCCGTGCCTGCTCCGCTCTCGCCTCCTCCCAAAACAACCAGCCGCTTCATTACCTGAGCTTAAGGGTTACGATGGATAAAATCGCCAGCAAAATCCCTACAATCCAAAACCGGACGACAATCTTGCTTTCATGGTATCCCTTTTTCTGGTAGTGATGGTGCAGCGGTGACATCAGGAAAATCCGTCGGCCCTCGCCATATCGCTTTTTGGTATACTTGAAATAACTTACCTGCATCACCACCGACAGATTCTCGACCAGGAAAATCCCGCACAACAGCGGAATGAGCAACTCCTTGCGGACGGCAATCGCCAAAACGGCAATCACACCGCCAATGGTAAGGCTTCCCGTATCGCCCATAAACACCGCCGCCGGATAGGAATTGTACCACAAAAACCCAATGAGCGCCCCGGCAAATGCGGCAATAAACACCGTCATCTCGCCCGAGTTGGGTATGTACATAATGTTGAGATAGCTGGAAAATATGACGTTGCCCGACACAAACGTGAATATGCCGAGCGCCACCACGGATATGGCCGATGTTCCGGCTGCCAGACCGTCAATCCCGTCGGTGAGGTTGGCCCCGTTGGACACGGCCGTGATGATAAAAATGACAATCGGGATAAAAATCAGCCAGGCATAATCCTGATAACCGTCGCCCATCCAGCGCAAAAGTTCGGCGTAGTCAAACTCGTTGTTCTTAAAAAACGGGATGGTTGTCGCAGTTGATTTTTCCTCTTTTGGAAGTTCGCGGATAACGTTTTGTGTAGGATTGAAGCTATAGCTGTTGGCCACCGTCTCGGTCCTGACGGTAACGCCCGGATGAAAATACAGCACCCAGCCGACAATCAACCCGATGCCCACCTGCCCGATGACTTTAAAGATTCCCTTAAGGCCTTGCTTGTCTTTTTTAAAGATTTTGATGTAATCGTCAATAAAGCCGATAACACCCATCCAAAGCGTGGTCACCACCAGCAACATAATGTAAATGTTGTCGAGCCTGGCCAGCAAAAGCACCGGGATGAGCGTGGCCATAATGATGATGAGTCCACCCATGGTTGGCGTTCCTGCCTTGGCAGTCTGACCTTCGAGCCCCAGTTCGCGAACGGTTTCGCCCACTTGCTGATTGCGCAAAAAGTTGATGATGCGCTTTCCGTAAATCGTTGAAATCGTCAGCGACAACAAAACCGCCATAGCCGACCTAAACGTAATGTACTGGAACACGCCCGTTCCCGGAATGTTCAGCGTATTGTGCAGATGTTCGAATAAGTAGTACAGCATGACTTATTTGTTAAGTTGGCCCAACAATTCCTTTACGGTTTCCATGTCGTCAAAATGGTGACGCACTCCTTTTATTTCCTGGTATGTTTCATGCCCTTTTCCGGCAATGAGGATGATGTCGCCGGATTGAGCCAACTGGCAGGCGAGTTTTATGGCCTGGCGACGGTCGGTAACGGCTACGGTTTTGCGCTGGTTTTGCACCTCGACACCTTTTTCCATGTCGGCAATGATGTCTTCCGGATCTTCGCTGCGCGGATTGTCCGATGTCAGGATAACCTGATCGCTCATATTTGATGCGATGCCTGCCATCACCGGACGCTTGGTCTTGTCGCGATCACCGCCGCAACCCACTACCGTAATGAGCTTTTCGTTGCGCGTACGGATATCGGCGATGGTTTTCAGCACGTTTTCCAGTGCGTCGGGCGTGTGGGCATAGTCCACAATGGCTGTTATGCCACCGTCCGAAACCACAAACTGGAATCGGCCTGAAACGCTTTCCAACTCCGACAATAGCCGCAGCACTTCCAGCTTTTCCAGCCCTAGCTCCACTGCAACCGCATAAATCGCCAGCAGGTTATAGGCGTTGAAAGTTCCGATGAGCCTCACCCAAACCTCGGCATCGTTTACCTTTAGCAACAATCCGCTAAGCTGACTTTCCAGAATCTGTGCCTTGTAATCAGCGTATGACTTGAGCGCATAGGTGAGTTTGCGGGCGCGGGTGTTTTGGATCATGACCAGTCCGTTGCGGTCATCTATGTTGGTAAGCGCAAAGGCTGTTGATGGCAAATGATCAAAAAATGATTTCTTGACGTCGCGGTAATCGGCAAAAGTTGGGTGGTAATCCAGGTGATCGTGTGACAGATTCGTGAAAACGCCACCCGTAAAATGAAGCCCTTCCGTGCGTCGCTGGTGAATCCCGTGCGAGCTCACTTCCATAAAACAATACTCGACACCTGCCACTGCCATTTCAGCCAGATAACGGTTGATCGTCAACGAATCAGGCGTGGTGTGCGTGGCTTTGTGCTCCACTTCATCCACCATGATTTTTACGGTCGACAGCAGTCCGGTTTTGTATCCGGCTTTTTTAAACAACTGATAAAGCAGCGATGCGATGGTAGTCTTGCCGTTGGTTCCCGTAACGCCCACCAAGCGGATGTTTTGAGACGGATTTCCGTAAAAATTGGCTGCCATCTGCGCCAGCGCGCTATTGCAATTGATGACTTCGATATAGGTTATCCCCGATTGCAAAGAATCCGGGACCTCATCACATACGATGGCCACCGCGCCCTTGTCAATCGCCGTGGTGATAAACTCGTGCCCGTCGGTAACCGTGCCGCGAATGGCTACAAAAACATCACCCGCCGACACCTTGCGCGAATCGAACTCGACCTTCGCAATCTCGACGTCGGTAACGCCTTTTACCGCCTCGATACTAACTTTATAGAGCAGATCTTTTAATTTCATCACGACAGTTCAAGGGTTATGATTTTACCTTTAGCCAAGGTTTCGCCCGGCTTGAGCGATTGCTTTTTTACTTTTCCGGCTCCGACGGCTTTTACCTTGAGTCCAAGATTTTCCAAAAGCGCCACTGCGTCCATGCCGGACATTCCGGTCACATTGGGGACGTACTCGATTTTAGCCGCCGATTTGGTGTAATACTGCTGAAAGTTTTCTTCCTGAAACCTGACACTTTTGTTCAGGTCATTGACTTTGTTGGTCGCAGGAACATCGGTAAAGATTTTTTGAGCGATGCGCTTAAACACCGGACCGGCCACATCGGCGCCGTAATAACGCTCGGTTGACGTATCCGGATCGTGGATAACGACTATGCAGGAATACAGCGGCTTGTCGGCCGGGAAATAACCCACAAACGACGAGATGTAATGCATGTCGCGTCCGCCGTTGCTGGCGTATCCGGCCTGCGCAGTCCCGGTTTTTCCGGCCATCGAAAACTCTTTGGAATACTGGCTCTGGGCGGTGCCTCGCTTTACGACGTTTTCCAGGACAACTTTTATTTGGGCGACAGTCTCAGGCGAACAAATACGCGGATTGATTACATCAGTGTTGTACTTTTTGATGACGCGATTCCACTCCCGGATCTCCGACACAAATTGCGGCTTGACCATCACGCCGTTATTGGCTACGGCATTGTAATACGTAAGCGTTTGCAAAGGAGTCAGCATCACGCCGTACCCGTATGCCATCCACGGAAGTGCAATTCCACTCCAGCCTTTTTTACCCGGTTCCGGAATAAACGGCGCACCTTCGCCCTCAAACGGAAGGCCCAGTTTTTTGCCCAATCCAAAGCGGTGCAAATGATCGAGGAACTGTTTGGGATTATCCTTGTAATTCTCATGAACCGCCTGAACTATCACAGTGTTTGAAGAAACTTCCAGTCCGCGGGCCAGCGAGATTTTGCCCCATCCGCCCTTTTTTGAATCAACCACGGCAAATTCATTGCGACGTCCAAAGAAGATTTTGCCGCCCTTGCAGTCGTAAACCTTGCCGGTGTCAACCTTTTTGTCTTCGAGCAACGCCATCAAACCCGCCAGCTTGTAAGTTGATCCGGGTTCGTGCGATTCAGCTACGGCATAGTTGATGGTTTCGTAATAAGTAGAATCCTTGTGGCGGCCAAGGTTGGAAATCGCCTTGACCTTTCCGGTGCGGGTTTCCATCACGACAACGCATCCGTGATCGGCCTTGTTGTCTTTTAAAGCCTTGAGCAGCGCGTGGTGCGCAATATCCTGAATGTATACGTCGATGGTCGAAATCACATCGTATCCGTCCTGAGGCTCGGCGTCGTTGACATCGCGGATGGGCTTCCACTGGCCTTTGGCGATTTTTTGCTTGAGGACGCGGCCATCTTTTCCGTTGAGATAATTTCCAAACGCCTTTTCGATGCCTTTCCCCTGCATTTCGCCATTGGCCGAGATTCGCTCATAACCGATGGTCCGGCGGGCAATTTCGCCGATTGGATGTTTGCGCACGGTTTTTTGTTCGGTGATGAGTCCGCCCTTGTATGCGCCCAGATTGAAGAGCGGAAACTTTTTAAGGCGCATGTACTCGGTATAACTCAGCCCGCGCGCCAAAAGCATGTAGCGGTTTTTATCGGCCCTGGCCCTGCGAAGATCGGCATTGTACTCGCCCGCTGATTTTTTGCCAAGCAGAACCGAAAGCGAATCGGCCAAAGCCTTGACATTCTTTTCAAAATCCTGTGACTTGGGCGCCACGGCATCAAACCGTATGTCGTAATTTGGGATGGATGTCGCGAGCAAACTTCCGTCGGCCGAATAAATATTGCCTTTGTTGGCCGGAATCACAAAGTATTTGACCGAACGCTCCTTGGCCAGTTTGCGCCATTTGTCGCCCTCGACCCACTGAATGTTCGTAAGCTTGACGACAATGCCAACCGCAACAAAGAACATGAGCAGCGCCACGATGTAAATGCGGTACGATATGTTCTTGTTTTCTACTTCCATAAACGTTCAAAAAAACCGGGTTCAGGTTTCTTGGTTACTTTAATTTTTACCGGTGGTGCCGACGACGGGAAGATTTCCTTTTCCTTCATTTTTTCCGACACGGTCGATTCCATTTTGAGTTTCATCAGTTCTGATCGCCTGTCGACGAATTCTGACCGGAGCTCCTTTACCTCGCCGGTGAGCTCGGCAATCCTGAACACCTTTTGCTCGTAACGGTTGGTGTTGGCGATCATCACAATGGCCAGCACAATCAGAAACACAATAAACCGCCAATTCTTAACTGCATCCTCGTTAATGAGGAAGCGCGCCTTGAGGATATTGTAGATATTGTGCTTCACAGTTTTTGGGCTACCCGCAATTTTGCGCTGCGTGCGCGGTTGTTGATGCTTATTTCGGCTTCGGTTGGGACGATGAGTTTTTCGACGATGGCAAACGGCACGCTGAAATTTCCAAACATGTCGCGTTCAGGTTCGCCTTCAAACATTCCGTTGCGCATGAATCGCTTAACCAAACGGTCTTCGAGTGAATGGTAGGAGATGACGCTCAAACGTCCGCCGGGCTTTAAAACCTCCAGCGATTGCTCCAGAAACTCTTTGAGTACATCGATTTCCTGGTTGACCTCGATGCGGATGGCCTGGTAAATCTGCGCCAAAATCTTATGAGCTTTGTGCTGCGGAATCAATCGCGACAACACTTTTTTAAGTTCTTCAGTATTCCTGATGGGTTTTACCATTCGCGCCTCGACGATAGTACGCGCAAGGACGGGAGCGTTTTTGAGTTCGCCGTATTCCAGAAACAGTTTGCGCAGCGCCGATTCATCGTATTGGTTGACGACCGTAAAGGCATCCAGCTCGCCACGACGGCTCATCCGCATGTCCAGACCGGCGTCAAAACGGGTTGAGAATCCGCGCTCGGCCACGTCAAACTGATGCGACGACACGCCTAAATCAGCCAGAATCCCATCAACCTGCTTTACGCCATGAAAACGCAAAAAGCGCTTTAAAAACCTGAAGTTTTCCGGAATCAGCACAAACCGTGGATCATCAATCGAATTGGCTTGCGCGTCCTCGTCCTGGTCAAAACCAAACAGGCGGCCATTGGGTCCGAGACGGCGCAGAATTTCACGCGAGTGCCCGCCTCCGCCAAATGTGACGTCGACATAGGTCCCGTCAGGCTTGATGTTTAGCCCGTCGACGGTTTCCATTAAAAGCACCGGATTATGATATTCCATTGTCGCCATCATTCAAATTCCCCATTACATCCTCGGCCAGATCGGCAAAATCAATTTCAGTGTTGTCGAGAGATTTTTCATAAAGGGTTTTATCCCAAATCTCAATAATGTTCACGGCCGACGCCAAAACCACCTCATTCTCGATAGACGCATACGCCTTGAGATCTTTGGCGATGAGCAAACGTCCGGCGCCGTCAATTTCAACCAGCTTTACACCAGCAGTAAACCGACGGATAAAGTCGTTGTTCTTTTTGACAAATCGGTTGAGTTTGTTGATACGGGCCATCATGGCGTTCCACTCGGTCATGGGATACAATTCCAGACAGGGCTGAAAAACCGAACGCTTCAAGACAAACCCGTCCTGAAGCGCGGCAGCCATCTGCTTTTTGAGCGGCGCCGGTAGCATCAGCCTGCCTTTGTCGTCGGCTTTGCACTCGTATGTCCCGATGATTGGTTCCACGTATCCTAACTTAATTGAAACAAAAATAGAAAGATTTTCCCACCACTTACCACTTCTTCCCACTTTTGTTGATAAGTTTTACACTTATTAACTTTGTGTTAAGACCGTTGTAAATCAGCCTACAATAGCAATTTCAAGCCATAGCCGGACATCATCGGATATTGGATTGGCCTGAACACACTGGCAATTCGGGAAAATGGTGGGAGACGGAACCATTAGCCGCTGATAAAAAACCATCGTGCGATTCTGTCTACTTGCTGCAGAACTGCTATATTTGTCCGAACCAGACAAAATACCTATGAGCCATCAACTGATACAGGACGGCAAATACAAATATTTTGAAGCCGGCGAGGGAACTCCCATCATTGTGCTTCACGGACTAATGGGAGGGTTGAGCAATTTTGACGGTGTGGCCAAGTTCTTTCCGCAACACGGTTACCGCGTCATCATCCCGGAACTGCCACTGTATACGCAAAACATTCTTAAGACAAACGTCAAGGCATTTGCCAAATACGTCAAGGATTTCATCACCTATAAAAAACTTGACCGCGTGGTGCTTTTAGGCAACTCGCTGGGCGGGCATATCGCGCTTTACCACGCCAAGATGTACCCTGAAAAAATGTCGGGACTTATCATTACCGGCAGTTCGGGATTGTATGAAAATGCGATGGGCGACAGCTATCCACGCCGCGGCGATTACGACTACATCCACAAAAAGGCGCAGGACGTTTTTTACGACCCAAAAATTGCCACAAAGGAAATCGTCGATGAAGTTTACGCTGTGGCCAACGACAGGATAAAACTGCTCAAAACGCTGACCATCGCCAAGAGTGCGATCCGACACAACATGGCCAAGGATTTGCCCAAAATGCATATCCCAACCTGCATCATCTGGGGCCGCAATGACAAGGTAACTCCGCCTGAAGTAGCCGAGGAATTCCACGCAAAGCTTCCCAATTCAACCCTTTACTGGATTGACAAATGCGGACACGCAGCCATGATGGAACACCCCGATGAGTTTAACCGCATCATGTTCGACTGGCTTAAAAACAACCCGGAAATTTCAGGTAAGTAATGCAGATCACTAGCGCCGAATTTGTCGTCAGTAACTCGGATGTGTCCAAATGCCCAACCGAGCGGCTGCCGGAATACGCCTTTATCGGGCGGTCAAACGTTGGCAAGTCGTCGCTGATCAATTCGCTGACAGGCAATAAGAATTTGGCCAAGACGTCGTCAAGACCGGGCAAGACGCAACTTATCAATCACTTTAAAATAAACCTGAACTGGTTTTTGGTGGATTTGCCGGGTTATGGTTACGCGCGGGTTTCCAAGTCAGCCAAGCAGGTTTTTCAGCAGTTCATCACCGATTATTTTAACACCCGTGAACAGTTGGTGTGCGCCTTTGTACTGATTGACATCCGGCACGAACCGCAAAAAATCGATTTGGAATTCATGGCCTGGATGGCTGAAAATGGCGTTCCGTTTTGCATCGTTTTTACGAAAGCCGACAAGCTTGGAAAATCAAAAGTCAACAGCCACGTTGCCGATTACCGCAAAAAAATGCTGGCCGGCGAGTGGGAAGAAATGCCTCCTTACTTTGTCACTTCATCACTTGAAGGCACGGGAAAAGCTGACTTGCTCAACTACATCGACGAGTTGAACAAGGAAGTTTTCAAGAGCGGGGATCTTTAAAGCCCGGGCTTACTTAAGCAAATTCATTTTCTCGCCAAAATAGTCACAAAAGTCCTTCATGGTATCGGCCATTTTCTCATCGCCGGTAGCGCGCTGAAAAGTATCGGACATGGCAACGAGCGTCTGGTGAAAGAACTTTTTCATTTCGTCAACGGGCATGTCTTTGGTCCAAAGATCGATGCGCAACGTTTCCTGGGCTTTGCTGTCCCAAACCGAGAGCAGTATCGCCTTGGCTTTTTCATCTTCAATTCCGCCGTCGCGGGCAGTCCAGCTAAGGCTTTCCGGAACTTGGTTTTCGTCGAGGGTGACGCCTATGGTGATTTCAGATTGTTTCATCAGTCTTTTTTAGGTTTGTAGCGCGAGGCTTCAAATAAGGTTTTGGAATTCATCTCCAGCAACTGGTTCAGCGGAGTTTTACTGTGGTTGTCCATATAGGACTTGACGATCTGCCAGCCAATCCATTGCCCGATCCGCCCGGGTGACTCATTGTCGATCTCCAGATAGAATTTTGAAAATGGCGCCGGATTGATAAATCTGTTGGCCAGTTTTGGATCAGTGTCGTAAAGCAGTTCGCCCTCTACAAAATACCTCCAGATGTACGCTTCATTCTCCTTGCACCAAGCTATTTGCTCAGGCGTAAAACCAATCAAATCAGCGTCGGTAGCCTCAGGAAGAAACAAACTCTTTAGATACAACTCCTTGCCAAAGTAAACCATGAGAGCCAAAAGCGAATTGTTCTCGGGCGCTTTTACTTTCTCCTCGGCCACCGCCGTTGCGACATCGGGTACAAGCTGGCTCTTGGTAAAATTTTGCTTCAGATAGTCCGGAAATTGATAAAACCGGTGATCCTTGCCCAGGTAAAGCTCCAGTGAAATCAGCAAAAGGCTATCGGCATAGATGACTTTGTTGCTGTAATCCATTTCAGATATAAGCGTCACCACCTTGGGCGTAGGCGTTTTGGGATAGTAATATTTTACGTGTTTAAAGAGATCTTCAAGCTGCGTGGTTTCCTTTTCAAAATCGGGAAAGGTCTTTTGCACTTCCTGATACAACTCGCGCCACTGCGGATGCTGCATTTTTTCAATCCAGACGCCGTCGTCATTGCCGGGAAAAAAGTACGGATACTTGGCCTTGAGTTCGGCCAGTTTGGCGGGAGGCGTTTCAAAAAACTGCTTGTCAAATCGCTCGACCTGCATCTCCAGCGGAATTTCCTCGACTGCCTTTGCAACTTTTGATTTTTCGTCGCATGCAAAAAGCATAAAAATTAAGGGAAGCAGAATAAAAACTTTCTTCATGAGTTGCATAATTTAGCGACTGGAATTTGAATTTGCAAATATACGTTTCACCAATCAAATACAATGGCAACAACGCTCAACCTTTACGCAGTAAACCAACACATCGTCAATTGGCTTTCCAATTATGCCAAGAACGCCGGAGTTGACGGTTTTGTTGTTGGGATTTCCGGCGGAATAGACTCGGCGGTCACATCTACCCTTTGCGCACAGACGGGCATGAAAACGGTTTGTGTCGAAATGCCGATTCACCAGCCTGAAAGTCACGTAAGCCGCGGAAAAGAACACATTGCGCGGTTGATGGAAAAGTATCCCAACGTAAGCGCGGAAATTGTTGATCTGACTCCCGTTTTTGACACGTTTGGCGCCCAGGTCAAACCCCATGAAAACAAAGCCCGGCTTGACTTGACAATGGCCAATACGCGGGCCCGGCTTAGAATGACAGCACTTTACTACGTGGCGGGCGTCCACAAATTGCTGGTAGCGGGAACGGGAAACAAGATTGAAGATTTTGGTGTCGGATTTTATACCAAGTATGGAGATGGCGGAGTCGATATCAGCCCGATTGCTGATTTGCTCAAGTCGGAAGTACGCGCCCTGGGACAATTTCTTGACGTTCCGCAGTCTATTTTACAAGCCAAGCCGGCCGATGGACTTTTTGCCGACGACCGCTCGGACGAAGACCAGTTGGGCGCCACTTATGACGAACTGGAATGGGCGATGGATCAGGTTGCACACAACCGTCAGGCCGCCGACTTTTCCGGACGCCAGCGCGAGGTTTTTGAAATTTATACCAGGCTTAACCGAATGAACCGCCACAAGATGGATCCGATACCTGTTTGCCTGATTCCAAATGACTTGAAATGAAAATTTTAACATTAACAGGAGGTTGCTTTTGTTTTTTTCATACTTTTACTAGCCCCGAGTCGGTAAACATTTAAATTATCAGTCATGATCAATGTATGTTTAGCGGATAACTTCCCGGTGGTACACTTTGGGGTCAAAGCTTATTTCAGGGAACACGCCGAAATCAATATCGTATCAAACGTTGGAAACTTCTTTATGATACCCGAGGCGTTGCGCAACCGGGAAATTGATGTCTTGATTATGGATCTTGAGCTCGACGGACTGACGAGTATTTATGAAATCAAGGCTATTCTTAAAAACCATCCCAAGACGAAAATCATTATTTTCACCGCACTTTCCGAACAGATTTACGCGCCTAACGCGATAAAATCAGGGGTTTCAGGATTTGTACACAAAAGCGCAAAGCTTGAAACGCTGGGCATTACCATCATGAAAGTACATCAGGGAACGGTGGTTTTGAGCGATCAGATTAAAAAGAACCTGGCCCTCATCGCCAAGCAAAACAAAAGCGAACGCCTTTATCGCAAACTGTCAAACCGCGAAATCGAGGTTTTGCGCTACCTGAGCGACGGCAAGAAAAACAACGAAATTTCCAAGATTCTCAACCTCAACGAGAAAACCGTCAGCACTTACAAACTCAGGCTGCTTACCAAACTTAACGTAACCAATCTGGTGGATTTGGTCAACAAGGCGAAAACGCTGGAAATCGTTTAGTGATAGCGCGACATTACCCTGCCCAACTTTTTTGCAAAGGCATGCACCAGGCGACCATATTCGACAATCATACCGAGAGTTTCACTGTTGTCGGCTTCGGGCTTGACGTCGACTTTTAGGCTTTCGATCATATCACTGACCAGGTACCATCGCAGGGAAAGAATGGTTTCATTGACATATTGCGCAATCGTCTGATCCTTTTGCTTGACGTAAATCTGGCGTACCTCCCAGTTGTGAAGCATCTCGCGCTCGTCGTGCATTAAAATACTGGTTACCTCGCCGTGAAGGTCATCGGGAAGTCGCTGAAGGTATTGGTCGATGGCAAAAGTTTCGTTTTGATGAAAATAGTCCATCAAATCCTTGTAAATCGCCTGAAAAACCGGGTTGGAAAGTTCCATCTCATCTTCCTGCAAGCTCAGGAAAATTCGCTCGTAAACTGAATAGTCTTTTTTGATGACAAGCTCTTCGAGTTCGCCGTCGTCATTTGTCTTTAACAAAATATCCTCAAAAGTCTCGACGCGCTCACCGTAAAGCAACAAGATTTCGATAATCCGACGCTCGAGCATGTTGCGGATGTCAATCTTTTCAAGCTGCGCCGGCTCATTGCGAACCACCTCAAAAGCCTGTGCTTTTTGATCCTGTTTGAGTTTTTTTCCGGCCTCGGCGATGTCTTTTTGCACCAGTTGCGCCAGTGAACTCAAAAGCACCTGTTCCGATATGTCCATGATGCGCGAACACTCGCGGATAAAGATTTCCCGCTGAATCCTGTCGGGAATTTTGGCGATGCTGCCCACCATATCGCGGATGGTATCGGCTTTTTTGATCGGATCGTTTTGCGCTTCCTGCATCAGGACGTGCGCCTTGAAACTGATAAAATCCTGGGCGTTGGCCGTCAGGTACGCCGATAGTTCTTCATGGGTGTGCTTTTTGGCAAAACTGTCGGGGTCTTCGCCGTCGGGAAAAGTACAAACGCGCACGTTCATGCCTTGTTCCAAAATGAGGTCGATGCCGCGAAGGGAAGCCCTGAGCCCGGCCGCGTCGCCGTCAAAAAGAACGGTGATGTTTTTGGTCAGGCGGTTGATGAGGCGTATTTGGTCAGGTGTGAGCGCCGTTCCGGATGATGCCACGACGTTCTCGATCCCGGATTGCACAAATTGTATGACGTCGGTGTAACCTTCAACCAGGTAGCAGTTGTCCTGCTTGGCAATGGCAGCCTTGGCAAAGTAAATCCCGTAAAGGACTTTGCTCTTGTGGTAAATTTCGCTCTCGGGCGAATTAAGGTATTTGGCTACCTTTTTGTCGGCGGTAAGGGTACGACCGCCAAAGCCCAGCACGCGGCCGGACAAACTGTGGATGGGAAACATCACCCTGCCGCGGAACCTGTCGGCGGTGCGGCCGTCCTCGCGAACGATGGTCAGGCCGGTTCCTTCCAGAAATTCAAGTTTGTAACCCTTGCCCAATGCCTCTTTGGAAAACGCGTCCCAAACCTCGGGCGAATAACCCAGGCCAAACTTGCGAATGGTGTCGTTGGTAAAACCGCGTTCCTTAAAATAACTCAGGCCGATAGCTTTTCCGTCGTCGGTGTTCCAGAGCGTGTTTTCAAAGTATTTTTGGGCAAATTCCGATACGAGATACAGGCTTTCCCTAAGATCGGCGGATGCTTTCTCTTCGTCGTTTTGTTGGGTTTCCTCGATGGGAATTCCGTATTTTTTGGCCAGATACCTGATGGCTTCGGGATACGTGAAATGTTCGTGCTCCATTAGGAAAGCCACGACATTCCCTCCTTTTCCGGATGAAAAATCCTTCCAGATTTGCTTGGTGGGCGACACCATAAACGACGGCGTCCGCTCATCGCTAAAAGGACTGAGCCCCTTGTAATTGCTGCCGGAACGCTTGAGCTGCACAAACTCGCCGATGACTTCTTCAAGCCGGGCGGTGTCGTAAACTGCGTCGATGGTGGATTTTGAAATCAAGGGTCTGGAATCAAGATTTCAAAGATAAATAAAAGCGGCAAGGGCGGGAAAAGGATTGTGCTTAAAGTTGATTTCATCCTGACCCGTAGGCGAACCCGCGTGAGCGATGGGAGCAACGTGCCGTGCACGGCGGACAGCGCGACGGCGGCCGGAAAAAAGTTGATTTGCGGTGGTGGTGTAGCCGCCGGCACGCCCAAAAAAAAACACGCCCGCAAAGACGTGTTTCTCACTTTATAACTAACTTAACTTTTACTGAAAGTCAAAGCGCAGGCCAAGGGAGATGTTGCGCTGGTCGACTGCATTGTTCTTGAAAAACGGGTTGAGGTCGTACTTGGCGTAAAGCGTCAGGTCGCGGTAACCGACATAGGTGCTGAGTCCGTAGATGAATTCGGTGACGTTGAAATCCCCGATGGTTTTGTCCTTAACGCGGTTGCCGTCGGCGTCGTGGTATTTAAGCACTTGCTTGGCGCGGAGCAATCCACCCATGTAGCCGCCAATGCCCAGTCGGAAGGATTGATGGCTCAGGAATACCTGCTTGCCGTCGCGCTCTTTCTTTTTGCCAAAATCGAATTCCAGGTGGAGCGGCATGGCCAGATAAACCGTGCTTAAGCGGGATTTGTCGAGATTGACGGGCGCGGTAACCAGGTTGGTTTGCCTTCCGTCGACGTCAAAATAGCGGTTGTCGGTTGGCCGCAGGTTGTTGAACATCAACGACGCACCGTATTTGGCGTGCAAAAGGTTGTTGTCTTTTATCAGACGGGTTTTCCAGGTAACGCCCCACTCATAGAACTTTGAACGCCAGACGCCAAAATCTGAATGGGCGATGCTGTTGTTGGTTTCCAGGTGATTCAAGCCAAAGGCGAATACCATTTGTGAGGTTGTTCGGCGCTCTCCTGCAGCAGGCTTGTCTTTTTTGTTTGTAAACGTAATCCGGAACGTTTTGGTGGAGTCGTCGGTGATTTTTCCGTCAACCTGATCCTGAACCAGCGCGTCGAGCTTGACTTGCTCCTCGGCCACGCGATCTTCGATGTTTTTGGCGCGAACCTCAGCCAGGCGGATTTTTTGCAGATCGGCATCCTGGGTTGAGATTTCGCCGTTTTCAAGCTTTTTGTTTACGGCTTCAAGTTCTTCCTTGAGCGCGTCTTTTTCTTCCTTGTTGATTTGCTGGATTTTTTGGGCGATGGCTTTGGCGCGCTCGGAAAATGTCTCCTGAGCTGTCGCGGCAAACGACACCAAAAACGCAAAGGCGAGGTAAAGGGTAATGTTCTTCATGGTGATTTTGATTTTGATGATTTAAAACTTACATGGCAACTCCCGTTCCGGCCGGGTTTCCGGGAATCACGATTATTGATTGATGATTAAAACTACTCGTTGTTTCTGTTAGCGACGGCGGTGCGGGCTTTGCGAAATTTATCGTCGACTGATTCCAGCACGCGTTCGCGAAAGGATCGCTCCAAAGCGCCATCAACCTCGGTAAGCAAGGACGACGGCTTGATGCTGATGCGTTTCGACTTGACCTCGGGTTGAGCGGCTAACAACTCCTCGACGCCCGGACCGGTAAATGACTTGGGCAATGCGGGCTCCGGTTGATTGGTTTGCGGCTCGATGGTTTCCTGTTGAATGGTTTCCTGCTGAATGGTTTTGGGCTCGGCCTGCGCCATTTGCGAACGTTGGATGATTCTTGGCGAACCCATTGGTTGCGCAGGTAAAACTTTGGGTTCAGCTTCAACCGAATCAGTTACCGGTAAGGGCTGAACGTCTTGTACTGGTTGTGGCGTTTGCACCATTTGTTCCACCGATTTTTGATGGGATTCCGAGAGGAAAAAAATCCCGAGCAACACGGCCGAAACAGCTGCGGCTACCAGCCAGAGGTTGATACCGACCGGCTTTTTGCCCTCGTTCTTTTCAGCCACGGTGAGCATGGCGTCCAAACGGTCCCACGCAGCCGGGCTTGGGGCAATTTCCCTTGCTGCTAGCTTTTCGCGGAAATCCTTATCTATATTAACCGATTCCTTTTTCATAGTTTTTTCTTTTTTCAATCTGCTCCTGCAATATCCGCCG
>CAZIBV010000057.1:0-16668 GCA_964537345.1 uncultured Flavobacterium sp. | reverse complement strand
AGATTCGCGTCGAGGCCAAAAGGTTCCTGTCGCTGGATCTGGCCGAAGCCGGTGCCATCCGTTACAGCGTGACACCGCTTAATAGCAATGCAACTATCGTCTTTACGCCATACGTTGATGCCGGCGTGCAAAACATGGATGCCAACTGGGATGAAAAATTCTGGGAACCGCTTAACGCCGACGAAGATGGCGCATCAGCCTTTGTAACGGCCCGAACCTTTAAGACCCATTTTACCGCCACTGCCTTTATGCACAACACTTTGTGGGTTGCCGGTCAAAAGGCATCGGCATCAGCAGTGACCGAATCGTCTGCGAGCAAAATATCGCACCGGTATGAGGCGACAGTTCCAGCCGGACAATCAGCGGTTTTGGAAAAGATTGGCGGATATACGGCATCATTAAACCACCGCGATACCATCGGCGCAGCCAAAGACGTCATACGCCAGGCAGCGCAAAAAGGTTTCGACGAAATGCTGGATGATCAGGTGCGCGCGTGGGCAAAAATCTGGGAAATGTCGGACATTACCATCGACGGCGACGTCAAGGCCCAGCAAGGCATCAGGTTTAACATCTTTCAGCTCAACCAAACCTATTCCGGACGCGATTCACGGCTCAACATCGGCCCAAAAGGATTCACCGGCGAAAAATACGGCGGATCGACCTACTGGGACACCGAGGCGTATTGCATTCCGTTTTACATGGCGACCAAGGACCAGGGAGTTGCCCGAAACCTGCTGACGTATCGGTACAACCAACTGGACAAAGCCATCGAGAATGCTCAAAAACTGGGATTTTCCGGCGGTGCGGCACTCTACCCGATGGTGACGATGAACGGCGAGGAATGCCACAACGAGTGGGAAATTACTTTTGAGGAAATTCACCGCAACGGCGCCATTGCGTTTGCGATTTTTAATTACCACCGCTACACCGGCGATTACAGCTATATTCCGGAAAAGGGATTGGAAGTTCTTATCGGGATTGCGCGTTTTTGGCATCAGCGCGCCACCTGGTCGACATCCAAAAACCGCTATGTGATCCTGGGCGTCACCGGACCAAACGAATACGAGAATAACGTCAACAACAACTGGTATACGAATTATCTGGCGCAGTGGTGCATCAACTACGCAGCCGATCAAATTGAAACCGTAGCTGCAAAATATCCCGAAGATTACGCCCGAATCATGGCCAAGACCAACTTGGATGAGGTCGAAATCGGCAAGTGGAAAACAGTGGCCGATAAGATGTACTTTCCTTATGACGAGGAACGCGACATCTTCCTACAACAGGACGGATTTATGGACAAGGAATTGGTGAAGGTGTCTGATTTGGATGCCTCGCAACGACCGATTAACCAAAAGTGGTCGTGGGACAGGATTCTGCGTTCGGCGTATATCAAGCAAGCTGACGTGCTGCAGGGCTTCTACTTTTTTGAAGACCATTTTACGCGCGAACAACTCGAAAGGCATTTTGATTTTTACGAGCCGTTTACCGTTCATGAAAGTTCGCTATCGCCTTGTGTCCACTCGATTCAGGCGGCGGCGCTCGACAAAATGGACATGGCCTATACTTTTTACCTGCGCACATCCCGACTGGACCTGGACGATTACAACAAAGAGGTCAAGGAAGGACTGCACATTACGTCGATGGCCGGAACCTGGATGAGCATTGTCGAAGGTTTTGGCGGCATGAGGGTGCGTGACAATGCCCTTCATTTTACACCGCGCATTCCCGATCAATGGGACGGCTACTCGTTTAAGATCAATTTCAGAAACCGGATTTTACGGGTCTCCGTAACACGCACCGCTACCGAATTTTTCCTGGAAGACGGCGACGTACTGGAGGTTTTTGTCAACGGATCGGCCCTAAAAGTTGAACCGGCGATGGCCGTAAAAATTTAAGATTTTCGGCAGAATTTCTGCACCCGTAAAAGTGGGCGATGGTGTTATTTAGCGTATGCAGAAAATCATGCCTCTTTTACCGGGTAAAATTTATCGGATAGTGCAATCGGGAAACGGGAACCAACCGGTTATTTTTGAGCGATCGAACATGTCGTACTTCAGGAAATTGGCCAGCCGCCACTTGGACGATGTATGCGAAATTATGGCCTGTGACGTAGATGTCCGGCGGATTGAACTTGTTTTAAGGTTTTATCCGGAAGACGATATTCCGTGTCGCTACCGGGACCGTTTGTATTTGCCGTTATCAAATTTGCTGAACAGCTACGCAAAGGCGATCAACAAACGGTACAACCGAACCGGAAGTTTATTCAGGCGACGGTTTTATCGGGAGTTGATTGAAATTAAAAGTATCGAGCATGGAAAAATTTAAATTTTCGGGTTGGAAACCCCAAAGGTTTTTAAAACCTTTGGGGTTTAACCAAAACCTCAACCTAACGCAAAAACTCAGTTTAACCCAAAACCTCAGCCATAAATTCAACTCAGGCCTGAATCTCGGCCCGGTTCTCTTCATTGCCGCTTTCCTCTTCTCCCAGTCCCTTTTCGCCCAACCGCAAAGAACCGAACCGCCATTTTGGTACGCCGGCATGCACAATCCGGAGCTTCAGGTGATGTTTTACGGTAAGGACATTGCGCAGTACGAGGTTTCAGTTACCGATGTTCCCATCACCGGCGTTACCCGGACGGAAAATCCAAACTATGTTTTTGTCACGGTCGATACCAAAGAAATCACCGGCGCCAAAACACTGACTTTCAGCTTTGGCAAAAAAGGGAAAACAGCCTTTAAACAAGCCTACGAAATCAGGCAACGAGATTCAAAAAGCAGGCTGCGCAAAGGGTTTGATTCATCAGATGTGATCTACCTCATCATGCCCGACAGGTTCGCCAACGGAAATCCGGAAAACGACGACATGCCCGGCATGCTCGACAAAGCCAACCGCCAGGTAGCCGGATCGCGTCACGGCGGCGACATTCAAGGCATCATCAACAACCTTGATTACATAAAAGAGCTGGGCGCCACAGCTATCTGGAGCACGCCACTTTGCGAGGACAACGATCCGCGTGGTTCGTATCACGGCTATGGACAGTCAGACGTCTACAAAATCGATCCGCGTTTTGGAACCAACCAGGATTACGTAAACTTGTCGGCTGAACTTCACAAGCGTGGCATGAAGCTCATTAAAGACTACGTCACCAACCACTGGGGCAACCACTGGATGATGAACGACCTGCCAACCTACAACTGGATCCATCAATTTCCGGGATACGCGCAAAGCAACTACCGGATGACCACGCAAATGGATCCCAACGCATCGGCCATCGACGCCAAATACTGCATGGACGGCTGGTTTGTAAAATCCATGCCTGACTTGAATCAGAAAAATCCGCTTGTCCTAAACTACCTCATCCAAAACGCCATTTGGTGGATCGAACACGCCAACCTGGACGGCTTCCGCGTCGACACTTATTCCTATTGCGACAAAGACGCCATCGCCCGCTGGACCAAGGCGATCATGGACGAATACCCGCATTTCAACATCGTGGGCGAAGTCTGGATGCACGACCAGGCACAAATGGCCTACTGGCAGCGAAACTCGAAAATCGGAGCCATCCAAAGCTACAATTCCTACCTTCCGTCGGTGATGGATTTCACGCTTCATAACGCCATCAGCGCCGGATTCTCGGAAGTCAAGCCCGAGTGGGACAAAGGCATGATCCGCATGTACGAGAATTTTGTCAATGACTTTTTGTATCCCGACATCAACAACCTGCTGGTCTTTGCAGAAAATCACGACACGCAACGCCTCAACCATCTGTATCCCGACATCGCCGATTACAAACTGGCACTCACCCTGATTGCCACCGTGCGCGGCATTCCACAAATTTATTACGGGTCAGAGATTGGCATGCAGGGCGACAAAAACCAGGGCGATCCTGACATTCGTCGCGACTTTCCCGGCGGTTGGCCCGGCGATCCACAAAACGCCTTTACCGCACAAGGCAGGACGGAACGGCAAAACGACTACTTCAACTTTACAAAAAAACTGTTCAACTGGCGCAAAAACCAGCCTGTTATCCACACCGGACGCACCACGCAATACATTCCGCAGGACAACGTCTACGTCTATTTCCGCCACAACGAGAACGCGTCCGTAATGGTCGTAATCAACAACTCGACAACGGCACAAACCATCAAGTTACAACGCTTCAGCGAAAATCTGAGTCCGTACAAATCCGCCACCGACGCGCTTTCCGGTAAAACTTTCAGCCTTTTACAAGACCTGCAAATCCCGGCCAAAACGCCACTGATTCTCGAACTCAGCCCACGTTAACGGCGCGGCTCGACGGTTTTTACTAATTTTAGGAGCTTGATCCGGCTTTCCGTTGCAATCTTTTTTGCCTACCGGCCAAAAAGGATTTACACTGCAATCCGGGCTAGGGCATTACCTTATGAAGAAATTTTTCCTTTTCACCGCGGCTTTTTTCGTCTTTGCCGCCACCGGACAAACCCGGCAGTACATCAGCCACACCACCAGTGGCAACACGCTTACCATCAATGTTTCGGACGGGCGATACGCCATTGAATTCTACAGTGAAGGCGTTGTACAAACTACCTTTTCCCCCACCGGAAAACCCGCACCTGAAAGGGATTCGCATGCTGTAGTGGCATCGCCCCAAAACCCCACCATGCAAGCCCACCAAAAAGACAACATCTTTGAATACGGCACTCCGGGCATCGCCGTCCAGATAGAAAAATCGCCATTTAAACTCCGCTATTACTACAAAAATAAATTGCTGTTGAGCGAAAAAAACGGTTATACGGCAAAAGACAGCGCCTTTGTCATCAACTTTCAGCTCGATCCCAATGAGGCGCTTTACGGAGGCGGATCGCGGGTTTTGGGCATGAACCGCCGCGGGCATCGCCTGGAACTCTACAACCGCGCGCACTACGGCTATGAAACGCACGCCCCGCTGATGAATTTTTGCATGCCTATTGCCTTGTCATCCAAAATCTACATGGTGCATTTTGACAATGCGTCAACCGGCTGGCTCGACCTGGACAGCGCCAAAAACAACACCCTGGCCTATGAAAGTTCCGGACGCACGACGTATCAGGTCATTGCCTCCTCAAACTGGGCCGGACTCATGGATCACTACACCCAACTCACCGGCCGCCAGCCCTTGCTTCCGCGTTGGGCGTTGGGCAATTTTTCCAGCCGTTTTGGCTATCATTCGCAACAAGAAGCCCAGGCCACCATCGCCGAATTCCGCAAACACGACATCCCCGTCGATGCCATCATTCTCGACCTGTACTGGTTTGGCGCCGAGCTCAAGGGAACCATGGGCAACCTCGAGGTGTTTCGCGACAGCTTTCCGGATTTTGAAGGCATGGTGCGACGCTTTAACGACCAAAACGTCAAAACCATTCCCATCACCGAACCCTTTATCCTCTCAACTTCAAAACGCTGGAACGAGGCGGTTAATGCCGGAATCCTGGCCACCGACACGGCGGGAAAACCCGCGCGATATGACTTCTATTTTGGCAACACCGGACTAATCGATGTTTTTAAACCCAAGGCCCGCGATTGGTTCTGGAACATCTATAAAGACTTGGCCAACAAAGGCGTCGCAGGTGTTTGGGGCGACCTTGGCGAACCCGAAGTCCATCCGGACTGGGTTGTGCATCACACCGGAAGCGCGCACCAGGTGCACAACATTTACGGACACGAATGGGCCGGACTGATTGCATCCGGCTATGCCCGCGACTTTCCCAAAGTCAGGCCGTTTGTGCTGATGCGATCAGGTTATTCAGGATCACAGCGGTTTGGCATGATTCCGTGGTCGGGCGATGTGGGCCGCTCCTGGGGCGGACTAGCCGGTCAGCCGGAACTCGCCTTGCAAATGGGCCTTCAGGGCATGGCGTTTATGCATTCGGATTTGGGAGGCTTTGCCGGCGATATGCGCGATCCGGAACTCTATGTGCGTTGGCTGCAGTATGGCGTGTTTCAGCCGATTTTTCGCCCGCATGCGCAGGAAGATGTGCCGTCAGAACCGGTTTTCTGGGATGCCAAAACACGCGATCTGGCCAAGCAGGCCATCGAACTCCGGTATCGGTTCTTGCCCTATAATTACACCGCTGCCTTTAAGAATTCACAATCGGGCCTGCCTTTGATGCGCCCGCTGTTTTTTGAAGAGCCCGAGTATGATTTTCTGTATGCCAAATCGGCCAACTACCTTTGGGGCGACGACGTGCTGGTAGCGCCCGTTTTGGAAAAGGGTCAGAAAGCCGTTCAAGTTTACTTTCCAAAGACGTCTAACTGGTATGATTCGTTTGGCAAAAAATACAAGGCCGGATCGCACTTGCAGGTTGTCACTCGCGAAAACCAGATTCCTTACTTTTTTAGGGGCGGATCATTTATTCCGCAAATGCGCCAAAAAGTTGCATCAACCGCCGATTACAATCCTGAGGAATTATACGTCCACTACATTTACGATCCTGAAGTCAAGGAAAGCACCGGCATGTTGTACGACGACGATGGCGTGACGGCCAATGCCCATGCGCTCGGCGAATATGAAATCCTCCATTTCAAATCAACCGTAAAAGGAAACCGGATTTTGTTTACAATCACGCCTGAATCAGGCAAAAACTGGAAACCGCGAACCAGAAAACTTACCTTTACGGTGTTCCGCGACAACCGAATGGTAGACCTGGAGGTTACACTAAAACCCGGAAAGAAAACCACAACTTATATAAAACTCCCAACGCGATGAGATTTCTGTCAACCATACTGCTCCTTTGTTTTTTGCAGGCCAACGCCCAAAAAACGCCCTTTGTTTGGGAAAACGCCAATGTGTATTTTTTGCTCACCGATAGGTTTTACAACGGTGACACTTCAAATGACGTCAACTTTGACCGAACAAAAACTCCCGGAAAACTGCGCGGGTTTGAAGGCGGCGACTTACGCGGTGTCATCAAAAAAATCGACGAGGGATATTTTGACAAACTGGGTGTGACGGCCATTTGGTTTACGCCCGTTGTCGAGCAAATCCACGAAGGAACCGACGAAGGAACCGGCCTCAGCTACGGGTTTCACGGCTATTGGACGCGCGACTGGACCAAACTCGATCCTAATTTTGGCACCGAGGCCGACCTTGCCGAACTGGTAACCAAGGCACACGCAAAAGGCATCCGAATCATCCTTGACGGCGTTATCAATCACACCGGACCGGTAACCGAAAAAGATTCGGTTTGGCCGGAGAGCTGGGTGCGCACACAACCGCAATGCACGTATCAAACTTATGAAACCACCGTTACGTGCACGCTTGTAAAAAATCTGCCCGACATCAAAACTGAAAGCGAGGACAGCGTTGCCCTGCCGGAATTCCTGGTAGCCAAATGGAAGGCAGAGGGCCGATATGAAAAAGAAGTCAGGGAACTGGACGCCTTTTTTAAGCGCACGGGCTATCCGCGGGCACCCAAATATTACATCATCAAATGGCTGACTGATTTTATCACCGATTACGGCATTGATGGCTACCGCGCCGATACGGTAAAACACACCGAGGAAGGTGTCTGGCTGGAATTTAAAAAGCAGTGCGATCACGCGTTTGCGCAATGGAAAAAGAAAAACCCTGAAAAAGTCCTGGATTCCAACGGATTTTATACCGTGGGCGAAGTGTACAACTATTCCATCAGCGCCGGGAAAGATTTTGATTTTGGCGACCGCAAGGTGGACTATTTTGCAAATGGTTTTAAAAGTCTGATCAACTTTGAATTCAAATGGAACGCAAAGGAATCGTATGAAACGGTTTTTTCGAGATATTCAGATATTTTGAACAACCAACTGGAAGGATTTACCGTTCTCAATTACCTTTCATCACACGACGACGGCCAGCCATTCGACCCAAAACGCGAGCACGGACGCAAGGCCGCCAACATGCTTTTGCTTTCGCCCGGGCAGTCGCAAATTTATTATGGCGATGAGACCAACCGCCCGCTGGTGATCGAGGGTACGCAAGGCGATGCTACGCTGCGATCGTTCATGAACTGGGACGAGCTTAAATCAGATCCAAACGTGCAAAGCCATATGGAACACTGGCAAAAGCTCGGACAGTTCCGCAAGCGCCATCCCGCCATCGGAGCGGGAATCCATCGCCAGATATCGGCATCGCCCTATGTTTTTAGCCGCGGTTACAAAAACGGAAAATACCTTGACCGCGTGGTTATCGGATTGGAAATGCCCAGTGGCCGAAAAGAGTTGGACGTATCATCGGTTTTTGCCGAAGGAACGATTTTACGCGATGCCTATTCAGGCAAACAAACTACGGTAGTCAACGGAAACGCGGTGATCAACTCGGCATTTGACACGGTTTTGCTGGAATTGACCAAATGATGAAAAGCTTTGACGTCATTGTTGTGGGCGGCGGTGCAGCCGGATTTTTTACGGCCATCAACCTGGCTGAAAAACGAGGAGACCTGACCATCGCCATTTTGGAACGCGGAAAGGAAACGCTGTCAAAAGTGCGGATTTCAGGAGGCGGGCGCTGCAACGTGACGCATGCTTGTTTTATCCCGAACGATCTGGCTAAGTTTTATCCGCGGGGCGAAAAGGAACTTCGCGGCCCATTCCACCGGTTTGCATCTGGCGATACGATTGAATGGTTTGAAAAGCATGGCGTTGAGCTGAAAATCGAAGAAGATGGCCGAATGTTTCCCGTATCGGATTCCTCGCAAACCATCATCGATTGTTTTATGGCGGCGACGCAAAAGCTGGGCATCAAAGTGCTGACGGGACAAAGCGTACAATCGATATTTAAAACTGATGCCGGCTGGAAACTCGACACACCGGTTGATAATTTTGCCTGTAAAGTTTTGGTGATGGCCACCGGAAGCAATCCCAAGATGTGGGAAATGGCCAAAACCCTGGGCCACTCCATCGTGCCGCCCGTGCCGTCGCTTTTTACCTTTAACATCAAGGATGCGCGCATTGCCAACTTGGCGGGAATCGCCGCCAATGCTACGATAAAAGTTTCCGGAACGCGTCTGCAGGCTTCAGGACCGCTGTTGATTACGCACTGGGGCATGAGCGGGCCGGCCATACTGAAACTTTCGGCTTGGGGCGCGCGCGATCTGTTTGAACTCAACTACAAATTTGAGATTTTGGTCAACTGGCTCGGAATCGATACGGACGAAGCTTTGGAAATCCTGACCTTAATCAAATCGGCGCATGCCAAAAAAACGGTCTGCAAAAAATCAGTATTTGACGCCAATGGTCCGCTGGAAAATGTAATCATCCCCAACCGGCTTTGGGAAAGTTTGTGCAACGCCAGCGCGATCGGGACGGAAACGCAATGGGCAAATCTGTCAAAAATTCAACTGACGCAACTAAGCGAACAACTCACGCACGCCGCTTTCAAAGTTGACGGAAAGTCGACGTTTAAGGATGAATTTGTCACCGCGGGCGGCATCAACCTTAAGGAAATCGACTTTAAAACCATGAAAAGCAAGTTGCACGACACACTGTATTTTACCGGCGAAGTGCTCGATATCGACGCGATTACGGGCGGATTCAACTTTCAGAACGCCTGGACAGGTGGATTTCTGGCCGCCGATGCGATTGCTTTGTCTATCGGTTAAGCCACCAGATCGTCCCGTTTAACACCGTGGCAAAACTCACCCACGCCAGATACGGCAAGAGCAGGTTTGCGGCTGTCCTGTCAACCCGACGAAACGCGTTGAAGGTCTCAAAAATCATGAGCCACAAAATGATGATTTCGATAAACGCCAAAAGCGGGTTTTGCAATCCGAAAAACAAAAACGACCACAGTGCGTTAAGGGCCAATTGAGCGGTAAAAAACGTCAGCCCTTTTCTAACGGTTTCGCGCTGGCGGTCGATGTGATCCCACACCATACCGGCCGCTACGCCCATGAGGATGTAAAGCACGGTCCAGACGGGCGCAAAAACCCACCCCGGCGGATTGAACGACGGCTTGTTGATGGTAGGAAACCAGGTTTCGACACCGGCGCGCGTGGCCTGTCCCGAAATAAAGCCAACAGCCAGGCAAGTGGCCACCATGACTGCGATTTTGGTTAATTTGTTCATCAGAATTTTTTATTAAAATTAGCCAAATTGCGGCTGGCAAAACAGGTATATTTGTTTAAATTTTACCCATGACGCCAAACTTTGCTCCGCCGGCCTATACCAACCGGATTGACAACGGCTCTTTTTCGTGGAGCGCTCCAAGCAATATCGCCCTTGTAAAATACTGGGGCAAAAGGGATAACCAATTGCCGGCCAACCCATCGGTGAGCCTGACGCTTGACAATTGCAAAACCGTGACGCGGCTTACTTTTGAGCGCCGGGAAAACCATGGTGAATTTTCATTCGACCTGCTTTTTGAAGGCCAGCCAAAGGAGTCGTTTCGCCCTAAAATAGAGACTTTTTTTAAGCGTGCGCTTCCCTATCTGGGCTTTTTGCACGACTATCATTTTACGATTGACACGCACAATACGTTTCCGCACAGTTCGGGAATTGCTTCGTCGGCATCGGCCATGGCGGCGCTTGCGGTCAATTTGATGAGTGTCGAGCAGCTGCTTTATCCGCAGATGACACGCGAATATTTTTTGCAAAAGGCGTCGTTTTTGGCCCGATTGGGTTCAGGCAGCGCGTGCCGAAGCGTAAACGGAAGCGTCGTTGTTTGGGGAAAACACGACAGGATCTCGGGAAGCAGCGACTATTTTGGCGTTGAATTTCCGGGCGAAATCCACCCAAATTTCCACGATTTTCAGGATACCATTCTGCTGGTTGACAAAGGCGAAAAACAAGTCTCGAGTACCGTCGGGCATGATTTGATGCACGGGCATCCGTTTGCGGAGCGGCGATTTGCCCAGGCGCACGAAAACCTGTCGGCATTGGTTGACATTTTTGCCAGCGGCGATCTGGAAGGTTTTATATCGGTTACGGAAAGTGAGGCGTTGACGCTGCATGCGATGATGATGACCTCAAACCCGTATTTTATTTTGATGAAGCCCGCCACGCTGGAAATCATCAACAAAATCTGGGCTTTCCGCCGCAACAGTGGTGTTCCGGTTTGCTTTACGCTTGATGCCGGAGCCAACGTCCACGTGCTTTACCCAAAAAATGTCGCTTCAGTAGTTTTGGAATTTATTAAGAATGAGCTGATTGCGTACTGTCAAAATGGTCAGTACATTTGCGACAGGTTGGGAAACGGAGCTGATTCAATTGACAATTGACAATTGATAATTGACAATGAAGAGTTAACAATGAACAGTTAACAATGAACAATTGGCCCGCCAAATAAATTTATACGCCATACAGATGAAACCCAATTTGATTAAGGACAAGTCTTTTGCCTTTGCACTGGATATTGTCAATTTATATAAGACGCTCATTGACCAGCGTGAATACATATTGTCAAAACAGCTTTTGCGTGCGGGGACTTCGATAGGAGCAAACGTGCGGGAAGCAGAGTACGCGCAGAGCAAAGCCGACTTTATCAATAAATTGTCGATTAGTTTAAAGGAGGCAAACGAAACTGAATACTGGCTGGAATTGCTAAAAGCATCTGAAATTGCCGCCACAATTGAAATTGAATCGTTACAAGCCAAAGTCCGTGAGATTCTGCGGTTGTTAATTAAAATAATCAACACTGCAAAAAGCAAAGAAAATTGATTACTTTTCCGTCGTTAATTGTTAACTGTTAATTGTTAATCGCCCTGATGAAAGGTCCACTATTCTACTCGAAAATCCTGCTCTTTGGTGAGTATGGGATCATTAAGGATTCCAAGGGATTGTCTATTCCTTATAACTTTTACAAAGGAGCGCTTAAGGTTGACGAAAACCCGTCGGAACAGGCGGTGAAATCCAATGAAAGCCTCAAGCGCTTTGTAGATTACCTGCAGTCTTTGCAGGCCGAACAGCCGGAACTGGTTTCGTTTGACCTGGACCGTTTGCGCAAGGACGTGGATGCCGGAATGTATTTTGATTCCAGCATTCCACAGGGTTATGGCGTTGGAAGCAGCGGTGCGTTGGTGGCGGCGATTTACGATCAGTACGCCAACAACAAAATCACCGTTTTGGAAAACCTGACGCGTGAAAAACTGCTGACACTCAAAACTGTTTTCTCGGCCATGGAATCGTTTTTCCACGGCAAGAGTTCCGGACTCGATCCGCTTAACAGCTACCTCAGCATCCCGATTCTGATCAACTCAAAAGACAACATCGAGGCCACGGGAATTCCGTCGCAGGAACTCACCGGGAAAGGCGCAGTGTTCTTGCTGGATTCAGGAATTGTGGGCGAAACCGCGCCTATGGTAAACATTTTCATGGAAAACCTCAAGGACCAGGGCTTCCGGAAGATGGTTAAAAACCAATTTGTCAAATATACCGATGCCTGCGTCGAGAACTTTGTCAAGGGCGACATGAAATCGCTTTTTTCCAATACCAAGAAGCTGTCAAAAGTGGTGCTAAGCCATTTTAAACCCATGATTCCAGAGCAGTTTCACGGCGTCTGGCAAAAAGGCCTGGAAACCAATGATTACTATCTGAAACTTTGCGGATCAGGCGGTGGCGGCTATATTTTAGGTTTTGCACAGGATTTTGAAAAAGCTCAAAAAGCCCTCGAAGGCCACAAACTGGAAGTAGTTTATCGGTTTTAATTCTGGCAAAAACACAAACAGTTTGCGCCAATTTAAAGCGGAATCAAAATGAAATCACGACGTCACATATGGCCTGTGGGCACTTATGTTGGGCTACCTGCCCTTGACTGTCGGCAAAACCACGTTGGATGAGGCGTAAAAACAAGCTGTTACTTCTCAAGTTTATCAGCCTGTTCTCGGTTGTTCGGGGCTATAACATCCCGATTATTGCCATAGCCCAATACCTGTCGGCGGTTTTTATCCTCTCGCCTACCAGCATGCCCGCGTTGCACGTCATCCTGGACGCCAAACTGTTTTTGCTGGTCGTAGCGTCAAGTTTGGCGATCGCATCGGGCTATATCATCAACAACTTTTACGATTCGGAAAAAGACCTGATCAACCGCCCGCGCAAATCGATGCTGGACCGACTGGTGAGCAAATCGACGCAACTTTACGTGTATTTTACGCTGAACTTTGTGGTTGTCGGGCTGGGATTTTTGGTCTCGTGGCGGGTGGCCCTGTTTTATTCAGGCTATATTTTCCTGATTTGGTTTTACTCGCATAAACTTAAAAAGTACCCGATAATCGGCAACATAACCGTCGCCAATCTGGCCGTGCTTCCGTTTTTCGGGATTCTGATTTATTACGCCAAACTGGATGACTTCAAGTATTTGCGCGACATTGAATACGGCATCATCTTTTGGCACGCCACGTTTTTGATTTTCCTGCTGCTGATACGCGAACTCGTCAAGGATTTGGAAAATCTTCCCGGTGATTTTGTCAATCAATACAAGACGGTTCCCGTTGTGTATGGTGAGAGGACGGCAAAAATTATGATTTCAGTATTATCGGTACTGACCATTCTGCCAGTGTATATGTTGGTCGAGCGTTACAACGTTGGCTACATGGACCTGTATTTTTACGCCAGCCTGATCGTTTTGCTGTTTTTTGTTCCGATGGTGTGGAAGTTCGATGCGCAAAAACAATTTGTAAGGCTTCACTTCTTGTTGCGATTGCTTATCGTTGCGGGTGTGTTCAGCATTGTGCTGATTGACCCGTCGGTTTTGATGCACGGACGCCAGCGGATTGAAGAGACCATCCAGCAGACCACCATCGACGTCGGCGACTTTAATCTGGACGGCTGACGGATTACCTTGCAGTCTGGGCTTCATTGTCATATCTTTGCAAAAATTTTTTTATGAAAACGCCAGGACGCAAACCCAATTCCTCACCAAGCAGCCGGAGTTCAAAGCCGGGGGCACCCAAGCCGGACCGGAATTCAAGGCCTGTGCGTAAGGCCAAGCCAAAAACGGCCGCTCAGCCAAAACCCAAATCAGATCCGGACGCCATCCGACTCAATAAATACATCGCCAACTCAGGAGCGTGTTCAAGACGCGATGCCGATTTGTACATTCAGTCAGGGAACGTGCGCGTCAACGGACACGTCGTCATGGAAATGGGCTATCAAGTAAAACCTGGTGACGTCGTACAATTTGACGGCAGTGTCATCACACCGGAAAAGAAAGTGTACGTCTTGCTCAACAAACCCAAGAATTTTACCACATCGGGCGATGGCGACCAAACCAACCGCAACGTAACCGAACTGATCCGGACCGCGTCGACTGCGGCGTTGAAACCCATTGGTCGAATGGACAACAACACCACCGGACTATTGCTTTTTACCAACGACAATGACCTGCTTGTCAAACTGAACAAGCCAGGCCAAAAGATGACTAAAATTTACCAGGTGTCTCTGGACAAAAACCTGAAATTTGAAGATCTTGAAAAAATTGCAGGCGGCGTCACTTTGGACGAACATCGCTTATACGTTGACGAAATCGCGTATGTTGACGGCGCACCCAAGACTGAAATCGGGCTAAAACTGCGCACGGCCAACATCAAAGTAGTCCGGGCTATTTTTGAGAAGTTTGGTTACAATGTCCTCAAGATTGATCGCGTAGCTTACGGCGGCCTGACCAAAAAGGATTTGCCGCGGGGCAACTGGAGATTCCTGACCGAACAGGAAGTGATCAATCTGAAGCATTTTTAACAATTTCGGCAGATTTTCTGCCTCCGCAACTACCTAAAGCTGTGCTATTTTCGTATTGAAGATGGCACATTTTGTTTACATACTTACCGATACCTGCCGCAGGAATCTTTGGGTTGAATTGGCTACCGCCGATGAGTTTGACGTACAATTGCGTCAAATCACATATTCAGTTCCGTGCCGACTCGACTTGATTTATCTGGAATGCGTTCCCGACGACCGAAACGCCGGAAGTCGTGCCTGGCAACTTAAAACTGCGCCGGCAAAGCTCAAGTGGGAAATCATCAGCAAAGCGAATCCCGGACTTAGGGAACTGGTCTCGCTGGAGGGGAAAGGCTGAAAAACATTGGACAAGTTGGGAAAAGTGACAATACTGGAAAACAACATCAAAAACAAAAAAATATCAAGGATTGCACACCTTGACTTGATTGATTCGCCAGCGCAGGAATAAAATGGTGAAAGATGGAATTAAAATGAAATACGGAAACATATTCTGGCCCGTGAATTTCTCCCATATCATTCCCAGGAGTGCTCCGATCAACGCACCCAGCATGGCCCAGCTGAGATAACTAAGACGGCTTTGCCTGCTTTTGGAAATGGACGTAGTTAAATCATCGGCTGGCATCTCTCCTGTCAGGTATCGTTCAAAATCTTTGAGAAAAGTATCCCACACAGCCTCTTCCTCGGGGGTTTTCAATTGTGCGTCGGTTTCGACAATGCAATCAACCAAGACTTCGCTGCCGTCAATAACAACTGAAATTTTCGAACCCCATTGAAGCGGATTTGTCTTCCAACCCTCCAGCAGTGATGATTTTTGTTTAAACTTTAATTGATTTTGCCTGCCATCAGACTCAAACCCATGACGAGTAAAATAAGCTGTGATTTTTTCAGGAAGTTTTGCTGTGTCGGCTACTGAAATCTGAACGCGTTTTTCCATAATAATTTAAGTTCTTTTGAACTCGTTTATCGTCTCCATTGAAATATGGTAAGTCAAATATTCACAATTATCGATTGAAACTTAGGTAGGTTTGCTGTAAATGTTAAGACTACCAGTCAAATTCACCTGGATACTGATTGTACCGCCCGTTACTGTACGTCCAAGAAAAACTCATCGGCATAACGCTTGAAATCAGCCTTGTTATGTTCACCCAACAAATAAAGGAAACTTCCGTCCGGCTTGATCAGGACAAAATGGCCGTAGGGTACTTCATAGGGAAAGAATAGCTTGTTAAGCATTCTTTTGGAATCTGAAATCCAATTTATTTTCCCTTGGTGATAGTATTCCAGATTTGTCGCCCCCGGCGAATTTATCCAAAAATGTTCGGCGTTATACCACGTCTTCAATTGCCTGGAAATGCGATTTGGAAACTCTAACAGTGTCCACTTGGATTTTCCCTCAGCATCGTCAACTTTGGGAATACTGCTCAAATAATTAATGACAATATTCTTGGCTGGGTCAATCTCGGACGCGGTTATTTTCATCAGATAAGTTCTCAGGTCATGAAGTTGCGACCCTGAAAGCGTACCCGTGACTAGTCTTTTTTGAGCCACGCGAATAATAGCTGTGTCACTTTCAACCTCTCCAAAAATATAGCCATCTTTGAGAATCACAAATTGGCCAACAAGCTCATTCCCATTTTCATCAAATTTGTATACCGGCTTTTTCTGCGACCACAATGGGCAACTAAAAAGAAGAAGAAGAATAACTAAGAATTTCAACATGGTATTCTGTTTTGCAAAGGTCTGGCGATACACCGAGGTAAAATTTGAATCTTATCTCCTGAACCCTATCCAACGAATGTAATCTAAATATCAGCAGATTGATTACAGATTTTCTGCCGCAAATGTTAAAATTGATTACCTGAAAGAATCCAAACAGGCTAAAAAATAAAAAACCTCTCAATCCATTTGGAATCAAGAGGCTTTTTTGTGCGGGCGAAAGGACTCGAACCTTCACACCGTGAGGCACCAGATCCTAAGTCTGGCGTGTCTACCAATTTCACCAC
>CAZIBV010000056.1:0-17384 GCA_964537345.1 uncultured Flavobacterium sp. | reverse complement strand
TTGCCGAAAATGTTAAATTAGGTACATTGATAAATGACAATTGACAATTGACAATGAACAGTTAACAATGAATAATTAGACTGGTGGTTATTGGAAGATTTTGTTCCTACATCAATGTTACTTCAAGCTGACAGCTAATTGCTGAAAGCTAATCGCTAAAATTCAATATATCAAAAACCTTCAAACGCTCCCAACCCAAAAAGGGCAAAGTCATATTTCACCGGATCGTTTAAGTCCATTTGGCGTAGTGACGCGTCCAGTTCGGCCAGGGCTTTGGCATCGTCTTGCTTACGGATCAAAAGGCCGAGTTTGCGGGCGACTTTGCCGGAGTGGACGTCGAGCGGACAGGAAAGCGAACTCATTGGAATGTTGGTCCACAGGCCAAAATCTACACCGCGGTTATCGCGCCGCACCATCCATCGCAAAAACATGTTGATGCGCTTGGCCGCCGAATTTTTCATCGGGTCGGACACATGCCGCGCAACCCTGGCCGGATGTTCCTCCAGCAAAAACAACTTTCTGAACTCGTGAATGGCCGGCTGAAGCGATCCGTCGGAAAGGTTTGCGGCAAAAACCGGCTCCATGCCGCCGTGGTGTTGGTAAAGGTGGCGCAGGCTCAGGACAAAAGCGTGCAGATCCGCGCCGTTAAAGGTTCGGTGGACAAAATTTTGCAGATTCTGCATTTGTGCGTCCTGGGCCGACATCACAAAATCATACGGTGACTCACCCATTATGGTCATCATTTTGCGCGCGCTCGAGATGACGCTTTTGCGGTTGCCCCAGGCGATGATGGCTGTCAGAAAAGCTGAAATCTCTACGTCTTCCCGCAAGTCAAATCCGTGCGGAATCTGGATCGGATCAGACTCGATAAAGTTTGGACGGTTGTAAAAATCAGCCTTTTCGTCCAGGAATGATTTGAGTTCTTCAGGGTTCATAGGCTGATGCGTCCGTCGACCATGGTCAGTTTGCGGTCGGCGCGGTTGGCCAGGTCTTCATTGTGGGTAACGATGACAAATGTCTGCCCGAAATTGTCGCGCAACTGAAAGAAAAGTTGATGCAGGTTTTCACCCGATGCCGTGTCGAGGTTACCCGATGGCTCGTCGGCAAAAATCACAGCCGGCTTGTTGATCAGCGCTCTTGCGACGGCCACGCGCTGCTGTTCTCCGCCCGAAAGTTCGCCAGGTTTGTGCGTGGTGCGGTGTGACAAGCCAAGATAATCCAATAGTTTTTTGGCTTCGGGTTCCACCTCGGCGGGTTTGCGTCCGGCAATAAAGGCCGGAATGCAGACATTTTCGAGCGCCGTAAATTCCGGTAAAAGCTGATGGAACTGAAAAATAAACCCAAGGTTCTGGTTCCGAAACTGCGAAAGTTGGCGGTCGTTCATTGCCAGAACATTCTGATCGTTTACCATCAGTTGCGTACCGGATGAAGCCGACGGTTTGTCAAGCGTGCCCAGAATCTGTAAAAGCGTCGTTTTTCCCGCTCCCGACGCACCGACTATCGATACGATTTCACCTTTTGAGATGGTCAGGTCGACACCTTTGAGAACTTCGAGGTCGTCGTAAAATTTATGGAGGTTGCGTGCCGTGATCATGGCGTAAAGTTCGCAATTTATTGTCAGATTCAGCGTCGTTTTACAGTCGATAAAATTTAGTTAACGCATCTTTCAACTTGTTCTTATTTGATACTTTTATATAAAATTGTCATGAAACGAATATTTACCTTGCCGTTGCTCGCCTTGTTTTTTTCCTGTCAGGGACAGCAAAACAGCGCACCCAAACCAGTTGCCATGAATGAAAACACGCAAACCGCCATTTTTGCCGGCGGATGTTTTTGGTGTACCGAAGCCGTATTTCTTGAAATCGACGGAGTAAGCCGCGTTCTTCCGGGATACATTGGCGGAACTACGGTCAATCCTACTTACAAGCAAGTAACCAGCGGGACTACGGGCCATGCCGAAGCCATTGAGATTATCTTTGACGCATCAAAGGTGACGTATCAGGAATTGCTGGAAATCTTTTTTGCGACGCACGATCCCACCACGCTCAACCGCCAGGGTAACGACGTCGGCACGCAATATAGAAGCGAGATTTTTTACCTGAACGACAGTCAGAAAGAATCGGCCGAGAGTTACATCAGCTTGCTAAACAACCAGAATACGTACGGAAAGCCGGTCGTCACCCGCGTGAGCAAGGCCGGGAAATTTTACGTGGCCGAGGATTATCACCGCAATTATTACGCACAAAATCAGGACGAGCCCTATTGCTTTTACGTGATTACGCCAAAGGTTGAAAAGGTGCGAAAGGTTTACAAAGACAAACTCAAAAAATGAAGCCTCCGGATTCCCGAAAATATCGCGATCTTGTGCTGAGCCTGGTTTTTGACGCCATCGGGTCGGGCTCGCTTATGGTACCGATATTGGGCGACTTGACTGATTTGATCTGGGCACCGATTTCAGCCGGACTGATGTTTTGGATGTACAAGGGAGCGCCCGGAAAATGGGGCGGATTGCTGTCGTTTTTAGAGGAAATCATCCCGATGACCGACTTTGTACCGTCATTCACCATGATGTGGTTTTATACGTATGTTTTGACGCCGCAAAAGGATTCAGCGTCGGGAAAAGAACAACCCAAAACTGATTCGGTTCAGGATGCGTTGCGCAAACGGCCAGAAAAACGCTGACTGCCCAAACAGCCATCCCGTCACCATTAGCAAAAGCGGATAAAAAGGAAGAATCAGCAGTGACCAGACCGCGAAGTAAGCAATTTTGATGGTGAAATCTGCCGACGGATCATATGTCCATCCCATTGATTCCATGGCTAAGGTGCCCAATTTGCCGGCCACGCTTCCGTTAATGGCAAATACGAGAAACACAACTGCCAACTGCCAGTTTGATTTGATGCCCCAATGCGCCTTTAACTTTTTCATGACGCAAAATTACGACATTAAAGTTGCGGGACAAAGCCGCCGCCAAGCCGGATTCGGTTTTTTTGCTGAAAATACACCAGGTAGTTAAAGAGCATGTAATTGACTTCGTAGCCGTAGTTTGTTCCGGCATGATAATCAATCGACATCTGGAAAAGGTTCTGATCTCGACCGGGGTTCATGGCGCGGATATTCCACTGTGTGACCCAAGCAATGTTGCGCGATTCCAGATAGTTTTGCGAGTAAAATCCGCGTGGTCGCGCATTGGTCTGAAACCAATTGTTGAAACCCGGATCGATTATGATTACTTCATACTCCAGGGAATCATTTGCAATCCTGACCGTGTCATTTTTGGCGTCATTTTGCGCATCCGCCACCACAGCGCTCTTGGTTGTGCATCCCCAGACAAACGACATCACCAATAAAATGTATCCTAACGTTTTCATAAGCCTAAAGTTATGAATTTGTAGATGAGCTTGGTGCGGATTTGGTTGTTTAACGATTAACATTTAACAAATGTTCTGGGTTAAGAATCCCGGGCTTAAATGAATCGATTTTAAAAAGTTGCCGGACAAAGTTTAACAATTTTGGTAGAAAATCTGTATCCAACAAAACTGATTTATTCGTAAGGGTTAGCATCTTCCCGATTCCCGCCCTTCTTCCAAGCGCAAACTAACATTTTTCAGGGAAAGGTTGTTACAGAAATCCCGCCGAAAATGTTAAAAGGGATCAGGGCAATTAACAATGTACAATTCACAATTAACAATTAACAATTGGATTGTTGCTAATTGGATGATCGCATTCTCCCATCCATACTAACACAAGCTGAAAGCTAATTGCTAAAAGCTAATTGCTAACAACTGATCGCTATAAAAATTTGTGATTTTTTACAGAAAATCTGTATCCAACAAAACTGATTTATTCGTAAGGGTTAGCATCTTCCCGATTCCCGCCCTTCTTCCAAGCGCAAATTACCGTTTTGCGCGCAGATTTCATTACCGAAAATTTACCGAAAATGTTAAATGGGTACAAGGCAAAGGCCTGCCACCCAAGGTGTCATCGAACTGAGCGTAGCTAACTTATTACCAATCGGAATACCGCATTCTCCCATCTACACAGGGGCAAGCTGAAAGCTAACCGCTAAGAGCTGATAGCTAGATGCTTTATCGTTTGTTCCGCCAACTCCAGCCCAATCCTTTCCTGAGCTTCCAGCGTAGAACCGCCAATGTGCGGCGAGAGTGAGATTTGCGGATGCATCAGCACCTGAACGGCCGGCGTTGGTTCGTCCTCAAAAACGTCAAGGCCTGCAAACGCCACCTTATCGCTGTCAAGGGCGTCTATGAGCGCCACCTCGTCAATGATTCCGCCGCGCGAACAATTGATAATCCCGACTCCCGGCTTCATCGCTTCAAACTCATCGGCACCGATCAAATAACCTGATTCCATTGCCGGGACGTGCAGCGTAATAAAATCCGCATGGCGCAAAATATCCTCAACCGGCTCGGTAATAATCTCGACATTGATAAACTGCCCGTTGTAAAAATCCACGCGCACTTCGCCCTTGCCCACGTACTTGTCCGACGCAATAACACGCATCCCAAGCCCAAGTGCCATCCGGGCCACCGCGTGTCCAATCCTGCCAAAACCAATGATACCAAGTGTTTTTCCGCGCAGTTCGGTTCCCGCCGAATAACTTTTTTTAAGCGCTTCAAACCGCGATTCGCCCTCCAGCGGCATCATCCGGTTCGCATCGTGCAAAAATCTCACGCCCGTAAAAAGATGCGCAAAAACCAGTTCGGCTACTGATTGTGACGACGACGCCGGCGTGCTGATCACATTGATTCCGCGCTCCAGCGCATAATCCACATCAATATTGTCCATCCCAACGCCGCCGCGACCAATCAGTTTCAGGCCCGGACAAGCGTCAATCACATCGCGCCTCACCTTGGTCGCACTGCGCACCAAAAGCGCGTTCACGTTGTTTTGGTTGATATAATTGGCCAGTTGCTCCTGCGCAACTTTCACCTGCAGAACCTCAAATCCCGCGGCCACAAGCATTTCAACTCCCTTTGCCGACAAGCCGTCATTGGCCAGAATTTTCATATTTTTCATTGATAAATTTATTTTTTGGGCGTTCCGGCGGATAAAACTTTAAGAAAAACGGCAGATTTTCCGTATCCGCCGTCGGGCTGTCCGCTGTATCTTGTAAACCCCAAAGGTTTTAAAAACCTTTGGGGTTTACAAGGATGCCGCTTCCATCCCTAACGCGATCACTTGAGCGCGCTTTCCAGTTCCTGCATCGCCTGAACCAAAACCTTCACGCTTTCCACCGGCATCGCATTGTACATCGACGCCCGGTATCCGCCCACCGACCGGTGACCGGTAAGACCGGAAATCCCCGCGTCTTTCCAGATTTTGTCAAACATTCCGGCATGCAGCGGATCATTCAGCACAAACGTTGCATTCATCTTTGACCGATCCTCGCGCGCGGCAGTTCCGGTAAAGAATGGGTTTCGGTCCAGTTCGGCGTAAAGCAGTTCAGCCTTTTGGTTGTTTTGCGCTTCCATGGCTGCTATTCCGCCTTGTTCCACCAGCCAACGCATCGTCAGCAAACAAGTAAACACAGCAAAAACAGGCGGCGTGTTGTACATGCTTTCTTTAAGGATATGCTGCTGATAATTCAGGATGTTCGGAATCTGGCGACCAGTCTTTCCAAGCAAATCTTCCCGCACCACAATCAGCGCTACGCCGGCCGGGCCCAGGTTTTTTTGCGCTCCGGCATAAATAAGCCCAAACCGACTGTAATCAATCTGGCGTGAAAAAATATCACTGCTCATATCGCACACAAGCGGCACATTGGTTTCGGGGAAATCGGCCATTTGCGTTCCAAAAATCGTGTTGTTCGAGGTGCAGTGAAAATAATCGGCATCCGGAATTTCGTAACCTTTGGGAATGTAGTTGTAGTTGGCGTCCTTTGACGAAGCCACAATCACCGTTTCGCCAAACGCCTTGGCCTCATGGATCGCCGCCGACGCCCAGGTTCCGGTATCCAGATAGGCCGCCTTGCCGTTTTGCCGGAGTAAATTGTACGGAACCCGCAAAAACTCCATGCTCGCACCGCCCTGTAAAAACAGCGCCTGATAGCCTTTGCCGGTAAGCCCCATGAGTTCCAGGACCAGGCTGCGGGCTTCTTCCATCACGGCCACAAACTCCTTGCTCCGGTGCGACATTTCAAGAATCGACAGGCCGGTTTGATTGTAATCCAGGATTGCGGCTGCCGCCTGCTCAAAAACCGGTTTGGGCAAAATGCAGGGACCTGCGCTAAAATTGTGTTTGGTCATCAGGTGGAAAATGAACTGCAAATTTCGCAATTCAGCGCCAGTTTACGGGAAGAAGTTCCTAACAATTAAAAGCATTTATCGACGAAATCGATGTAAATCCATCGTTATTGCTTCACAAACCTAACGGTATGCAGTTGATCGGCCATGCGGATTTTAAGAAAATAAACACCGGCGGCCAGTGGGCTTACGTCCAGTGACTTTTTGTAAAACACACCACAAAGCACGCCCGCCACTGAATAAACCTCCACCGATTCCGGCTCCTGTTCCAGTTCCAGATGCAGAACGTCGCGCGCTGGATTTGGATAAATCTGAACCGTTTTTGCTTGGTAGGTTTGGATTTCCAAAGCGTTGGTGTCTACAAAATAAGCCTTGCCACCGTTTTCAAAGGGAGCGCCAATGATAAGGTTGTTGCCCGAGAGCGCCATCGCCCAGCCAAAATAGTCATCAACTGATTCGGCGCCTTGAGAGTAAAGCGTCTGCTGATAGTTCCAGCCGTCGCCCTGCGAATAAACCAAAACCGGAAACTTGCGCTCCAGACTCGAACTATATCCGCCTGACCCAATAAACATCTGATTGCCGGCAACCACCAAACGGTCGTAAATCTGGTCAAACGAGGCAAAATTAAAAAGTGTTTGGGCGGTAAAACCCGCAGGTCCGGGCGTCAGCCGCTTGATGATGTGTGTGCCGGGAATCACACGTTCGATGAAGTGCAATCCGTTGCCGTCCCATTCAAAATTTTCAGCGCCGGCCTGAGCACTTACAGCTAAACTGGTGGCTTCCCATGCCCAATTGCCGTCTTGTAATAAAAAGCTGTGAAAAAGATGGCCGCCGTTTTCAGTTGAAAAAGACAACAGTCGCCCGTTTTGTACCTCGATGCGCGTTCCAAAGTTTTGGCCGTTAGGAGCCGTCAGTTCCTGTACCTTGTTCCACTGCGACCCATTGTGTTGGTACACGTAAATCACACCTGAATCAGGGTGTGGATTGTCCTTGCCGCGCGCGCCCACAAAAAGGTAGTTTTCCCACAATTTTACGGTGCCAAACAAGTCGCCGGATGCGGCATCGGGCAGGATGAGTTTTTGGGCAAAAATCCAGGTGTTGTTCTGACGCTTGTAGGTGTATACGGCACCGGTTGCGTTGTGCTGGTCGGCGCCAATCGCAAGACGGTCGCCCAGTACGGAAACAGAATGTCCAAACCCGTCGGTTACGTAGCCATCGGTTTGGGTAAAAGTTGCCAGATGGGAAATGCCCCCGGTGTTTTTTTCAAACAAATACGTCTTGCCCTGCATTTGATCGGTGGCGGCGCTTGATACCACAAACCGAATGGCGTCGGCATCAACCACAAATCCAAATTCCACACCTGCAACGGGAGCCGATGGTGCAAAGGGTGTTTGTGCTCCCAAAACTCCTGTCAGCATCAAAAAAAAGGCCGCGAAACATTTGCAACGCATGGCCAGATTAGCTGGTATGGAAGCCAATATTTTCATAGTTGGGTCAGGAATTCAAGTGTATCGACACCGTCGGCATAATCCCAAAGTGCGGGTTTTTGCGCCTGTCCAAAAGCAAAACTATCCGGAAAGTCACCTGATGAAACCAGGCATTGCAGTTGCCCGGCGTCTTCCATAAGGCGACGGCTCAACTCTTCCTGGCTGTCGTAATATTCGTAGAAAACCGTCGCAATGGGCGAACTGTATGAAGTATCTTCCTTGACCATCATAAATCCGTTGTCGAGGAGGTTAAACTGGCTCATCAAAAAAACGGCCTTATTGTAGTCATAGTTGTTGGCGTATTTTTCGTAATTCACCACGTCGCGGTAGGCGTACATGGCGTTAAAGAACTGGTCAAAATTGTAACCACGCGGAACAAACACTTTTGAAACATTGCGGCATCCAAGGCCAAAATACCTGAAAATATCTTCGCCCAGAGCTGTCAGTTCTTCCTGTGTTTCGCGACCGGTCAGCACGGCGGCCGAGTGTCGGTTTTTGCGAATGATAGACGGCTTGTCCTTAAAGTAATATTCAAAATACCGGGCGGTGTTGTTGCTGCCGGTGGCAATGACGGCATCAAAATCGCCCAGGCGATCCTCGGTAAAACGAATCCGTCCGATTAGCGAAGTATCGTGCGCCTTGAGATAATCAGCCATAAAAGGCAGCAGCAACGCGTCATTTGACGACAATTTTGCCACTATGTTATGCCCCGCAATCAGCACGCATAAAAAGTCGTGAAATCCTACCAGTGGAATATTCCCCGCCATGACCACGGCCACCGTCTTGGAATTGGTTGCCGGTAGGTTGTAGCGCGAGGTCCACTGCATTAGGTTTTGAGAGGTCAGCGCCTCGCCCCATGATGTAAGGGCGTGCATCACCTGATCAGGCGTGTGCCAGCCGTTGTGCGACTGCGAATGCGTCACCAATGTGGCAAGCCGCTTGGCAAACGGAGCATTCTGTTCGTTCCAATGGTCATTCCCTTTGGTAAATTGGTTCAGGAAATCGCCAAGTGCTGAACATGCGTTAAGAGTATGTTGAATTGAGGGCGTCGACATTTAAAAATAATATACCTTTGCACAAAAATAAATTATATAGGTTGACGGGCCGTACCCGTTTGTCGAGTTTTACGGCTTTTCAACGAAAATCATCTCATTATGGCCATTATCATTACCGATGAGTGCATCAACTGCGGTGCGTGTGAGCCCGAGTGTCCAAACACCGCTATTTATGAAGGCGCCGACGACTGGCGTTACAAGGACGGTACCGCGCTTAGGGGAACCGTAGTGTTGCCAAGCGGAGAGACCGTAGATGCCGATGCCGCGCAAACGCCGATTTCGGACGAGATTTACTACATAGTTCCGGGCAAGTGCACCGAGTGCAAGGGCTTTCACGAAGAGCCACAGTGCGCCGCGGTTTGTCCGGTTGACTGTTGCGTACCCGATGAAAATCACGTCGAGAGCGAGGAAACCCTGCTCAACCGTCAGGCGTTTTTACACAATGAATAAAAAAATCCCGGTTTTTGGCCGGGATTTTTTTTGAGCATATAGTGACTGTTAAGGATTTTTCGTGAAGGTTTCGGTGATGATCGTATCATTTTTATCATCATAACGCTGTAGGATAAAGTTCCCTGCATCGTCAAAACTTCCGTAATAGGTCCGGTTGCCCGAGATATAAATGTACTGGTTTGGTGCCGACAGTTGCCTTACAACGCCCTTTTGCTTTCCACGGCTGTCCAAAAGCGTGTATCCGGTGTTATCAATGACCATCTTGTAGGCATCTTTCCCGCTGGTGTACATGGCCGACCGGTCAACGTCTACGGTACGGGTGCGTCCGTCAGGTCCCGTGATTTGGACGGTGGATGTTACCTGGACCGGTGTTGCGATCTGGTCTTTGTTGAGTTTGCTCGACTCGGCGTCTTCAAACTTGATATCCTGCTTGGTTTGAACGTGTTGTTCTTTTATTACACTGCGTGCTCCGTCTGAATCTTTAACGGTGGTAACAGTGGTTTTGCTGATATCAGTTACATTGGTGTTTTGTGCGGTGGCAGACAGGGTGCAAATCCCAAGTGCTGCAAAAAATAACTTTTTCATGGTGTCTCTTTCAAGGTTATATCGCAAAATTAGCCTGGTTGTACAAATGACGCCTTACAGTATCCTCCAAACGTCTTACATAATTTTCAACTTGGTATTCGTATATTTGCACACCTTTTTTAAGACCATCAGTCTAAGCTAAACTTATACCTCAGGATGAAAGCCGGAATCGTAGGATTGCCCAACGTCGGAAAATCGACACTTTTTAATTGCTTGTCTAATGCCAAGGCACAAAGCGCCAACTTCCCGTTTTGTACCATCGAGCCCAACATCGGGGTGGTTAACGTTCCGGATCCGCGACTGGCCAAGCTGGAAGAACTGGTCAAACCTGAAAGGGTAATGCCGGCCACGGTAGATATTGTCGACATTGCCGGCCTGGTTAAAGGCGCCAGCAAGGGCGAGGGCCTGGGGAATCAGTTTTTGGGCAACATCCGTGAATGCAACGCCATCATTCACGTACTGCGCTGCTTTGACAACGACAACATTGTCCACGTCGACGGCAGTGTAAATCCCATCCGCGACAAGGAAACCATCGATATCGAACTCCAGCTCAAAGACCTTGACACGGTTGAAAAGCGTCTGGAAAAGGTAAACCGTGCGGCCAAGACCGGAAATAAGGAGGCGCTGGTGGAGCAGGACGTCCTCAATCGCATCCGCGAAGCGCTTTTAAAGGCACAATCGGCGCGTACGGTTGTGGCCAAAAATGAGGAAGAGCAGGCGCTGATTGACAGTTTCCAGCTCATCACTACCAAGCCGGTTTTATATGTTTGCAACGTCGACGAGGGATCAGCCGTGAATGGCAACAAATACGTCGATCAGGTGCGCGAAATGGTCAAGAATGAAAGGGCCGAGGTGATTGTTTTGGCCGTCGGAACTGAAGCCGACATCACGGAACTGGAAACCTTTGAAGAGCGTCAGATGTTCCTGGAAGATCTTGGACTCAAGGAGCCGGGATCGTCGGTGCTGATTCGCGCTGCCTACAAACTGCTCAACCAGCAAACATATTTTACAGCTGGCGTCAAGGAAGTGCGCGCGTGGACCATCAATGTAGGCGACACCGCCCCACAGGCCGCAGGAGTTATCCACACGGATTTTGAAAAAGGATTTATCCGCGCCGAGGTTATCGCTTATGACGATTTTGTAACTTACGGATCTGAAGCCAAGGTTAAGGAAGCCGGTAAATTCCGCGTCGAAGGAAAGGAATACGTGGTCAAGGACGGCGATGTGATGCATTTCCGATTCAACGTATAATCAATTGACAATGGACAATTGATAATTGACAATTAAGGCCCTGCGGCACTTAATCTACTTAGCGATTCGACCCATGAAAGGTAGCATTCGTTTCATCTGAATTTTAGTAGGAAAGTCATTAATAGTTCCGGCTCGCAAAATCTCACTAGCTTCGCCCTGTTTGGGTGTTGATTATCCATTTTAAAACACGAAAAACATGAAAGTCCTTGCATTCTCAGGAAGCACGTCTTCAACCTCGATAAACCAGCAACTGGCGCGTTACGCGGCTTCACTCTTTGAGGGCGCGACCGTTGAACTTGCTGATTTGAACGATTTTGAAATGCCGCTTTTCAGCGTCGATCGCGAAAGGGAAATCGGGCAGCATCCGCTTGCGCAAAAGTTTCTGGAGATGATGGCGGCCGCCGATGTCATTGTGCTGTCGCTCCCGGAACACAACGGACTCTATCCAGCAGCCTTCAAGAACCATTTTGACTGGATGTCGCGTATCCGCAAAGATGTTTTTCAGGACAAACCGATGCTTCTGATGGCCACTTCACCCGGAGGACGCGGCGGTAAATCGGTGCTGGAATTTGCCGAGGGACATTTGCCGCGTTATGCCGCAAACATCAAGGCGGTATTCTCGCTGCCGTCTTTTAACGAAAACTTTGACACCGAGGCGCAAAAGATTTCCAATCCGGAGTTGGATGCGAAGCTTAGAGAAGCGGTTTTGTCAATTAACAGTTAACAATTACACGCGAGGCGCAGATGAATTGAGCGCAGCTAATTAGCGATTGAGTCCCGGACGGTTGCAAGATTTGAATCCAGAAGTATTCAAGGCTTAAAGTGATTGCTTCCGGGTCGTGTTTTCTGCTTAGTGACAAGCGATTGCAACCGGTCCTAGTGCGGCTTAAACCCCAAAGGTTTTTAAAACCTTTGGGGTTTGCAAAATAAAAATTCCACCCAACTTCCGGCTACAGAAAATTTTCCAAAAATGTTAAGGTTTAAGGTTCAAATTCCAAAAACCAAAAACCAAAAACCAAAAACCAAATTCCAAATTCCAAATTCCAAAATTTAGCTATCAGCTTTTAGCGATTAGCTATCAGCTTGTTTGATCTTAATTATTTTGAGGGAAGGTAAATTCCAAATTCCAAAAATCAAATCCCAAAAACCAAATCCCAAATTCCAAATCCCAATCGGGAACGAATAGCCTCAACGTACGGCGATTCTAAAATCTGAAATCTGAAATCTAAAATCCCACATCCCCCCGGAAATCCCATTCTTAAATCTTAAATCTTAATTCTTAAATCCAAAATCCCAATCGGAAACGAGTAGCCTCAACGAACGGCGATTCTAAAATCTGAAATCTAAAATCTAAAATCTAAAATCCCCACCTGTCAATATTCTATTGATAACTTTACTCCGTCAGTCTTTCAATTTTTCAACCTTAGGCTTAAATTGCGTACCCGAGCACGCGCGTGCGGGCCATTTACACCATGACTGAACACACACCGCAGTATACTGAAGAGAACATCCGATCGCTTGACTGGAAAGAGCACATCCGGATGCGTCCCGGCATGTACATCGGGAAGCTTGGCGACGGTTCATCGCCCGATGACGGCATTTACATCCTCCTTAAGGAGGTGATAGACAACTGTATCGACGAGTTTGTCATGGGGACGGGCAAGACCATCGAGGTCACCATACGCGACAAAACCGTTTCCGTTCGGGATTACGGCCGTGGCATTCCGCTGGGCAAGGTTGTCGACGTAGTGTCAAAAATGAACACGGGCGGAAAGTACGACTCGCTGGCCTTTAAAAAGTCGGTCGGGCTTAATGGTGTCGGAACCAAGGCCGTCAACGCGCTTTCGACGTATTTCCGGGTCGAATCAGTTCGCGACGACAAGCAAAAAGCCGCCGAATTCAGCGAGGGCAACCTCACGCTCGAGGAAGACATCATCGAAACCACCAAGCGTCGCGGTACCAAGGTTATCTTTACGCCCGACGATACCATTTTCAAGAACTTCAAGTTCCGGAATGAGTACGTCGTCAAAATGCTCAAGAACTACTGTTATCTCAACACGGGGTTGACCATTGTCTACAACGGCGAAAAATATTCATCCGACAACGGGCTTAAAGACCTTTTGGAAGAAACCATCCAGGTCGAGGACCAGGTTTATCCGGTCATCCACCTGATTGGCGACGATATCGAGGTGGCCATCACCCACAGCCGGACGCAGTATTCTGAGGAGTATCACTCGTTTGTCAACGGACAGAACACCACGCAGGGCGGAACACATTTGGCCGCCTTTCGCGAGGCCATCGCCAAAACCATCCGCGAGTTCTACAACAAGAATTTCGAGTCGGCCGACATCCGGAAATCCGTCGTATCAGCCGTATCGGTCAAAGTCATTGAACCCGTTTTTGAATCGCAGACCAAAACCAAGCTGGGATCAACCGAGATGGGGCCTGATTTGCCATCGGTGCGAACCTTTGTCAACGATTTCATCAAAACCAAGCTCGACAACTATCTGCATAAAAACCCGGAAACCGCCGACGCCCTGTTGCGAAAGATTCTCCAGGCCGAACGCGAGCGCAAAGAACTTTCCGGAATACGGAAACTGGCGCGCGACCGGGCTAAAAAAGCCAGCCTGCACAACAAAAAGCTGCGCGACTGCCGCGTGCATTTTACCGACGTGAAAAACCCGCGCTACCTCGAGAGCACGCTTTTTATCACCGAGGGCGACTCGGCGTCGGGATCCATCACCAAATCGCGCGATGTCAACACCCAGGCCGTATTTTCACTGCGCGGAAAGCCGCTCAATTCCTACGGCATGTCCAAGAAAATCGTGTACGAGAACGAGGAATTCAACCTCCTTCAAGCCGCGCTTAACATCGAGGACAGCATGGAAGACCTGCGCTACAACAACATCGTCATCGCTACCGACGCCGACGTCGACGGCATGCACATCCGCCTGTTGCTCATCACTTTCTTTTTGCAATTCTTCCCGGAACTCATCAAGGAAGGCCATTTGTACATCCTGCAAACGCCGCTTTTCCGGGTGCGCAACAAAAAAGAAACAATTTACTGCTACTCTGAGGAGGAACGCGTCGCCGCCATCGAAAAGCTAAAACCCAAGCCGGAAATCACGCGATTTAAAGGACTGGGCGAAATCTCCCCCGACGAGTTTGTCCACTTTATCGGTCAGGACATCCGTCTGGAACCCGTTATGCTCGACAAAGCCACGTCCATCGAGCAATTGCTCTCGTTTTACATGGGCAAGAACACGCCCGACAGGCAAGGATTTATCATCAACAACCTAAAAGTGGAGCTCGATGTTGTGGAAAAGTGAATTTGAAAATTTAAAAATAGTTTGAATGTCATTTTCAGGGCAGACATTTCCGGCTATCCGCTTTATCTTTTGCCGTGGTGCTTCATGGCAAAGGGAGGATTTGGTTCGGCAAAAGGATGCCGCTTCTATCCGGGCTGCGCACCCGGGAAAGGAGCAACATAATATTAAATAAGCTAGTCTAAAGTCTGGTCTTTTGACATTGATATTGGACGTTCGACATAAATGGAAGAAGAAGAAGACATCATTTTACCAAATGACTCCAACCCTGGCGAGGGCGATCATTTTTACGATCACAACGAGGTAAGTCCCGACGTCACTATTACCAAGGTAACCGGTATGTACAAGGACTGGTTCCTGGACTATGCGTCGTATGTCATTTTGGAACGCGCCGTGCCCGCCATCGAGGACGGATTCAAACCCGTTCAGCGACGCATCATGCACTCGCTCAAGGAACTCGACGACGGCCGTTACAACAAAGTGGCCAACGTGGTAGGGCACACCATGCAATACCACCCGCACGGCGATGCGTCCATAGGCGATGCCATGGTGCAAATAGGGCAAAAAGACCTACTGATCGACACCCAGGGCAACTGGGGCAACATCCTTACCGGCGACGGCGCCGCGGCTTCGCGTTACATCGAGGCCAGGTTGTCAAAGTTTGCGCTCGAGGTTTTGTACAGCCCAAAAATCACGGTTTGGCAAGCCTCATACGACGGCCGCCGAAACGAACCCGTCAACCTTCCGGTAAAATTCCCGTTACTTTTGGCCCAGGGCGCCGAGGGCATTGCGGTAGGACTGTCGACCAAAATTCTTCCGCACAACTTTAATGAACTCATCGATGCCTCGATCAAAATCCTGAAAGGGCGCTCATTTCAGCTATTCCCGGACTTCCAGACCGGCGGTATTGCCGATGTTTCCAACTACAACGACGGCATGCGCGGCGGTCGTGTCAGGGTAAGAGCCAAGATCAGTCAGCTTGACAAAAACACGCTGGTGATTACCGAGATTCCTTTTTCAACCAACACCGGGACGCTTATCGACAGCATTCTAAAGGCGAATGAAAAAGGCAAGATCAAAATCAAAAAAATCGAGGACAATACGGCGGCCAACGTAGAAATCCTCATCCATCTTTTTCCCGGCGTCTCTCCTGACAAAACCATCGACGCGCTGTATGCTTTTACCGCCTGCGAAACGTCACTGGCGCCACTGGGATGCGTCATCGACGACAACAAGCCGCGTTTTATGGGCGTGTCAGAGATGCTCAGGGTATCTACCGAGAGAACCAAGGATTTGTTGCGTCAGGAGTTGGAAATTGACCTGTCGGAACTGGAAGAGCAATGGCATTTCCTGTCGCTGGAACGCATCTTTATTGAAAACCGCATCTACCGACTGATCGAAGAAGAGGAAACCTGGGAAGGCGTCATCCGCGCCATCGACGAAGGCCTCAAACCGTTCACCAAACACCTTAAGCGCCCCGTCAACCAGGATGACATCGTCCGCCTGACGGAAATCCGCATCAAGCGTATCTCAAAATTCGACATCGACAAGGCGCAGGAAAAACTTGAAGCGCTCGAAGGTGACATCGCCCAGGTCAAACACGATCTGGAACACCTTACCGATTATGCCGTATCGTATTTTAACAAGCTTAAGGAAAAATACGGCAAGGGAAGGGAGCGTCAAACCGAGTTGCGCAATTTTGACACCATCGAGGCGACCAAAGTCGTGCTGCGCAATACCAAGCTGTACGTTAACCGCGAGGAAGGTTTTATCGGAACCGGACTTAAAAAAGACGAATATGTGGCCGATTGTTCCGACATTGACGACGTCATCGTGTTTTTGCGCAACGGACAGATGTTCATTACCAAGGTTGACGAGAAAAAGTTTATCGGCAAGGATATCATCCACGTGGGCGTGTTCGACAAAAACGACAAGCGCACCATTTACAACATGGTGTACCGCGACGGTAAAAGCGGCCCGAGTTACATCAAACGGTTTAATGTTTCGGGCGTGACGCGTGACAAGGCGTATGATCTTACCCAGGAAAAGGCCGGATCGCAGGTGCTGTATTTTTCAGCCAATCCAAATGGCGAGGCCGAGGTAATCACCATTTTGCTGCGGCAGGTTGGATCCGTCAAAAAACTTAAGTGGGACGTCGATTTTGCCGACATCGCCATCAAGGGCCGGGCGTCGCGCGGGAACACTGTCACCAAGTATCCGATCAAGAAAATCGAGCTCAAGGAAAAAGGCATTTCGACGCTTTTACCTCGCAAAATCTGGTTTGATGAGTCGGTACAAAGACTCAACACCGACGGGCGCGGCGAACTGTTGGGCGAGTTCCGTCCAACCGACAAACTGCTCATCGTTTCGCAAACGGGCAAACTCAAGGTTATCATTCCCGAACTGTCGACGCACTTTGATCCGGATATGATTGTGCTGGAAAAGTGGATTCCGTCCAAACCGATTTCGGCCATTTACTTTGACGGCGAAAAGGATCGATATTACGTCAAGCGCTTCTTGGTTGAAAATGAAAACCGCGAAGAGGTGTTTATTTCAGAACACGCCAATTCACGCCTGGAAATCGTCTCGACTGATTACCGTCCGGTGGCCGAGGTGGTTTTCGCCAAAGTGAAAGGCGTTCAAAAAGACCCCGTTACCGTCGATCTGGAACAATTCATATCCGTGAAAGGCATCAAGGCGCAGGGCAACCAGCTTACCACCGACAAAGTCAAACAAATCAACCTGCTCGAGCCATTGCCGTACGAGCCGCCGGTAGAGGAGGTTCCGGAACCCGAAGAAATCCAGGCACAGGAACCGCTGGAATTTCCGGATGCTTTGGAAGAGGATGGGCAGATTACGTTGTTTTAATTTCAAAGGGTCGTTAACAATCTAGTGAATTGCTGCATTTGCGGTCTTTTTGCACAGCGGAGCGGAGCAAAAACTGTATTTCCATTCCAATTTTTTGCG
>CAZIBV010000055.1:0-17676 GCA_964537345.1 uncultured Flavobacterium sp. | reverse complement strand
TAAAGTTCAATGTCGGCAATGTCTGCCTGATATTGTACGGCATAGTCGCGCAGTTTTATTCTACCGGAATCACGGTCAGGCTCACATGACTGGAAAGCCATCATGCCTACGATTGCGGCAAGAGCAATAATTCGTTTCATCATTACGAAAATTAGGTCCGCAAGATACAATAATGCTTTATTTTTGTGAACTATTTAAGCCGATTTTAGTAAATGCGGATTGACAAATATCTTTGGTGCGTGCGTTATTTTAAAACGCGTAATATGGTAACTGAATTGTGCCGAAAGAACCATGTGACGGTAAACGGACAGGTGGTCAAGCCTTCGCGCGAGGTTTATCCGGGCGATGTGGTGGGCTTTAGGAAAGATCAGATTACCTATAAGATTACCGTGCTGGATTTGCCGCAAAGCCGTGTGGGTGCCAAACTGGTTGACATATACCGCAAAGACGAGACACCGCCCGAGGCTTTTGCGCATCTGGAAATGTTGCGCCTCTCTCGTGAACATTACCGCAAAACGGGCGAAGGCAGGCCTACCAAAAAAGACCGCCGCGACCTGGACGATTTTGAAGATTCCGCCGGCGACTGGCCACTATAATATGTATCTTTGAAATATGGAACGCAACATCATACTGACATCGGTACAGATTGACCACAAAATAAGGCGTATCGCGTATCAGATTTACGAGACTTTTGTTGAAGAAGATGAGATTGTGCTGGCCGGCATCTCAAAAAACGGATTTGTTTTCGCGTCTCTGCTGGCTGATGCGTTGCAAAAAGTTTCCTGCATAAAACCCATTTTGTGCGAGGTTTTCATCGACAAAAAACGCCCGACAAAACCGGTAACCACCTCCATTCCAAAAGAAGAATATAGCGGCAGAGGCTTAGTTCTGATTGATGACGTACTAAACTCCGGAACGACGCTCGCCTATGGCATGCGCCATTTTCTGGATGTTCCGCTTGTCAAGTTTAAGACTGCCATCCTGGTTGACCGCAACCACAAGAAGTATCCGGTCAAGGCTGATTTTAAGGGAATTTCACTTAGTACCTCACTCAAGGAGCACGTTACCGTTGAATTTGACGAGCACGGTGGATTAGCTTATTTGAGTTAACGCTTCAATTTCACGTGCAATTTCCTCAGGAGTCCGACCGTCGGTATTGACGGAATAGCGCGCGTGGCGGTAAAAGTCATTGCGCTCAAAAAGGTGTTGCGCTATAAATTGCTCGAGCTCCTCACCCGAGAGTCCTTTGACCAATGGCCTGACGGCGCCGTCACTTTCAATCCGTCTAGCCAACTCAGGCACTGATGTCTTTAAAAATACTGAAACCCTCCCGCTACCGATAAATTCCAGATGATTGTTGGCGTAACACGGCGTGCCACCGCCAACGCTCAGAACCAGATTACCCGGCTGCGACAATAAGTCAACCAGGGTTTTATGTTCAATCTTCCTAAAGTAAACCTCTCCCTTTTTAGCAAAAATATCCGGAATGCTCATCCCTTCTCGTTCTTCGATGGCAGTGTCAAGATCGATAACCGGGTAACGGAGTTTCCGCCCCAACTCTCTGGCAACCGAAGTCTTTCCGCTTGCCATATATCCGGAAAGTATGATTTTAGGGATGTAAATATTTGTATGATAGGCCATTAAAGTAATCGAGATAAAAAACCCAAATTTATGGCAAAATTGGTTTGAATAATAAATTTTAACCCCGTATATTTGCACCCGCGTTGCAAGAATTGACTTGGTAGCTCAGTTGGTAGAGCACATCACTTTTAATGATGGGGTCCTGGGTTCGAGCCCCAGCCGAGTCACAACCAAAAACAGACTTGTAACGCCTTGACTTGGTAGCTCAGTTGGTAGAGCACATCACTTTTAATGATGGGGTCCTGGGTTCGAGCCCCAGCCGAGTCACAAAGCCAGGAAACTGGCGTCTACCGGCCACATGGAGAAATTGGTAGACTCGCCATCTTGAGGGGGTGGTGCCGCAAGGCGTGCTGGTTCGAGTCCAGTTGTGGTCACGAATGAATGCGGAAAGCCCGCAAAAAAGCTCAAGTAAACTTGGCTTTTTTGCGGGCTTTCCGCATTCTCAGCGCGGAGCGCTGTCTGGAACTTTCGCTCCGCGAAAGATTCCAGTTGTGACCACAACGTCCGCGATCTCCTCAAACTGCGAGCACAGCGAGCACAAACCCAGCGAGCACAGCGAGCTTAAAGTCCACCTCAAGCGAGCAACGCGAGCAAAAAAACCCGAGCGAAGCGAGAAAAAAACCAACCGCCGCACCCCCCAAATCCACCCCCAAACAATAAAATTTCATTTTTTGTTGGTACAGTAAATATTTTTTCTACTTTTATTGTTCAAGAAATTCGTGAAAAAGATGAACAATATTAAAAATGTGTTCAGCATCAGAGACCTGGAAAATTTCTCGGGAATCAAGAGCCACACTATAAGGATGTGGGAAAAACGATACAATCTGTTGGCACCTGAACGCACCGACACTAACATCCGTTTTTACTCGACAGAGAGCCTCCAGAAGCTGCTAAACGTGACGCTTTTAAACAAGCACGGCTACAAAATCTCTAAAATCGCCACTGTTCCGGAAGAAAAAATTCCAGAAATGGTCAGGGAAATCGTATCCAGGAAAAATGCGTCGCAACATGCCATCAACGCCTTTAAGATGGCCATGATGAATTTTGACCAGCACATCTTTTTCAAGACGTACGACGAACTCCTGGCTGAAAAATCACTGAGCGAGGTATTCTACGACGTCATAATACCGTTTTTGGAACACATCGGTTTCCTTTGGCAAACGGGATCGATCACGCCGGCCCATGAGCATTTCATCAGCTATCTCATCCGCCAAAAAATCCTGACGCTCACCGAGGCCGAACAGCGTAAGGCTCCCGTTACCGATAAGAATTTTGTCTTGTTCCTACCCCATGGCGAACTGCACGAACTCGGATTGATGTATATCCATTATGAAGTTTTGCGCAACGGACACCGATCAGTCTATCTGGGCGAAGATGTCCCTATGGAGAACCTGAAAGACGTGGCGCAGTACTTTGACAATGTTGTATTCGTTTCGTCATTCACCGTCGCGCCCACATTGGAAAATGCCCAGGCTTACATGGAAAAGATTTCGGCACAATTTAAAAACTCCGTCGAATTCTGGCTTGTAGGACACAACACGTCAACCATAAAACCCGAATTGCTTAAACAACCGGTCAGGATTTTCAGCAGCGTAAAATCACTCTGTACGGAGTTGTAAAATGTTGTTAAAAGATTGACTTTGTTTAACTTTTTTCTACTTTTGTTAAACAATGAAGAAAATTATCATAATCGGATCCGGGTTTTCGTCGCTATCGGCTGCGTGCTATCTGGCAAAAGAAGGGCACCAGGTTACCGTGCTGGAAAAAAACGCAACCATTGGAGGCCGCGCCCGCCAACTCAAACGCGATGGTTTTACCTTTGATATGGGGCCAACCTGGTATTGGATGCCCGATATCTTTGAACGCTTCTTTGGCGACTTTGGCAAAAAGCCATCCGATTACTATCAGCTCTCCAAATTATCCCCGGCCTACGATGTGGTTTTTGGAAAGGACGATGCGCTCAGGGTTGCCGACAATCTGGAAGACATCAAGTCAATGTTTGAATCTACCCAGCCCGGGGCCGCCAAGGCGCTCGACGGATTCATGGCAACGGCGCGCGACAATTACGACATTGCCATCGGAGACATGGTTTACAAACCGGGCGAATCGCCTCTGGAACTTGTCAACACAAAAACTGCAACCCGGGTGGGGCGCTTTTTAGGAACCATCAGTTCGACGGTTCGCAAGCGTTTCCGCGACAAACGTCTGGTGCAATTGCTGGAGTTTCCCGTTTTGTTTTTAGGGGCAAAACCATCGGACACACCTGCCTTTTACAGTTTTATGAACCAGGCCGATTTTGGTCTTGGAACGTGGCATCCGCACGGCGGAATGTTCAGCGTGGTAAGGGCGATGGAAACCCTGGCGCGTGAACTCGGCGTCGACATCAGGACCTCATCACCTGTTGACGAAATCATCGTTTCCGGCGGCCGCGTTACCGGTGTGTCGGTAAATGGTGAACCGTTATACGCCGATGTGGTGGTATCCGGCGCTGACTACCATCACTCAGAACGGCTGCTCGATCCGCAATATCGCATGTACAGTGAAGGTTACTGGAAAAATAAAACTTTTGCGCCATCGGCTTTGCTGTTCTACGTTGGTTTTGACAAAAAAATTAAGGGCGTGTCACATCACACCTTGTTCTTTGATGCCGACTTCGACAAGCATGCACACGACATCTACGACAAGCCGGCATGGCCAAAAGATCCGCTGTTTTATGCCAGTTTCCCATCGGTTACCGATGATTCGGCCGCACCGCAGGGCAAAGAGGCTGCCATCTTTTTAATTCCAATTGCACCGGGGCTTGACGACAGCGAATCGACACGAGAAAAGTACTTTAAGATAATTATGGACAGGCTTGCGCTGCACCTTGGTGAGGACGTAACAAAATTCATTACCTTTCACCAATCGTATTGCGTATCGGATTTTGTTAAAGACTACAATTCATACGGCGGAAACGCATATGGCCTCGCCAATACGCTGCTTCAGACAGCTTTTTTACGTCCCCGTCTGCGAAGCAAAAAGGTAAAGGGACTTTATTTTACCGGGCAGTTGACAGTTCCCGGACCAGGAGTTCCTCCCGCTTTGATTTCGGGCAAGCTCACGTCGCAACTTATAAAAAAATATGAACTATGAAGGCCATTTTTGACACCGTTTCAGATGAGTGCAGCCGCCACATAACGCGGGCCTACAGCACGTCATTCTCTACAGCCGTCCGCTTATTGGCTCCGTCGATCAGGCAGGACATCTACAACATTTACGGCTTTGTTCGTCTGGCAGATGAAATCGTCGACAGTTTTCACGACTATGACAAACAGGCGCTTTTTGGTCAGTTCAAGGCAGATTTGTACACGGCTCTTGCTGCCCGAATCAGCCTGAATCCGGTACTCAATGCCTTTCAGCACACGGTTAACCGCTATGCCATTCCGATGGATTTGGTCGAGGCTTTCCTGCACAGCATGGAACTGGATCTGACCAAGAAAAACTACACCACTCACGCCGAATACTCCGAATATATTTACGGATCGGCCGACGTTGTAGGCCTGATGTGCCTGATTGTTTTTGTCAAGGGCGATATGAAAAAGTACGAGGAACTTAAAGCCTCGGCGATGCGATTGGGATCGGCATTCCAGAAAGTGAACTTTTTGCGCGATCTCAAGGCCGATTGCGAACAACTTGACCGTAGCTATTTTCCAAATGCTGATTTGCGCCGGCTGACGGAGGAGAGCAAAAAAGCAATCATTCAGGAAATTGAAGATGATTTCCGGGCGGCTGTCGAGGGAATCAGATCACTCCCGATTGAAGCGAGACTCGGCGTTTACACGGCCTATGTCTACTACCGACGTTTGTTGTCAAAACTCAAGAACACGCCATCGACTGAAATCATGAACCGCCGCATCCGCGTTCCGGACCATGAAAAATATGGACTTTTTGCACAATGTTATCTGTCGCACAAATTAAACATCATTTGATATGTGGTTACACATCCTGGTTTTTATAGCCACTTTTTGCATCATGGAATTCATGGCTTGGTTTAGCCACAAATACGTCATGCACGGATTCCTCTGGCATCTGCACGCCGACCACCACAAAAAAGACCACGATAGCTGGTTTGAACGCAACGACTGTTTTTTTGCGTTTTACGCCGTTGTTAGCGTTGGATTCTTCTTGTTGTGGAAATACGACATCCTTAACATCGGACTGGCCATCGGTCTTGGTATTTTGGCCTACGGCATTGCGTACTTTACGGTTCACGATATCTTTATCCACCAGCGTTTCAAACTGTTTCGCAACGCCAACAACCGATACGCCAAGGCAGTAAGACGGGCACACAAAATGCACCACAAACACATTGGCAAGGAAGACGGCGAGTGTTTTGGAATGCTCGTGGTTCCATGGAAATACTTTAAAAAGTAAAAGCATCCCCAAAAGGATGCTTTTTTTTGATTACAGTTCGTTGATTGACTACATGCCTTTCATCATTTCCTGAAGCGGCTTTAACTGTTCGACGTCCATCTTTGACTGCTTCAGGACGTCCATAAAATTCATGACATCGGTTGGCGTCATGTTGTCTCCCAGTACGCGGACAACTGCAAAACCCATGTCCTTGTTGTTGGCAAAAACAATGAATTCCTCAATGTTTTCGTCGGTTCCGACAAACTTGACACTTGCGCCACCGCCCTTTCCGTTAAAGTGCATCAGCTCCTGATATTGCTCGTTTTTTAAAATGTCCTTGACATTGGCCAACTCCTTTTTATAGGCAACCTGGTTGCTGTCGTTGAGACGCAAGGCCAGGATGTTCATCTTTTCAAATGACTCCAGGGCTTTTTTTCCCTCGGCTGACAGCGCGGCAGGATCGACATTTAAAAACGATGGCGACAGGTCGACGGCGACAAAGTTTGGATCTTCGGTCTTTTGGACAAAGTATTTCTGGATAGTCGGCTCTTTGGCACACGATGCCATCACAAGCACCAATAACATTAACGAGAATCTCATTTTTTAGGTCCTTTCACTTTGTCGAGTTCCTTGCCGCCCGGAAGGTTCATTTTCTCGGTTAGGGCCGAAACTTCATTGAGATCAAAATCACCGGTAAGCGAGAGCAAAACAGTTTCCTGCGCCTTTCCGTTGGCTCCTTCAATAAACATCAGGAGTTCTTTGACGCGGGTCTCGGTAGCACCTGATTTTACCATAATGCGCACATTCTGGTTTTTGTCATTCACACGCATCAGTTCTTCCAATCCGGCCGATTTGATATAGGCATTTGCCGTATTGCGCATATCTGCCGTCACCGCTTTGTTGGTGGTTGTGAACACCCTGAGGTTGTTTAGTTTTTTAATCAGGTTGAGGAATTCCTGTGACTCCTGATTCTTGACGTTGCCCATCATCTGGAACATTTTTTTGGTCACCACAACCGAGGTTACCTCATCATTGTTGTCAAACTTGTCAAACGCGCCCTGTCCAAAAGACATTACAGGCAACATAGCGATAGCAAGGGCAATTATTAACTTTTTCATGGTTTTAAATTTAGGAGGGATTATTTTACAATTATTTTTTGTGTTTGTTTTTTGTCGCCTGATCGGACTTCGACCAAATAGGTTTCAGGTTTCAAGCCTGCAACGGAGATTCCCGCCGGCGTGTAAACTTCATTCTTCACCTTGCGGCCTGACAGATCGTACAAGGCAACTTCTGACGGTTCGCTGGTATTCAGATAGAAAATGTCGCTGGTAGGATTGGGTTGGATCTTAAGTTGCATCTCATCTTTAATGGATTCCAACTTGGCTTCGTCTTTTTTAGCATCGCCTGAAACTGACTTGCTGTTTAGCATTTCGGCCAATTGGTCAAGGTCAAAATTCCCTTTAACCGACACAATGACACTCTCCTGCTTTTTGGCCGATCCGTCAATAAACACAAGGATTTCCTTCACTTTATTGCCCCGGCCATCCTTGACCAGAATCGAGATATTCTCTCCGTCATCTTTAACCTTAAGCAATTCCTCCAGGCGCTCTGCCTTGATATGACTATCGACAGCCTTCTTCATCTGGCCGGCCGTCTCCGGAACCTGGGTCGAATAAACCCTCAGGCTTTCCACCTGAGCGGCGGCCTTGGCCAAATCAGTAAGAGCTTCATTAGCATCGCCAAACTTTGTGGCGGCCATCATGGCAAAGGCTTTTTTACCCAGAATCAACGAGGTCACGTCGGCATTACGCTCAAATTTTTCAAAGGAATCCTGCGCAAAAAACAAGGCAGGCATGAGCATTAAAAGGGATAATACTATTTTTTTCATGGTTTTGGTTTTTTAGATTAAACTTATTGCAGTAAAAGCGACTTGTCTTTTGCACACTCATACACTTCTACATACCTGACGCTTTGTGCGCCCTGATTGATGTGGCCTGACAAAAGCGCCAGAGCCTTCTGGGTTTCGCGGTATGCTACTTCAGGGTTGTCAAAAGTCCCGAGATTTTCAGGCTGACGATCCTGTAGCATAAAATACGATCCCACTCCGAGCAATACAACAACAGATGCTGCAACTGACAACCAGGCTGTGATATTTATAGTCCGATTTTTCGGAAGGGCCTTGAGTTCGTGTTGCGGGGTTTCCAGACGCGCTGCCTTAAAGTACCCAAACATATCGCGGTATTGGTCCAGATGTGGCGCCACATTGGCTGACGAAAAATAAGCGCTTAATTCTTTTTCCTCGGCTAGGGTGGTAAGCCCATCAAAGTATTTTTCCAGTAATTGTTCAATTTTAATTAATTCCATAGCTGTGTGTTTTTGCAAGTTGCTCGCGGATGGCTTTGCGCGCCCTTGAAAGCGCAACCCGAACGGCGGTTTCATTCATACCCATTACCGCGGCAATCTCTTCATATTCGTATTCTTCAATGTCTCTTAGTTGAACGATCATTTTTTGCTGCTCGGGCAATTCGTCCATAATTTTCTCAAACCAATTCCAGGTATCGCGATCTTCAACCATTTTTTGCAGCGGGGCTTCGCGATCGGTAAAATTGTTGTGCACGATTTTTAGGTTTCCCGCCCTCTTAGACTTAAGCTGATCCAAGCAATAATTCTTGGTCATCGTCATCGCCAGGGCCTCGACACTCTGGTACTGCGGCAACTGTGCGCTTTTGTTCCAAAGCTTGATCATCACCTCCTGGGTCGCGTCCTCAGCTTCCTCGGTGCTTACAAGTAAGCGTTTGGCGAGCCTGAACACCTTTCCCTTAAAGGGATTGACAAGGTTGATAAAAGCGTTTTGATCCATTTGGTTTGTTTCTATAAGCCCAGACGAGAGCTACTTTTTTTTGTTACAAATAAAATGATTATTTAAATTTTTGTACATTCATCAAGCTAACTACAAAACAAAAATCAATGAAGAATTTTTTAATATCAGTTTCTCTACTGTACACCCTATTTTCAGGTGCTCAAACCAATTTCGATTGTGGGACAGATTATGAAGATATTCCACAGCTTGACTACCGCCTTAACTCGGAAACTTCATATGCAAATTGGGACACGAAATATGTAATTAACACTTTTGTTCACATAATTAATGACGACAACGGGCAAAACAATACCCCGTCACCAATAATTTACGGTGAAAATGAAGTAATGGAAATCTTACGAATACTTAATAAAAACTTTAACCCAGCGAATATTTTTTTTAAATACCGGGGATTCCAAATAGTCAATAACACTGTGTTAACCAATAATGGAAATATTAACAACATGACTTTAGCCGGAAATTTAAATATTTTCCTAATGAACGATATCGGTGGATACTCAGGAATTGCTGTACAAGGAGGAAGACGAATGAAAATTCCTTACGCCACTCTTGAGGGGTGCTGTGCCGAGTATGCTTTAGTCCATGAGACTGGCCATTGTTTCAATTTGCTGCATACCTTCAATCTCTTTAATATCGTTCTGCCCGACCCATTGGGAAATGACTGTGAACATGTAACTCGAGATCCAGAAAATTCACAGTATAACGCAGAATCACACGGCGATAAAGTGGCGGACACTCCCGCACAACCGCCGCTTGGGGCAAGCGCGTTTTCTAACTGCCAATATATTTACAACCCCTCACTAGTTGACTGTCAAGGAACCCCCTTTGAAAATATCGTCCCTAATAATTTTATGAGCTATTCTGTCCTCGAAAATTGTTCCTATCATTTTACCCCTGGCCAAATTCTGAAGATGCGAAATTATCTTGAATCACCTACTGCTTCAGGTTGGAGTTCAGTCTTCAATACCGTAGACAGTCTATACGATCCGTTTGAAGTAACCGATATTCCGCATGAAGTGATAAGTATTGACGACAACGGAGATGGCACAGCCGAAATCTGTTATAACATTCAAAGGCGCCACCGATTTCAAAAGAGTTTTGACTACGATTTTTACAACACCTTTGGTGGCGACCCAGTAAATGCTTCATCGTTTGACTTGCCCGTTGTTCAGGAAAACACATCATCCTTCAAAGTTAGAATCAATCAAATTGACAACTCGCGACGAACTATTGTGGTTGACTGTACACGCGAAGTAATATGCCAGACAGAAAACTTTATTGGTGGCACAATTATTACAACAGAGTTTCTTGGTTCGTCAAACCTTACTATACGAGATTTAAATGAATTAGAGGTTAAAGACCCACAACTATTTCAAGAACTCTTACAACAAAGATATCATATCATAAGAAAATTGACGCAGACAGGAAAGGTTTATCAAATTTTAGTATATAAAGAATGAAACATCAACTTGTTATTGCCTTAGCTCTCTCATCGACGATGTATTCGCAACCTAATTTACAATGGCAAAAAACGTTAGGAGGCGATCAATCAGATTTTTTTAGTCATGTGGTAAATGTGGGTGATGGTTTTTCTATTGCAGGCTCATCAAACTCAGGAATAAGTGGTGACAAAACTGAACCATCCAGAGGAGCTGTCGATTGGTGGTTGGTAACTTTAGATGTGAATGGCAATTTGCAAACGCAAAAAACTATAGGCGGCAGCGGAAATGACGGCGTCGGAAAAACATTCTCCACCGCTAATGGAAATTTTATGATAGCCGGAACATCTGATTCTAATATTTCCGGAGAAAAATCTCAAGACAGCCGGGGCCTTTCAGATTTTTGGGTAATGAAACTTGACCAAACGCAAAACATCATTTGGCAAAAAACCCTTGGCGGAAATTCGGCTGATGGGCTTGATTCTGCAATCCATACGACTGATGGCGGTTATTTGTTAGCAGGACCTTCTAATTCGGGGGTATCCGGTGAAAAAACCGAACCCGTTAGAGGGCTTGCGTTCACCTATGATTTTTGGATTGTAAAAATCGATGGGCTTGGTAATATTGAATGGCAAAAGACCATTGGCGGTGATGGCAATGACTTTTTGCGTGACGTCGATCAAACTGATGACGGAGGATTTCTTTTGGCTGGCGAATCAGCGTCTGATGCGGGATTCGAAAAATCTGAAAATTCGCGTGGCAACAATGACTATTGGGTGTTGAAACTAGATACTGCGGGTAATATCGAATGGCAACGAACCCTTGGCGGAACCGCAAATGATTTGTTGACAATATTGCGGTTGACCGCTGACGGCGGCTGTGTGGCTGGTGGATATTCTGATTCGCCGGTCACATTCGAGAAATCGGAACCATCTCGCGGTGGATATGACTATTGGATAATTAAACTTGATTCAGAAGGACAAATCGAGTGGCAGAAAACAATCGGTGGAACGGGTAGTGATATTTTATATGACTTAATAGTAAGTTCGGATGGGCATTACATCTTGGCGGGAAGTTCTGATTCGCCAATTTCCGGTGATAAAACTGAAGAACCTAGAGGCCTTTCAGACTTCTGGATAGTCAAAGTCAGTCAAACTGGCGGAATTATCTGGCAAAAAACAATTGGTGGCAACCAAGCGGATACGCCACGCCAAATTATGCAATTGGATGACGACAGCTTGTTGATTGGGGGTAATTCGCGGTCAGGAATTTCGGGAGAAAAGTCAGAAATTTGCAGAGGTGAGGTAGACTACTGGATCGTAAAACTTGAACCGGATAGTCTTGAGGCGGATGGTTTCATGCCGGAATTAGTTGATATATCTCCTAACCCGACTAGTGAAATCGTGACAATTAAATTAGGTAGCGCGCGCAGTTTTGAGGCCGTCATTTTAGATATTACGGGAAAGGTATTCCAAAAATCATCGTATAGAGATGTGATCAATACACAAATATCTGTCCCTAGCGAATCAGGATTATACTTTCTCATTTTAAATTTTCTAACAGGTGAAAGAAAAACTTTTAAAGTGGTCAAACGATAGATCGGCGCTTATAAGTTATTTGGCGTTCGCTTTTTTATTTCTCAATCTATCCTGCGAAGTTCACGACGACCTCAAGGTTCCCCGCGAAATTGAGGTTCAGGATTTTATCTGGAAAGGGATGAATCTTTACTATTTGTGGCAACAGGACGTAGTCGATTTGGCCGACGACCGATTTTCCGGACAGCCGCAACTCAACGATTACTTGTCGCAATTTGCCAATCCCCGCGACTTGTTCCAGCAACTCAGGACCTCGCCGGAGATTGACAGGTTTAGCGTCATTTATAGTGATTATCGGGTTCTTGAGGGCGTTTTGTCAGGGACGATAAAAAACAACGGCGTCGACTTTCAATTGCTTTACAAACCCGGCAGCGACACGCAGATATTTGGTTGGGTGCGATACATCCTTCCCAACTCCGACGCGGCCGGAAAAGACATTCAGCGTGGTGATGTATTTTATGCCGTCAACGGAACGCCACTCACGGTAAGCAACTATCAGGAACTACTTTCAGCCGATGTCTACACCTTAAATCTGGCCGATTACGACGGCGGCAACATCACGCCAAACGGACGCCAGGTAAGCTTGGTCAAATCCGTAAAAACTGAAAATCCGGTACACCTGACACGAATAATCGACACCGGATCACACAAGGTTGGCTACCTGATGTACAATGCGTTTTACGGCGCTTTTGACGGACAACTAAACCAGGCATTCGGGCAGCTTAAACAAGCCAACGTCTCTGAACTTGTCCTGGACCTGCGCTACAATTCCGGCGGATCAATCGCGTCGGCCACCCGTCTGGCCAGCATGATTACCGGACAATTCACCGGGCAGATTTTTGCCAGCCAGCAGTGGAATGACAAGGCGCAGGAATATTTGGAAAGTCTTTCGGCCGAATCACTCCGCAACCGTTTTACCGCGACATTGTCTAACGGAACACCGCTCGAATCGCTTGGTTTGACACGGGTGTTTGTACTGACAACCTCCAGTACGGCATCGGCCAGCGAACTCCTGATCAATTGTTTGGAACCTTATGTTCAGGTGATTCAAATCGGCACGACAACCGTTGGAAAAAACGTCGGATCGATAACGCTTTACGATTCGCCCAACTTTCAAAAAGAAAACGTCAACCCGCGCCACCGCTACGCCATGCAACCGATTGTCCTGAAAACCGTCAACAAAAATGGATTTGGAGATTACACCGCTGGCCTTGCGCCCGACGTCGTTCAGCCGGAAGACCTTGACAATACGGGTGTTTTGGGCGAAGCCGACGAGCCTTTGCTGGCCACCGCGCTTTCCATTATCACCGGATCGGGTCGACGGGCAACGGTTATACATCAACTAACCCCTTGTACCGACAGCAAATCCCTAAACCGACAGGATGTAATGTATGTTGAAAACGTTGATTGATTTTGTGGATAAATCCGTTGGCATATCCGTCAGTTGACAATAACCGGCCGTACTTTTGAGTTTTAACCTAAACCAAAAATCCAAAACCATGAAAAAAACTGTCGGATTGCTCTTTTTGAGTTTGCTTATGTTGGCGTTTATTCCCAAAAATGATCCCATCCGGATTGTGATTGACGCCGGTCATGGCGGTCAAGACCATGGCGCATCGCATCAAGGATTGTATGAGAAAGATATTGTTGATGCCATCACGTCCAAAATAAAATCTCAGAACAAGAATGCGAACATCATTTTACATTTTACCCGCGACGGTGATGAATTTGTCAGCTTGGGCAAGCGCGCCAATGAGATCAATGAAATCAAACCTGATTTGGTATTGTCGCTCCACGTCTCCATGAATGGCAATAGCGCTGCTTCGGGATTTGAGGTTTTTATCCCAAAGGAAAGCGCGTATAAAGCCAAGGCATCGGAATTGGCTGAAAAGCTCGCGACCAAGTTCCAAAATAACATCAACCTAAAATTGCGCGGCATCAAGGAGGCACCGTTTTTTATCCTGAAAAAATCGGAGTCGCCTGCTTTATTGGTAGAGCTTGGATTTATCAGCAATCCTCACGACCGCAACCTGCTGACCGATGATGCGCAACAAACGCAAATCGCCAATACGATACTTGAATTTTTGGGCGACCTTAAATAGTTATCGGAAAAAGAAAAGGCCTTCATGTGAAAGCCTTTTTTTATTAAAGTACAATCAGCGAAACTTTAGTCGTTCCTCTCAGTTGAAGGAATATCAATCGCAGGATTCACCAAAAGCTAAGGATTGTTTCAGCCTCAATCATTAAAGTAAAAACCATTAGGCCCAAGCCCAACCGGAATTTCATCTATAATCGTTCCAGCAGTCGAATAAATGTAGATTTTCCCGTCGGAAACAAAATCCTCGCGGGCTTCTGAAATATAGACCCTGTCATCTTCAACGGCAAAACCGTAACCTATGTATGCTGACGTTGACTGTGTATCAAACAAAGGCGTGTCGGTAATTGAAGTTGCATTCAGCGCCACTTTATATACTTTGCTCCCTACACTAAAATAAGCCATACCATCTTCTATATCAAGATTTTTTGCATTCGCCATGGCTTCAGGCATTTCAAGTGTCGACACCACTAAGTTTGAGGAAAGGTTGATTTTTACCAACCGACTTGGTTCGGCAAAACTTGCACACAGCACATACAAAAAGCCATCTTCTTCGTCCAGCGAATTAGGTGCTGTCCCTACGTTGATCGTCGTTTCAATCTGACGTGTTGCGGGATTGATGACCGTAATTCCGGAACCACTGCCAAAGGAGCCATTCATGACGTAAAGTTTCCCGTTTTCTTCGATAATGCGTTCGGCGATATCGTTGACGGCAATCGGGGCTTCAACCTCAAGGGATTCCAAATCAAAAACCGCTATGTAATCGTCGGCCGTAGTCATAAAATCGGCGCTGTTGGTAACATAAGCTTTTCCGTTGTGGGCAACGCCATATCGAGGGTTGGACAAACCGGTTTCAACCGTGTCGATATGTTCAAAGGTGTAACGGTTTACGACGGTAATCTTGTTTGATCCACCTGAAATAATAAAAGCCCGGTTGCCGGAAAAAAAGATGTGCTGTGTAAATTGTCCAATTTCGGCCGTCGCCCCGTTGACTGCAGCGTAAACATCCTGTTCAACGGTTTGCAGGTCGTTGCTGATATACGTCACGGTTCCAAAACCACCCTCGTTGAGCACCAATATTCCGTTGTCGTAATCGCCCAGTGGCGTAATCGCGCTATCGTCGGAACACGAAAACAAAAGGAACGCGGCAAAACACGAGGTTAAAAAGATTTTCTTCATAAGATTAAAAATTAAGTGTTAAATTGATTGCATAGTGTCGCCCAGGATACGGTCGGCGGGGTTGTGTCATGTATTCAGAGTTTCCGATGTTGCGGATCGTAAATCCAATCTTGCTGTTTTTTGTATTGTCAAAAACAAATGCCACACCGCCATTCACCACCGTATAACCGTCCAGATTGTAGCGCGCATTGTTATCACTCCGGGTAAATACTTCGGCCGTTAAAAGTGTTTCGGCCGAAACTTCAAAGCGTCTGAACGAATAAGCCGTCAGAAAGGTACCCTTGTGAAAGGGCACAAATATCAATTGCTTTTGGGTTTCCCGGTCTTCAGACTTGGTATAAGCGTACGTCCCTTGAATCTGCAGGTGATGCGCGCCCTTTTTATGATCAAATCTGATAAAAGCCTCTAATCCGCGTACATGCACGGAAGCGACATTCCTGGGGAACCATTCAGACGATTCGCCCGGAAGCCATTGAATCAAATCTTTGATGTTAAGCGCATAAGATGTTACCGATAATTCAACCGGACCCCAGTTAAATTGTTGGCCTACTTCAGTTTGCCAGGATGATTCAGGCTTGAGATTGGGGTTTCCGCCACTCGTCCAATACAAATCGTTAATTGACGGTATCCTGAAATTTCGGGAACCGTTAAAGCGAAGGCGATACCAAGCTCTTTTAAAAAATACACCTCCGGAAAATAGAAAATGAGCGTCGTAATCCGATGCCTTTTCCTGTCGGATGCCACCTTCAAATCCAAGCGATTCCAACGGGCGGAACTTAATCAAGGCCGATCCTGAAAACAAGTAACGTTGCGATTCACGGATATTGGTCCCCCAACCTCTTATCCATACAAACTCGGCAACAGGATGTACGGTTAGGCTCTTGGACACTTGCCAGGCGGCATCGTATCGCGTTTGCACCGTCTGGGCGTTTCCGTCTACAGCAACACCTTCAAGATTCGCAAAATACTGATATGATTCGTTTAGGTAAGCAACTTTTGCCGTAGTCGTGACCTTTCGATACCGTGATTCCCATTCCAATAAGTTCGAAGCGTTTAAATCCCGATACTTTGTTTTGGTTTCCGATGGGAGAAAAAGCGGAAAATGACGCTCACCGGTAAAAAGCCGACTGTAAAATCGCAAGTAATGACGTTGATCGATTTTCAATCCGGCCGATGCATCAACACCCGTATTGTAAAATTGCCCGTTTAGATTTTGGCGACCATCAGGAAATTGATAATCATTGTCTGATTCGTTTCGGGTTACGTTCAAATCAAACCCGATGTTTCCATAACCTGCCGAAATTTTATAAACTGCATTTAATGTATTAAAGCTCCCGTACTGTAATACCAGTTTTTGCTTTAAAGGCGATGCAAATGAAAGCGTCGAATGATAATGGATGCTGCCGCCAATGGCGCTACTTCCAAAAAGAACGCTGCCGCCACCGGGTCGCACCGACATACTAGATCCCAAAGCCATGGCGTTAAAGTCAACCTGCCCGTTCAGTGCCGAATTCAGGTTGATCCCATTCCACACCAAGGCAGTCTGCTGGGCGGTTGTGCCCCTAAAAGAAGGTGACGATACCATGCCCAGTCCATTTTCCTTAAAATAAACCGGAGTTTGAAATTGAAGCAGTCGCGTGGGCGATCCGGGATCCCGTAAAAGGACTGAATCGGATAGCGAAATAATAAAGTGAGCGTCAGAATAATTTTTTAAAAAAACGTCGCCGACTACGACTTCGGCAATGGCCACAGAATCCCTCTGCGCCCTGACGATGCCACAGATAAATAGAAATGCTATAAGAATAAGTCGCTGTGGCCCTATCATCTTTCTTCCCGAAGATTGTGTGCAAATAATTCAGGCAGGTCTCCTGGCTTGCGTCCTGTTGCGCCTTCCCATCTTTCGACAGTGGCATGGAGTACAACAGTTTTTACAGCATACAGTTGCGGGTACAGCTCCGGATTCTGAACTTGGAAAAACAATTGCGAGATCTAAAAATATTGACTGATTTAAAGTCACTATTCATAAAATCCCAATTGATTATTCCCTGGGTCATTTACCGGATTCCCTTTTAATACATAGCGCCAACGCGATATGCAACCTGAATCGGGCGCAAATATAGACTTAAATTTAGCGGGAAAAACTACTTTTGTAGAAATTATCGCAAGAATGGTCAAACAATTCCTGATACTGATGTTGCTGGCAATTTCAGGCTGTCAGTTAAAATCTGAAAATGCCAGCAATGTTTTTGAAGAGAGTGAAATCCGTCATGCAAAAGGCTTGCATATCCAACCGGGTGATGGATATTCGGTAGTGACTGTGCGTAACCCGTGGCCAAATTCAACCAAAAGCTATCAATACATTCTGAAAAAGAAAAATGGAGTGATTCCCAAAAGCATGGCCGACTTAACGGTTATCAATGTCCCGGTAAAATCGATCGTTGTCACCTCGACCAC
>CAZIBV010000054.1:15079-17873 GCA_964537345.1 uncultured Flavobacterium sp. | reverse complement strand
CGCTGTTGGGCATTCCTTTTGGCGGATGCAATTTCTACCAGTCGGCGCTGACGTTTAACAAGCGCGACACCTTATCCGTGCTGTCAAAATTTGGGATTCCGCACGCCAAGTCAATCTATATTACCAAGGGAGAGCCAATCGATCCACAGGCGATTGTACAAAAAGTCGGGCTACCGTTTTTTGTAAAGCCAAACCAATCCGGCAGCAGCCTGGGCATCTCTAAGGTCTACAACCTCGAACAACTTCCGGATGCGCTTGAAAAGGCGTTTGCCGAAGACCGCGAGATCCTGATCGAATCATTCCTCGACGGCATGGAAGTGTCGGTTGGCGTTTTAAAGTACAACGGACAGACCCGCGTTTTGGGCGTTACCGAAATCGTATCGCAAAACGACTTCTTTGACTACGAGGCCAAGTATGAAGGCAAATCAGAGGAAATTACACCGGCACGCATCGACGAAAAAACCATGAAGTTGGTGTGTGAAATAGCCGCCCGTGTTTATGACTTGCTCAATATGACCGGATTTTCCCGTGCCGAATACATCCTGGTAGACGGCGTGCCACACTTTCTGGAAATCAACACCAATCCGGGGTTGTCGCCAGCCAGCATTTTTCCCCAACAGGCCGCCCATGCAGGAATCCCGATGGCTGATTTGTTTGAAAGTGAAATCCGGCTTGCCTTTGAGCGCAAATCTTTACTCCATCCATGACCGCATTTGACCTTGAGCGGATGCTCCTCAACGACTTGCCGTGGCATTTTTTGCTCGAGGTTGTTTTGCGCACGGGCGTCATGTTCACGGTATTGTTGCTCACCCTTAGACTCACGGGGAAACGCGGCGTCAAACAACTGTCGGTTTTTGAAACCGTTATCATTATTGCTTTGGGCAGTGCCGCCGGCGACCCGATGTTTTATGAAGATGTCGGACTGATGCCGGCCCTGGTAGTATTTGTTGTGGTTTTGGCCCTGTACCGATTGGTTACCTGGCTGACCGGAAAATACAAACCCTTTGAGCAATTTATCGAAGGGAAACCAGAATGCCTGATTGAGGACGGCAGGTTTCTGATCCATTCCTTTAACCGCGAAAGTTTGGCGCAGGATGAGTTTTTTGCCGAACTCCGACTAAAATCGGTTGAACATCTGGGTCAGGTTAAGTATGCTTTTTTGGAAACCAACGGTGATTTGAGTGTTTTTTATTTTCCGGATGAGGAAGTTGGATACGGACTCCCGCTGCTGCCAAGAGACTTTGCGCTCAAAAGCGAAATTATTGTAGAGCATGCCATTCACGCCTGTTCGTTTTGCGGAACCACTTTGCTTTTGGAACCCGGAACCGCCGTATGCCCAACTTGCGACAATAAAAAATGGGTAAAAGCCATCAATACCAAGCGAATCACATGAAAACAGCAGTCTTTCCCGGGTCATTTGATCCTATCACCATGGGCCATTACGACATCGTGATGCGCAGTCTCCCGCTTTTTGACCGGATTATCATCGCCATCGGAATCAATGCCGACAAAAAATACATGTTTCCACTCGAGCAGCGCAAAAAATTCCTGGAAGATGCTTTTGCCGGGCATCCATCGGTTTCCATCACGACTTATGAAGGTTTGACCGTTGATTTTTGCCAGCAGGTGGGCGCCGGTTTTATCCTTCGCGGATTGCGCAATCCCGCTGATTTTGAATTTGAAAAAGCGATTGCACACACCAACCGCGTGCTGGCTCCGGTTGAAACGGTCTTTTTGCTGACCTCGCCCGATACAGCCTTTATCAGTTCGACGATTGTGCGCGATGTGATTCGCAACGGCGGCGACTACACGGCGCTTGTTCCAAAATCCGTCAGGCTGTGAAGCGGTTGCTCCTGCTGCTGACCTTTGCGGCATCGGCGCAGCCCAATCTTAAAACCGTTTATGAACTGGGCAACGGCAACCAGGGCGCAACTTATGAGGAATGCGTGGCTTTTTATCAGTTGCTGGACGATCAGTTTAAGACGATCTCATTGCGTACCATAGGATTTGACGACACCGGACTCCCGCTGCATCTGGCGGTTTACGATCCGTCGTCGACGTTTGAATATAACGGCAACAAGGCGGTTGTGCTCATCAACAACGGAATACATCCGGGCGAACCGGACGGCATCGATGCTACGATGATGCTGTTTCGCGATTTGGCCACGGGTAAAATCAAGCCGCCTCAAAACACGCTGATTGCCGCCATTCCCGTGTACAACATCGGCGGAGCCCTGAACCGCAGCGGTACGTCACGCGTCAACCAAAACGGTCCTGAGCAATACGGCTTTCGTGGAAACGCCCGCAACTATGACCTGAACCGCGATTTTATCAAGCAGGACACCAAAAACACCATGGGATTTGCCGAGATTTTCAGGCTTACGGATCCCGAGGTTTTTATCGACAACCATGTGAGCAACGGCGCCGACTATCAGTATACGCTGACCTACATCATGACCCAGCACAACAAGCTGGGCGGGCCGCTGGGCGATTTCCTCAAACAGAAAATGATGCCGGCACTTGTTGACGATCTGCAAAAGAAGAAAATCCCGTCGACGCCCTACGTAAACGCCTGGGGACACACGCCCGACAAGGGTTTTGCCCAGTTCTATGAGACGCCTCGTTACGCCACCGGTTATACGTCCCTGTTCAATACGATTGGGTTTGTGGTCGAGACGCATATGTTAAAGCCTTATCCTGACCGCGTAAAAGCGACGTATGAATTCATGCTTTCGACCATCCGTTTTACTGATTTGAATTTCAAGGAGATAAAACTCAAACGCGAGCAAAACAA
>CAZIBV010000054.1:0-14979 GCA_964537345.1 uncultured Flavobacterium sp. | reverse complement strand
CCACGGGAATTCTGGGATGTGATTGCGCTTTTAAAGCACAACGGAATGACTTACCGTCAGCTGGAGCGCGACACCACAATGTTGGTTGAGCAGTATCGCATTGCCGATTACACCAAAGCCACAACGGCGTATGAAGGACATTATCCACATAAAAACACTAAAGTTTCCCGCAGCGTGCAGACCATCAGTTTTAAAAAAGGCGACTATGTTTTTGCAACCGATCAACCAGGCGCGAAATACTTGCTGGAAACACTTGAACCGGAAGCCGTTGACTCGTTTTTCAACTGGAATTTCTTTGATACCATTTTGCAGCAAAAGGAGTGGTATTCAGACTATGTCTTTGAGGATCTGGCTACCGAATTCCTGCGCAACCACCCGGCCGTTAAGGCTGAATTTGACCGGAAAATGAAAGACGAGGAGTTTGCCGCCAATCCGGGCGCGCAACTTTACTGGATTTATACCCAGACGCCTCATTACGAAAAGGAACATTTGCGGTATCCGGTTTACAGGATTCCTTAACCGACAGGCTGTTCTTCAAAAAGGAGTTTGATGTTCTCGTAGGAGTTTTTGAGGGCTTCGCGAACCTGGGCGGGGTTGAGCCAGGCTACTTTTTCTATGCCTTCATTGGCTTGCGGTTGCAGCGGCCCGTCGTAGGTACTGGTCATCTCAAACCAGTGGGTGATTTTTAGCTTGTACTTGTCGTTGCGCTTAAAGATGTGGTAGGTTTTGGGCAGCTTTCGCGATATGAGCAACTTGCGGACACCGGTTTCTTCCTCTACTTCGCGAAGGGCGGTGTAATCAATCTCTTCGCCTTTTTCAATCCCGCCTTTGGGAAGGTCCCATTTTCCGTTTCGAAAGATAAACAACACTTCGCCCCGCGGATTGTAGACCAGCCCTCCCCCCGCTTTCTGGACCGGAATCCGCGACTTGAGGACTTTGAGGATTTCCTTTTCGTCAGGGTGATACAGATAGGCCTTTTGTATCTTGTTCTGGAACATTTTTGAAACCAGCTGGTTGATGTCAATCCCATCCAGCAAAAAAAGCTGGAAATCCGTTTCCCGATGAATCTCATTGGTAAGGAAAAGCGGTTTATCGTTGACAAAAACTTTATACATTTGTAGTATGATTTTGAATAAAGATACAGCCGAAAAAACTGCGGAGTTGCTCCTGCAAATAAATGCAATAAAATTGAATCCCAAAAATCCGTTTATGTGGGCTTCAGGGTGGAAATCGCCTATTTATTGCGACAACAGGCTCACACTTTCGTTTCCGCCTATCCGCAATTACCTGCGTGAAGAATTTGAAAAAGTCATCGAAAAACAGTTTGGCAAGCCGGATGTGATTGCCGGCGTGGCCACGGGTGCGATTGGAATTGGCGTTTTGGTAGCTGAAATTATGGGGTTGCCTTTTGTTTATGTTCGTCCCGAACCCAAAAAGCATGGCCGTCAGAACCAGGTTGAAGGATTTTTGCAAAAGGGACAGAATGTTGTCGTGGTTGAGGATTTGATTTCAACCGGAAAAAGCAGCATCATGGCCGTTGAAGCCCTCAGGGAAGCGGGAGCCAACGTAAAAGGTATGGTGGCGATTTTCACTTACGGATTTGACGTCGCCCGTGAAAATTTTAAAGCCGCCAACGTCGAATTGTACACGTTGAGCAACTATGAAAACCTGCTCAATCTGGCCGTCAGCAAAAAGTACATTACTGAAATGGAATTGGCCACCCTGGCCGACTGGAACCGAAACCCCGCCGAATGGGGCGTGGCCATCGGCAACTAAAAAGTCCAATTCTTAATTCTTAAATCTTAATTCTTAAATCCTCCGCATGAATCTCGAAAGCCCTAAAGTTACCGTTCCTAAATCAGCACAGTATATTTTTGACCAACTGACCGATGTCAGGAATTTTGAAAAGCTGATGCCGGACAACATCGCCAAGTTTGAGGTAACCGGTGACGACTCTTTTATTTTTGGACTTAAAGGCATGCCGGAAATCAAGTTGCGCCTTAAGGACAAATCGGCACCAAACCAGGTAGTATTGGGTGCGGCGAGCGACAAACTGCCGTTTACCCTTACCGGAAACATTGAGGACGGCGGCGATTCATCGCAGGTTCAACTGGCTTTTCAGGGCGAATTCAACGCCATGATGGCCATGATGGTCAAAGGCCCCATCAGCAAATTCCTTGAAACTCTGGCAGGCAATATGCACAAATTGTGATGAAAAAGTTGGCGGTTTGGCAAGGCCTGAAGTTTGGACTGGTGGTTACTGCACTATTCGTATTTTCAGGTTGCTCTGATTCCGTCTACCGCAAATCCTACGATTTTAAAAAGAATCAATGGCCAAGGGAAGACGTCAAGAAATTTGAGTTTTCGATCGAATCGGCCGGTAGTTACAATATCCTCCTGGAATTCCGCCATGTTTACGAAACGCCGCTGGACAATATTCCGATTGCGGTCACATTTAAGGGGCCTGAATCAAACAAAGCCTTTACCCATACGCTCCGGCTGACGGATTCCAGCGGAAAAATGCTGTCAGACTGCCTGGGCGACGTTTGCGATCTTGAACAACTGATTCTGGAAAACGAAACTCTAACTCCTGGAAATTACGTGCTAACCCTGGCGCACGGATTTGACCACGCTTACTTGCCCAACACGCCATCAGTCGGCATCAAGGTGGCTCAGGCTCAATAGCGCATTTTCACCTCACGCACCGCGAATAATTTTTCCGTTCCATCCTCGTGCTCGACGCGCAGGCGTCCGTCATGCGTAACACCGCGGATAATTCCCATGGTTAAACCGTGCGTTGTTTCAAAAACCGCGGGTACGTCGCGTTTAAAAAGCAGCTTGTGATAAGCACTCCAGATTCCCTCGCTGCGTTTTTCTGATTCGAATGTCCATTCCTCGAGGTTGGTCAAAAGAATATCCAGTACGGCATCGCGGTCAAACTGTCGGTTTTTTAAAAGCGCCATCGACGATACGTTAGGCATTCCCGCAAAATCGGTCTGGTTGACGTTGAGTCCGATGCCGACTATCGATGCCACGCGGTCACCCCTCCAGGTGTTTTCGATCAAAATCCCCGAAACTTTACTGCCGCCTGACAGAATGTCGTTTGGCCACTTGATTGCTACTTGTTGCACTTTAAAAGTTTGAAGCGTATCGGCGACAGCCAAAGCTACCGCGGCATTAAGGGTAAAAATAGCATCGGGAATTGAAAACACCGATTCAATATACACACTGACTGTCAGGTTTTTACCGGGTTCCGAATACCAACTTGCGCCTTGTTGCCCCCGGCCCTTGGTCTGGCTTTCCGCGGAAACGACAGTATAATTTTCGACGGACTGGCTCGCAACCATCTCCGACAAAAAATCATTGGTTGATCCAATGGCATCAAGTTTGACAATCGGCATGCGAAATTTTTGGGTTTTAGCGGTTTTTAATCTTATGTTAAGGTTCAAAAGTAACTACAAAAAATGATAACTTTGCACGATATTGAACTAATTTAAATGGCGAAAAAGACTACGAATAATGATGAACTTTTAACCGGCATCATCAAAGGGATTGAAGAAGTAAAAGGTAATGAAATTGACATCCTGGATCTTAGAGACATTGACACCGCAGTCTGCGATTATTTTGTCATCTGTACCGGATCATCCAACACTCACGTAAACGCCATCGTCAATTCTATCCAGAGAATCGTATCGCGGGAAATTAAGGACAAGCCCTGGCATGTCGAAGGAACTGACAATGCCGAATGGGTCCTGATGGATTATGTCAGCATTGTTGTGCACGTTTTCCAGAAATCGATACGCGAATATTACAACATTGAAAGCCTTTGGGGTGATGCAAAAATCACTTCGATAGCTACCAAACATTAAAAAGTCACATGGCTAAAGAAAATAACCCTACACCAAAATTCCGCATCAGTCCATGGCTTATCTATGCCGTGGTAATCCTGCTGTTTCTTGGAATCAGTTTTGCCAGCGGAGGCTCGTCATTTCAGGAGCCAGCCCGCACCAATACCTCAAAATTCAACGTACTTCTTGAAAGTGGAGCTGTTGAAAAAGTCGTTGTTTACAACAAATCTGAGGCCGAGGTTTTCCTGACCAAGGAAGCCCTTAAGGACAAGGCACACAAGGCCGTGGCCAAGGATATGCTCAATCGGGACAACAAAGGCCCGCACTACGTATTTGAAATTGGGAACGATGAGATTTTCCAGACCAAGCTGGACGAGGCCGTCAAGGCAGGAAAGCTGAAAGACTATAACTTTTTGCCCAAAAGCAATTGGAGCGATTTGTTTATCAACCTCTTGCCTATCCTGATCCTGGTGGTCATCTGGATTGTCATTATGCGCCGTATGTCGGGAGGACCGGCCGGCGGTGGCGGTGGCGGACAGATCTTCAATATCGGGAAATCACGTGCCCGCCTTTTTGACGAGAAAACTGACATCAAGACCACGTTTAAGGACGTAGCCGGGCTTGAAGGTGCAAAAGAAGAAATCCAGGAAATCGTTGAATTTTTACGCAATCCTGAAAAATATACCAACCTTGGCGGTAAAATCCCAAAGGGAGCGCTGCTTGTTGGCCCTCCGGGAACCGGTAAGACGCTTTTGGCCAAGGCTGTTGCGGGCGAGGCAAAAGTTCCGTTTTTCTCACTTTCAGGCTCTGACTTTGTCGAGATGTTTGTGGGTGTCGGTGCTTCACGTGTACGCGATTTGTTCAAGCAGGCCAAGGAAAAATCGCCATCGATTATTTTTATCGATGAGATTGATGCCGTTGGTCGCGCCCGCGGGAAAAACAACTTTTCAGGTTCAAATGACGAACGCGAAAATACACTGAATCAACTTCTTACCGAAATGGACGGCTTTGGCACCAACTCGCATGTGATCGTGCTTGCAGCAACCAACCGCGCCGACGTTCTCGACAAGGCTCTTTTGCGGGCAGGCCGATTTGACCGTCAGATTTTTGTAGATCTTCCGGACATCCGCGAACGCAAGGAAATCTTTGAGGTTCACCTGGCCGGCATCAAGAAAGTTGACGATCTGGACACCGAATTCCTGGCCAAGCAAACGCCTGGATTCTCCGGAGCCGATATCGCCAACGTTTGTAACGAGGCTGCACTGACTGCGGCGCGGAAAGGAAAATCGGCGGTTGACCGTCAGGACTTTCTGGACGCTGTCGACCGGATTGTGGGTGGATTGGAAAAGAAAAACAAAATCATCACGCCCGAGGAGAAACGCGCCATTGCCATTCACGAGGCCGGACACGCCACTGTTAGCTGGATGCTCGAACACGCCGCGCCGCTTGTAAAGGTGACGATTGTACCGCGCGGACAGAGCCTGGGTGCCGCCTGGTATTTGCCGGAGGAGCGTCAGATTGTCCGTCCTGACCAGATGTTGGACGAAATGTGCGCCACCATGGGAGGCCGTGCTGCCGAAAAGGTAGTGTTTGACAACATCTCGACCGGTGCCTTGAGCGACCTGGAAAAGGTAACCCGTCAGGCGCGCGCCATGGTGACTATTTACGGTCTTAACGACAAACTGGGCAACGTTACTTATTACGATTCATCGGGTCAGAGTGAATACAATTTCTCCAAGCCATACTCCGAGGATACTGCGCAGGTGATCGACAAGGAAATTTCAAACCTGATAGAAGGCCAATACCAAAGGGCAATCGAAATCCTCAAGGAGAACAAGGACAAACTGATCCAACTTGCCGACATCCTCATCGAGAAAGAGGTAATTTTTAAAGATGACCTTGAAACGATTTTTGGTAAACGCCAGTTTGACAAGAATTTGCAGGAAGAACCATCGGTATAAAAAACCCTGATTACATCATTAAAAATCTTAATTCAAAAACTGCTTTGAATTAAGATTTTTTTATCTTTGAGGGTACAACGAATCCGGCAATCAAGAGACATATGAGTCTTTTTAAAAAAATATTCCGCGCTGGCAGCGAGACACCTAACGAGGAAAGCACCAGCGAATACAATAACGCCCCATCTGAAATAAACGTTCCCGTAGATGAAAAATTTACGAGGAATTTTAAAAAGAACGGCGGCAAGTTCCTTTATTGCGAAAACCTTGACGAGGTCCGGGAACAGTTTGAAAACATTCTAGAGGAAAACGACTGGTTTGAAGGCGAGGCTTTGTGTTTTGAACAGCGGCTGTTTAGCATGCTTGAAGAAAACAAGCTAAAGTATGACAAACCGGAGAATCCCAAGTTCCTGCTGGCCTCCTGCGAGAATCTCATCGCCGACGATGGATCAGTTTTGTTTTCGTCAAACCAGATCAAGCAATTCAAGCCCAACGAACTTCCGGTAAACATGGTCATCCTGGCCACCACCAGCCAGATTATCGAAAGCATGACCGACGGTATGCGCCTGATCAAGAAAAAATACGATAAACAGTATCCCACCAATATTACAACCATCAAATACTTTGAAAAAGCTACTGAAGAAGATTTCCTTCAGTATGGCAGCGCACCCAAAAATCTTTATCTGCTGCTTTTAGAAGACCTCTGATATGCGCGAAACCCTCGTCCGAAGCCTGTCGGGTTTGGTCTATGTAGCCCTGCTCACCGCAGCGATTTATTATTCTCAGTATACTTTTACCGGGCTGTTTGGGCTGTTTGCACTGTTGGCCGCCGCCGAGTTTTGTAACTTAAATGACAGGGGGCAGGCACCTTCACTTTTAATTACGGCTGCATTATTCGTCTTGTTTACGGCATTTCCCGTCAATGTGATGTCAGGCTATATGCTGACGGCATCCGCCCTGATGGTAGCCGTCAAATGCCTTGGTTTTTTGTTCGATAAGTCGACGGCACGTCCGGGAAAACTGGATCATTACGTTTATCTCATCGGCTATATAGTCCTGCCGATGGTACTTTTGACCCGGATTCCAATCCAGTCCGGATTTTACAATCCAAAAATTGCACTCAGCCTGTTTTTGATTATATGGGCCAATGACACCTTTGCCTATTTGGTGGGTCGCTTTGCCGGACAGAACAAACTTTTCCCGCGCATTTCGCCCAAAAAAACCATCGAAGGATTTATTGGCGGGCTTGGATTTGGGCTCCTGACCGGAAGTCTGATTGCCTGGTATTTTGTCATGGAACCCCTCGCCTTCTGGCTGGTGGTAGCCTTTGTGATCAGTGTTGCGGGAACTTTGGGTGACTTGGTGGAATCCAAATTTAAACGCGTGGCAGGCGTCAAGGATTCCGGCAGCATCATGCCCGGACACGGCGGGATATTAGACCGTCTGGACAGCATCATATTTGCCGCACCTTTTGTATTTTTGTGTTTCCAAATTTTTAATCATGTTTCATAAAGAAGGCGCCAAAATTATCCTGATTTCCACAACCGCAACGGTGGTTTTACTGTTGTTGAGCGATAAACTGATTCCCGTTTTCTGGATTCAAAAAGTGGTGCAGATTCTCGTCTTGGTGCTCCTAATCCTCATCCTGCAGTTTTTCCGCAATCCCAAGCGATATGTCGATCACGATGACAATGTAGTACTATCGCCGGTTGACGGCAAGGTAGTCGTGATTGAAGAAGTGTATGAAGGCGAATATTTCAAGGACAAGCGACTTCAGGTTTCGGTTTTTATGTCGCCGATTAATGTACACGTCACCCGTTATCCGGTAAGTGGCGAGGTTAAGTTCAGCAAATACCACCCGGGGAAGTATCTTTTGGCATGGGATCCAAAATCCAGCACCGAGAACGAGAGGACAACCGTAGTGGTTGAAAGCCCTACTTTTGGTGAGGTTTTGTACCGACAGATCGCCGGCGCACTTGCCCGACGCATCGTCAACTATGCAACGCCCGGAACCCGCGTCATACAGGGCGACGATGCAGGATTCATAAAATTCGGATCGCGCGTTGACCTGTTTTTCCCATTGGGAACTCAAATTGATGTCAAACTCGGACAAAAAGCTGTGGGCGCCAAAACCATTATCGCCCGCAAATCGTAGCCATGGAAAAGGATTTGGATATCCGATTTAAAAAAGCTGTTGACCTGGCAGCGAGCATGGTACAGGCCGAAATTCCGCAAGACATTCAGCTGAGGCTTTACGCTTTTTACAAGCATGCTACATCCCAAAGTCCGTCGATGTCGTACAATGTAAATGATTTGCGAAACGCCTTTAAAACCAACGCATGGATGCAGATCGGACACATCTCCCTCGACGAGGCCAAGGAAGAATACATTGCACTGATTGAAAAATTATCCAATTCCAAAATATGAAGTACGCAGTTTTGATATTGGCCGTGCTGGCGCTTTCCTGCCAGAAAAAGAAACTGACCGAGGTGGTCGAGGTGCCGCTTCCGTCTGAACAGGAAAAATTCACAGTAGGCAATCCTGACGATGTCAAGGCCGAGGACGGAGCGTTCCAGATTCAGCCGCTGGGCTATGAATACGACGCTTTATCGCCGCACATCGACGCACGGACGCTCGAAATCCACTATTCCAAACACTATCTGACGTATACCAACAACCTGAACCGCGCTCTGGCAGGCACCGAGCAGGAAAAACTCCCGATTGAGGAAATCCTTAAAAAACTCGACATGTCCAATGCCGCGCTGCGCAACAATGCCGGCGGATATTACAACCACAACCTTTACTGGGCAAGCATGGCACCCAAAGCAGGCGGAACTCCCGGCGATACGCTGGCAGTGGCTATCGAAAATGATTTTGGCTCATTTGATGAATTCAAGACCATGTTTCAGGACGCGGCCGAACGCCAGTTTGGTTCCGGCTGGGCCTGGCTTGTGGTTGACCGATTCGGGAAATTGCAGATAACTTCGACGCCCAATCAGGATAATCCGCTGATGCCTCAGGCCACCATTCCGGGCACGCCTATTTTGGCGCTGGACGTATGGGAACACGCTTACTATCTGGAGTATCAGTACCGACGCAAAAAATACATCGAAGCTTTTTTCAAGGTGATCGACTGGGGCAAGGTCTCAGAGCGATACCGCGAGGCGCTCAGGTCTAAAAAATAAAGAATCCCGGATTGACCGGGATTTTTTTTATTTGAGATTGGCGATGCTTTCCTCGAGTGTCGATATTTTGGCCAGTGCATCAGCTTCCTTTTTGCGCTCGAGTGCAATGACCTGCTCCGGCGCGCCCGACACAAAACGCTCATTTGAAAGTTTTGCCTGCACTGATTTCAAAAAGCCCTTGGTGTAGTTGAGTTCCTCGGTAAGCTTTGCAATTTCCTCGTCGGTGTTCAACGCATCGCCTGCCGGGATAAAATACTCGTTTGATTTTACCCTGAACGACAGCGCACCCGACACTTTGTCTTTTACGTACTCGATATTTTCAACGTTTCCGAGTTTGCTGATCACAGCGTCAAACGACGTTGGAGCATTTTCGTTGTTGATGATCTTAAGCGAGATGGCTTCGCGGAACGAAATGTTTTTGTCCTTGCGGATGGTGCGGATGCCCGAAATCACCTCGGCCGTCATCTCAAAATCAGCAATGATTTTCGCATCAAACGATTTCAATTCCGGCCAACGTGAGATAATCAAGGCTTCTTCCGGTGTTCTGTCTGCAATAAGCTGCCAGATTTCCTCGGTCAGGAAGGGCATGAACGGATGCAGCAGTTTCAGATTGCTCTCCAGCATTTCAATCGCTTTTTCAAACGTTTTGCGGTCGATGGGTTGCTGATATGCGGGCTTGATCATCTCGAGCAGCCACGAGCAGAAATCATCCCAAACCAGTTTGTAAATGGCCATCAATGCGTCGGAAATGCGATACTTCTCAAAGTGATCCTCAATTTCAGCCAGCGTTTGCTGCAACTTGGCTTCGTACCATTCGAGCGCCATGCGGGCCGCTTCAGGTTGCTCGATATCGGCAACTTCCCATCCTTTTATCAAACGGAAGGCGTTCCAAATCTTATTCGAGAATCCCTTGCCCTGCAAACACAAATCCTCGTCAAACAGGATGTCATTTCCGGCCGACGAACTGAGCAGCAATCCAACACGGACGCCATCGGCACTGAACTTCTCGATCAAATCCAGCGGATCAGGCGAATTGCCCAGTGACTTTGACATTTTGCGGCGCTGACTGTCGCGAACCAAACCGGTAAGGTAAACGTTTGTAAACGGCTTTTGTCCGGTGTATTCGTATCCGGCGATAATCATCCGCGCCACCCAGAAAAAGAGGATGTCCGGACCTGTCACCAGATCATTGGTAGGATAATAGTATTTAAAGTCTTTGTTTTCCGGATCCAGGACTCCGCCAAAAACAGCCATCGGCCAAAGCCACGACGAAAACCAGGTATCCAGCGCATCCGAATCCTGACGCAACGTCTCGGCAGTGATATCAGGATTTTTGGCCCGGGCCAGTTCAAGCGCCTCGGCAGGTGTTTCAGCCACTACGAAATCCTCCTTGCCCGGTCCGTAGTAATAAGCCGGGATTTGCTGGCCCCACCACAACTGGCGCGAAATGTTCCAGTCGCGGATGTTTTCCAGCCAATGACGGTAAGTATTGTCAAACCGCTTGGGATAAAGCTTGATCTCTTCGGTCTCCAAAACTGCCTTTAGGGCCGGCTTGACCAATTCATCCATTTTCAGGAACCACTGATCGGAAAGTCGCGGCTCGATGACGGCCTTGGTGCGTTCTGATCGGCCAACCTTGTTGGGATGACTCTCAATCTTGGCGATGTGCCCCAGCGACTCGAGTTCGGCAGCTATCTTTTCGCGAACGTCAAAACGGTCCATGCCCTGATAGTGCATGCCGTACTGGTTGAGCGTCGCATCTTCATTAAAAATGTCTATAATTTCCAGATTGTGCTTGTCGCCCAAAACCTTGTCGTTGACATCATGCGCAGGCGTTACCTTAAGACAGCCGGTTCCAAACTCCATATCGACATAGGTGTCAAAAATAATGGGAATGCTTCGGTTGCAAACGGGAACGATGACGCGCTTGCCTTTTAAATGGCTGTATCGCTCGTCTTCCGGATTGATACAAACGGCCGTATCGCCCAAAATCGTCTCGGGACGCGTGGTAGCGATGGTGACAAACTCGTCGGCACCTTCAATTTTATACTTGAGATAGTACAGCTTGCTTTGCTGCTCTTCATAAATCACTTCTTCGTCCGACAATGTCGTTCTGGCCTCGGGATCCCAGTTGACCATGCGGAAACCGCGGTAGATGAGCCCTTTGTTGTACAGGTCGACAAATGATCGTATTACCGACGCGCTCATGTCGGGATCCATGGTGAACTTGGTCCGGTTCCAATCGCATGAAGCGCCCAGTTTTTTGAGCTGTTCCAGAATGACGCCGCCGTATTTGTCGGTCCAGTCCCAGGCGTGTTTGAGGAATTCCTCGCGCGTCAGGTCATTTTTGCTGATGCCTTCCTCCTTGAGTTTGGCCACCACTTTGGCTTCGGTCGCAATCGAGGCGTGATCGGTTCCGGGAACCCAGCAGGCGTTAAACCCTTTCAATCGGGCGCGGCGAATCAGAACGTCCTGAATCGTATTGTTGAGCATGTGTCCCATGTGCAGCACGCCGGTCACGTTGGGCGGCGGGATGACGATGGTATAAGGAGTTCGATGGTCGGGCGTCGAATTAAAATAGCCGTTGTCCATCCAATAGCGGTACCATTTGTCCTCGATGGATTTGGCGTCAAACTGTGCTGGAATACTCATGATAAAACTGGTCTGATTCTTGTAAAAGGCGAGCCGCAAAATTAGCAAATACATTAGGGATAAAAAATTAAGACCTATTTATTTGCCCTTGCCCACAAAAGAAATTATTTTTACGCAACCAAATTTTTAATGATGAAAAAAGTTGTACTGCTATTTGCGCTGATGCTGACCGCGGGTGCCTTTGCACAGTCGGGTGCCAAAATTGAATTTGTTTCCGGAACCACGGTTGACTACGGAACAGTGACCAAAGATTCAGACAATGGTCTTCGCACCGTCAAATTCAAGAATACCGGCGATGCACCGCTGATTATCTCCAATGTACAATCAACCTGCGGATGCACGGTTCCATCAAGTCCAAAAGAGCCGATCATGCCCGGAAAAATGGGCGAAATCCAAATCAAATACAACATGGCTCCGGGGCCTATCCGCAAAACCGTGACTGTCGAATCAAACGCGGTAAACTATGAAAAAGGTCGCATTCCGCTAAAACTTACCGGCGAAGTAGTCGTCAAGCAGGAAGTCAACCTTCTGGAAAAAAAGAAAAGCATCATGCAACAATAAGCAAAGCCCTCACACCGAGGGCTTTTTTTATAGCATGGCTTTAAGGGTAAACTGAATCTTCCGTACTTGTCCGTCGCGCTCCAATTCCATTTGAATGGTGCGTCCGCTATGCGATTTTAAAAGACTGAAAATTTCCTGCAATTTGTATTGATGTCCGGGCTTTCCGTTTATCGAAACTACCTGGTCATTTTTTTGGACACCAGCCAACGCAGCGGGTGAACCCGGCCTTACCGACGACACCGCAAAAACCGGTTTGAGCACCACCTTGTAAATAAATTCGCTTTGTTTATTGCCTTCAACGTCAAAGTTGTTGTCCATGTAAGCCGATTTCATCCGGACACTTTCACGCACCCAGGTGACGCCCACGTGGTGAATTTCCATGCCGCTCATGTTGTAGTGAAATGGCGATGCGATCATGTCGTTGGGTTTTAGGAAAACGCGTCCGTTTGGATAATCATAAACGGTTGTAAATCTTTTGAGCACTTCTCCTCCTACCGACCCAACGCGATCCTCTACCAACGACAAATTCCTGATCGACGCCGAATCAGGAAACGCCGCGATGGGATTGTGAAACACAAAGCCGCCCATTGAAAACTCCTCCAAACGGGCACGCCTGCCGTGAATCTCTCCGCTGAATCCCTTGCCCAGATAGTCCTCAAAGTTGTGCTCGGGAACGCGGATTTCCCTACCGTTGTCAAACAGCCAGACCGCATCGCTGTTCCCGGTGTCGAGCAGCAGTTTGGCATCGATGGAATTCCCGCCCAACACGGTTTGCGCCCGCACATATGGTTTGTTTTTTTCGATGGACAGATCAAGGGCGGTGTAATATCGGGCCAGTTTGCGTCTTATTTTTTTGGTATCGGGATGGATGACAATGCGCTGAGATGCGTAATCCACTTCTACCAAATGCTCTTTAAAAAACTGATAACCCAGAATGCCATTGACGGGAACACCCACATCAACCGATAGGTTAAGATCAGTGTCCAGAATGATGTAGAGTTCGTGATTGGTGTCGGTCAATGCATTTTTGACACTCAGAATGTTGCCGGATGACTTGAGTCCTTCAACCGCTTCCTGACTTCCAAGCCCCTTGAGTTTGATGCGCTGCACATTGTTGAAACTCACCTCGCGGTCTTCAAGGCTAAAAAGGATGGTTTCGTCAACGCCGGTATCGAGCAAAAAATTGAGTTCGACGCCGTTTACGTCGACGGGAATCACGATCAGATTGTTGATGAATTCAAACGGTATGATCACCCGCCGTTGCTTATCGGGAAACCTGAATCCGGATTGGGCAACCATCGGAAACACGGCAAAAAACAAAAGAATGCGAAAGATTAGTGGCATCAACCATAAAATTAGGAATGTTTTGTCAATATGTTGCCTGCTAGGGTGAAAATCGTTGGCATCCCCGTAAAAAAGTCGCAAATTTGCATCTCTAAAAACTGATTATATGCCACATATCTCAAACAAAGGAAGGCAGATGCCCGAGTCGCCCATCCGAAAACTGGTCCCTTACGCCGAATCGGCCAAGAAAAAAGGCCGCAAGGTATACCACCTGAATATTGGCCAGCCCGACATCAAAACGCCTGACGTGGCCATGGAGGCTATTCGCAATGTCAATTTTGACATCCTTGAATACAGCCACTCGGCTGGATTTGAAAGCTACCGCAACAAACTGTCGGCTTATTACAAAGCCCACGGACTTCCTATTGATACCGCCGACATCATCATCACTACCGGCGGCTCCGAAGCGTTGTTGTTCGCGATGGGCAGCACCATGGATGCGGGCGATGAAATCATCATTCCCGAACCTTTCTACGCCAACTACAACGGATTTGCAACGTCATCGGGCGTAAAGGTGGTCCCGGTTATTTCATCTATCGACACAGGATTTGCGTTGCCTCCCATCAGTGCGTTTGAGGACCTGATCACCAGCAAAACCAAGGCGATCCTGATTTGCAACCCCGGAAATCCAACCGGCTATCTGTATTCAAAAGATGAGATTCTGCAACTGGCTGAAATCGTTAAAAAGCACGATTTGTTTTTGATTGCCGACGAGGTTTACCGCGAATTCATTTATGATGGCGACGAGCACTTCTCGGTGATGAACGTCCCAGGACTGGAGCAGCACGCCATTATGATTGATTCGGTTTCCAAGCGATACAGCATGTGTGGCGCCCGTATTGGTTGCATTGTTTCAAAGAACAAGGAACTGATGGCTACCGCGATGAAGTTTGCCCAAGCCCGACTGAGCCCACCAACATTTGCCCAGATTGCGAGTGAGGCCGCACTTGATACGCCTCAGAGTTATTTTGACGACGTGGTGGCTGAATACAAAGACCGTCGCGATACTTTGGTGGCCGAACTTGAAAAGATTAAAGGTGTTAAAGTGGCCAAGCCAAAAGGTGCATTTTACTGCATTGCCGAATTGCCGGTTGACAACGCCGACGATTTTGCGCAATGGCTACTGGAAGAGTTTGAATTTGAGGGCGAAACCGTGATGATAGCGCCTGCAGCAGGTTTTTATTCCACACCAAATGTCGGTCTTAAAGAAGTGCGTATTGCCTATGTCCTCAAAAAAGACGACCTGATCCGATCAGTACACATCCTCAAGGAAGCCCTTGACGCATACAACGCCTGATCAAATAATCATAATTAAAAAAGGCTTCCCGATTTGGGAAGCCTTTTTTGTTTTTATCGTTTCAATGAGAAGTGTGATTTAAACTCTTTCATCGCACCGCCTTCAGGATATTCCACCTTAAACCAATAATCGGT
>CAZIBV010000053.1:15951-18402 GCA_964537345.1 uncultured Flavobacterium sp. | reverse complement strand
GAGGGATTTGAATCTAACGGTTGGTTGAAGAGGAAAAAAAGTTGTCGGTTGTCGGTTGTCGGCGATTGACGGACTTTTAAAGATTCAAAAATTAAAGTTAGTAGGTCGGTAACTTCAAACTTCCTGCTACCGAGATTTACTGTAAACTGTCAACCGTTAACTGTAAACTCGGCTGTCGGTTGTCGGTTGTCGGCGATTGAAAGATTTAAAGATTCAAAGATTAGTCAATCGGAAACTTCAAACTTCCTGCTACCGAGATTTACTGTAAGCTGTTAACCGTAAACTTCAAATCATCAACAAACAAGCTGATCGCTGACTGCTGACCCGAGGCGCAGCCGAACGGTATGAAGTAAAAGCTGAAAACTAGATCTTCCGCGATTTACCGTAAACCGTTCACCGTAAACTGTGAATTTTAAAAACTCAACGATTCAAAGATTGAAAAATTCAAAGATTATCAGATCGGACAAGTTAATCATCCCACTACCGCGATTTACTGTAAACCGTGAACCGTAAACTGTGAACTATTTCGATCAATTGTAACAGTTTTGCCGTACATTCGACAAATCCAAAATTATTTTTCATGCGATACATTTTAGCCTTATTGCTTTGGGCCGGTTTTGCATCGGCGCAGGAAAACATCTCTTACCAACTTCCTCCAAAAGAGATTTTACAACTTGCCGATTTTGAGCGTGCGCCATCGGTAAGCATGGACAGCAAAAACCAAAACATGCTGCTCACCTATCGGAGCACTTACAAAACACTCGAAGACCTCAACGTCGACGAAATGCGCCTGGCTGGTTTGCGCATCAATCCGGTGACCAACATATCGAGCACGGTTACATACATCACTAATCTCAAGGTAAGGCCTGTCCGCGCCAAGACGGAAACCCAGGTTAGCGGACTACCCGCCCAACCCAGGATTTCAAACATTTCCTGGTCGCCAAACGAGAAAAAAATTGCCTTTACGCATACGGCATCAACAGGCGTCGAACTCTGGATGCTGGACGTAGCATCGGCAAAAGCCACCAAACTCACCGGCCCGACGCTCAATGCCAACATGGGATCGCCGTATACCTGGTACGCCAACAGCGAAAAACTGCTGGTTCGTATGTTGCCGCCAAACCGTCCGGCCTTGCTGGACAACAAAAAGGATTTGCCCACCGGCCCGATCGTATCAACAGCCGACGGAAAAGTATCGCAAAACCGCACCTATCAGGATTTGCTTAAAAACAAGAACGACGAGGCCAACTTTGAAGCACTGGTCATGTCGGAGCTTAAAACCGTTTCGCTTGACGGATCAGTTGCACATTATAAGGATGCCGCACTTTACGCCGGCGAGAGTTTTTCGCCCGATGGAAACTACCTGATGGTGACCACAATTAAAAAACCGTTCTCGTATATCGTTCCGCTAAGCCGTTTCCCGATGGAAAGCAACGTGTACGACCTACAGGGCAAATTGTTAAAAATGGTAAACGATGTGTCGCTGGCCGAGGTGATGCCCAAAGGCTTTATGGCTGTCCGCAAGGGTAAACGCAGCATGAACTGGCGCGCCGACAAACCGGCCACCTTGTTTTTTGTCGAGGCGTTGGACGAAGGCGATCCGGCCAACAAGGTTGACTATCGCGATGAACTTTATTTGTGGGACGCACCTTTTACATCGGCACCAAAACCTCTGATGAAAATTGCGCAACGTTTCGGCGGTGTGCTTTGGGGTGACGACCGTCATGCCGTGGTGACTGAAACCTGGTACGATACCCGAAACGAGAAGAAATTTTTGATTGATCCGTCAAATCCTGCAACGGCTCCGCGTTTGTTGGTCGACCGCAACTCGCAGGACATTTACGCCGACCCCGGAAACTTTGAAACCGTCAAAAATCAGTATGGGCGCTACGTGATGGCAATTGAAAAAGGTCAGGCTTACCTGCTGGGCGACGGATTTACCAAGGACGGACAATTTCCGTTTATCGACGTGTTAAACCTGTCGAACCTTGTAAAAAAACGCTTGTACCAATCGGCTTACAAGGATAAAAAAGAAGATATCGTTGGCATTCACGACTTTAAAAAAGGCGAAGCATTGGTCATGATCCAATCGGCTACGGAATATCCCAATTACTACTTCCGGACGCTGGGCAAAAAAGGATCGGTGGTTCCGGTGACAGCTTTTAAAAATCCTTTTGAAAGCATCAAAAACGTCAGCAAGGAAGTCATCCGATACAAGCGCAAGGACGGTGTTGACCTTCAGGGAACGCTTTATCTGCCGGCAGGCTACGACAAAAAGAAAAAGGAAAAACTCCCGTTGCTCATCTGGGCCTACCCTACCGAGTTTAAAGACAAGAATTCGGCCAGCCAAAACAACCAAAACCCCAATGAATTCACCATGCCGTACTACGGATCATTTGTGTATTGGGTGACGCGCGGCTATGCGGTGCTGGACGACGCCTCGTTTCCCAT
>CAZIBV010000053.1:0-15851 GCA_964537345.1 uncultured Flavobacterium sp. | reverse complement strand
AATGTCGCCGTTTATGAATGCTTCAAAAATGAAAACGCCCATGCTGCTGGTTCACGGTGAGGCCGACAACAACCCCGGAACCTTTACCCTTCAAACCGAGCGCTATTTCCAGGCGCTAAAAGGATTGGGCGCACCGGTGCGGATGGTTATCCTGCCCAAGGAATCGCACGGATACGCCGCCCGCGAAAACATCATGCACCTGCTCTGGGAACAGGATCAGTTTTTGGAGCGTCATTTAAAACCCGCGGTCAAGCCGTAAGGGAACAAGACTGTTTACAGGAAGCGTCGCCGTATGGAGAAAATACACTTTTCCGTACGGCGACAGCGCTTCAATACGGTAGTGTCCGCCTTCATAATACGCCTTTTTGACGGTAACGTTAAACGCGGACGAAGCGGCAACTTTAAGCTGATGCGGATAGACAAAAACCTCCTGCGTACCCGCCGCGGCATCAAAAGCGGATAGTGGCAACCGGGCAACATCGCCAAAAAGCGACGCTACATAACGCTCCTGCGGATTCTTGTAAATGGATTTCGGACTGTCAAAAGCGGCGGTCTGTCCGTCTTTCATGACCAGGAGCACATCGGCGAAAGCCAAAACATCCCGGCTGTCATGCGTGGCGGTAATGCAGGTGATGGATTCCTTTTTAAAATAATCAAACAGATTTCGGCGCAACTCGTCGGCACGAAAAGCGTCAACCTGGCTAAAGGGTTCGTCGAGCAAAACCACGCGGGGCTCGAGCGCCAAAATCCTGGAAAGGGCTACGCGCTGTTGCTGCCCGCCGCTAAGGGTATAAGGCTTGACTGGCGCAAAACTGAGCATGCCGGTGAGCGAAAGCAATTCCTCGACCCTTTGACGCTTGGCCGCCTTGTTGGTGTTTGACAAAAAATGCCCGACGTTTTCAGCCACGGTGGCGTATGGCATCAAGCCAAAGTCCTGCGCCAGATACTTCATTTGCGGATGACCGGGAATCAGTTGGAACGACGGACCCAAAACTGGCTGTCCGTCATACGAGATTGAGCCTTGCGCCGGATCGTGAAGGCCGTACAGCAATTTGAGCAGGGTACTTTTTCCGCAGCCACTCTCGCCCATGAGCGCCAAATGGACGCCTTGTTCTATGGAAAAACTGACGTCTTTGATTATGGGGCGATCGCCGTAGCTAAAGGATAATTGCTGTACCTGGAACATTTGGTAAAAATAAAAAAAACCGCCCGAAGGCGGCTTTTCATCTGTTTTGGTAATTTATTGCCCTTTCTGGGCGTCTTCAATCATTTTTTGGTTAGCGGTGATGGCAAACTCAACGCGTCGGTTTTGCGCCTTGCCTTCAGCTGTTTCATTGGTTGCGATCGGATCGGCCTCGCCCATTCCCGTAGTGGTAAAACGGTCGGCGGCAATTCCTTTTGATACCAGATAAGCGCGTACCGATGCGGCGCGTTGCTCCGACAGGGTCAGGTTATACGACTCTGCTCCGTCGCTGTCAGTGTAGCCAAAAATCTGGATGTTGGTATCGGCGTATTCCTTGAAAACCGGAACGAGTTTGTCGAGATTGGCCTGCGCAGTCGAGGTCAGGGTTGACTTGTTGACGTTAAAACGAACAGCATTCTCCTTAAGTGTGAGTTTGATGCCCTCGCCTACGCGTTCAACCTCGGCTCCGGGAACCGCATTGTCAATTTCGCGCGCCTGTTTGTCCATTTTGTTTCCGATGACGCCACCGGCCACACCGCCTACAACACCTCCAAGTACTGCTCCCAGTGCGCCTTTGCCGCCTTTTCCAACATTATTGCCCAACACACCTCCGATTACGGCACCACTGGCTGCACCGATGGCAACGCCCCGCTGGGTATTGTTGGTATTTTTAACTGCTTCGCATCCGGGAAGCATCAGCCCGGAGACAAACAAGGCCAAAAGCCCATAAATAGCTGACTTTCTCATATCTGTTTTGTTTTAGTTTTTCTGAAAATAATATCGCACGGATCCGCTGCTTCCGCCAATGTTTACCTGGTCGATGAGTTCAAAAGAACTACCGGTTGCATTGGCTACCGTCATAACATACCCGTCGCGGACGCGCTTGGCTTTTTCACCGGCATTGAGCACTTTAAGCACAAACTGGCCTTCCTTGTTGATAAACCAGGTGATGGGTGAGCTAAACGACGGACAGTTTCCGCCGCCGGGAAGCGACATTTCACCTTTGTTGTTGTTGTCGACAAACTTCCATTGGCTGCCTTCAAAACACTTTGAATCGGCCAGTTGGAAAGAGTTGACCTGAATGTAATCAGAGCCGGGATTGGTTACTTTGGTAAGCGTCCAACTTCCGTTGAGTTTGCGTTCCATATCGTTGTCGAGCTTGGTGCCCGTTGCCGATGTCGATTTGCAGCCGGCCATTACAACAGCCAGGACAGCAAGGGTGAGCAATCTTTTCATTAAGTATCGGTTTTTAGTTAATCGTCTTACAAAAATACGACGGACTGAGACGTAAATGTTAAAATATAACTACTTTTTATTACATAATTCCTGCGGTGTCATTTTGTCAGTCGACTGCACGGTGGTATCCAATTTGACAAGCCGCGCGAAAATGCTAAAAGTAAAACCATAAAAATATGACAGGTAAAATTAACGTATCGGTTGAGAACATTTTTCCGCTCATCAAGAAGTTTTTGTATTCCGATCACGAGATTTTTTTGCGGGAACTCGTGTCAAACGCTACCGACGCCACGCTGAAACTCAAACACCTGACCAGCATCGGCGAAGCCAAGGTTGAATACGGCCAACCCATTATTGAAGTGAAGATCGACAAGGAAGCCAAAACGCTGCACGTGATCGATCAGGGAATCGGGATGACGGCCGAAGAAGTTGAAAAATACATCAACCAGGTGGCTTTTTCCGGCGCCGAGGAGTTTCTGGACAAATACAAGGATTCGGCCAAGGACACGGGAATCATCGGTCATTTTGGCCTCGGGTTCTATTCAGCATTCATGGTGGCAAACAAGGTGGAAATCATCACCAAATCCTACAAAGATGAACCGGCGGCACACTGGACCTGCGACGGAAGCCCTGAATTTACCATGGCATCGGCCGACAAAACCACGCGCGGGACTGAAATAATCCTGCACATTGCCGAGGATTCAACAGAGTTTCTGGAAGAGTTCCGCATTCGCGAATTGCTGCGAAAATACAACAAGTTCATGCCGATCCCGATTAAATTCGGCACAAAACAACAACCGCTTCCCAAGCCGGAAGATGCGCCCGAGGATTACAAAACCGAATATGAGGAAGTTGACGACATCATCAACAATCCTACGCCAGCCTGGACGCGGCAACCGTCAGATTTGACTGCCGAGGATTACAAGGAGTTTTACCGCGAAATGTATCCGATGCAGTTTGACGATCCGCTTTTCCATATTCACCTCAACGTGGACCATCCGTTTAACCTGACGGGAATTTTGTACTTCCCAAGGCTGGGCAAAGACCTTCAGATTCAAAAAGACCGCATTCAGCTTTACCAGAATCAAGTTTTTGTAACCGATAATGTTGAAGGGATCGTGCCGGAATTCCTCACCATGCTTAAGGGTGTAATTGATTCGCCGGACATTCCGCTCAACGTGTCGCGCTCCTATCTGCAAGCCGATGGAAACGTCAAGAAAATCTCGAATTACATCACGCGCAAAGTTGCCGACAAGCTCAAATCACTGTTTACGGAAAATCGCGAGGATTTTGAGCAAAAGTGGAATGACATTAAAATCGTATTGGAATACGGCATGCTGTCGGAACCAAAATTCTACGAAAAAGCGGGCGCCTTTATGCTTTATCCAACCGTCGATGACCAATATCTGACGTTGGACGAGATCAAGGAGAAAACCAAGGACCTGCAAACCGACAAAGACGGCAAACTCGTAGTGCTTTACGCCCAAAACAAGGATGCGCAGCACAGCTACATTGACGCCGCCAAGGCAAAAGGCTATGAAGTCTTGTTGCTCGACAGCCCGATTGTAGCGCACCTGATCCAAAAACTGGAGTCAGACAATGAGAAACTCACATTTGTACGCGTTGACGCTGACCACATTGACAACCTGATCCGCAAGGACGACAATGTACTGTCAAAACTGTCGGACGAAGAATCTGAAAAACTAAAAACCGTTGTCGAGGCCGTGGTTCCCAAGGCTAACTACACCGTCAAGATGGAAGCGCTGGACAGCCAGGCAGCTCCTTTTATCATCACGCAACCTGAATTTATGCGCCGTATGAAAGAGATGAGCCAAACCGGCGGCGGCATGATGGGCATGGGCAACTTCCCGGACATGTACAACCTGGTGGTCAATACCAACTCTGAACTGGCGGGCAACATCCTGAACACAGCCGATGAAAATCACCGCGATCACCTGGTGAAACAAGCACTCGACCTGGCCAAGTTGTCGCAAAACCTGCTCAAGGGCGAAGAACTTACGGCCTTTGTCAAGCGCAGTTTTGAACTGATTAAATAATCGTTTGCCATTAATCTGAAAAGGCTCGGCTTGTCCGGGCTTTTTTTATGGCCAACGACCCCGTAAGATGTTGATAATTTTGTAAAACTGTCAATAAATTGGGTAAGTCCTGCACGGTAAAAATGTGTTCCTTTGAACAAAAATTACACAATGGATTCCCGGGGAATTTTCTTCCTTTTGCTGGCTTCACTCGCCTTGGGTTGTAAAGGGCGTGGCGACGAGAAACCCGTCATTGAACGCGACAACGCCCAGATCAATTACAACATCTACGGCGATGGCGGTGCGACGCTTTTGTTTATTCACGGAGCATTTGCCGATCAGACGTATTGGGATGCACAGGTTGAACATTTCAAGGAAGATTATACGGTGGTGACTGTGGACTTGCCCGGCCATGGAAAATCAGGAAAAGGCCGTAAAAACTGGTCAGTTCGTGGGTTCGCCGACGACATTTACACGCTCATCAAGCGACTTGACCTTAAAAATGTGGTGCTGATTGGCCATTCGATGGGCGCCGACGTAGCGTTGATGGAAGCCACCTATCGCCCCAAAAATATCAAGGGTTTCATTGTAATTGACGCCTATAAACAAGCGGCTACACGTCCGTCTAAAAAGCAGGAAAAGTTTGCGAAGTCGTTTTTCAGAGAACTCAAACTTGGATTTGTCAAATCTCAGGAAGAATACGTTAAAAATTATTTGGTATCCGACAGCACTCCGGTGGCCGTGACACAAAAAGTATCGGCCAGTTTTAAGGATGCCTATCGCCCGATGGCCCATGAGATTTATCCGCAGATTTTTCAGCTGTACGAAGCCCAGCGGAACCTGATGCCGGAACTTAACTTCAAGTTGAATCTCATCAACGTAAACAATTCGCCAACCGACGAAGCGCCACTTAAAAAGTACGCTGCCAAAGGCTACTCGCTCAAGCAAATCAACGGAACGAGCCATTACCCTATGCTGGAAAATCCGTCTGAACTCAACAAAATCCTGCAACAAACGCTGGATGAGATAGCGAGGGAGGCGGAGACGGGGCCGGCTTATTAGGGGCAGGGTACAGGGTGCAGGGCATTTGACAATTGATAATTGACAATGAACAGTTAACAATTAATAATGACCAATCACAATTTCCTCCTAGAACCGAAATTTGCAGTAAACCGTCAACTGTAAACCGTTCACTTGTCGACTGTTCGCTTTTAACCGAAATCGAACCCGAAACTTTAAGAATTTTTACAGATAAACTGTATCCAACTTAATGTTTTATTTCGTTTTGGGTATATCCATTGTTCCCCTACCCATGGTACGAAGTTAGCCGAATTCTTAATTAGTCTGATACAGATTTTCTGCCGAAATTGTTAAGGGGGTACAGGGTTGGTTTGGGTTGCCTGAAACTTTCAGGTCTTATTTCGTGAGGTTTTGATCTTGGCGGGTTGACATTTGCACAGGAACTTTCGCGAATCGATATAACAATGTTGAAATTGGTGCTATTACCGAATCATTTCCCGCCAAATTTTAACAATTTTGGCAGATAAACTGTATGGCGATTTGGGATTTTTTTTGTGGGAATGAATCCCATTGCCCCCTTCCCATTCAGGACAATATACAAAATTTTCCGATTAGTTGTATTGCAGAAAATCTACCTAAATTGTTAAGGTTTAGGGCACAAGGTGCAGGGTTTGATTTGAGTCGCCTGAGACTCTCAGTTCTTTTTGGGTAACTTTATCTCTTGCGGATTTATACTTGGACACGACCGGTAGCGAACTGGCTTAGGAATTTGGAGTTTAATCCGCTCGTCGTTAGTCATTCGACCATTTATGATTTCACGAGGTTCGACTTTATGACTCTGAATTCCCTATCTTTGCCCGCTTTTTAAAAACTATGGGCGGGAACAATATCTTAAAGGGAGTTTTACTGGTAGGGCTTGGTGCGACAAGTTACGGATGCCTTGCCACCATTGTAAAACTGGCCTACCACGACACAGGAATTACCGGACAACCGTTTACGCCTGCCGAGGTGATTTCCTCTCAGTTTATATTGGGGATACTGGCGGTTTGGGGCATTATGCGCTTTCAGGCCCTACGCACACCTTCCCTGCCCGTGAGCCGACAGGATATTTTACGGCTGATGCTGGTTGGAACTTCAACAGGCCTGACCAGTATTTTTTACTACCTGGCCGTTAAGTTCATTCCAGTTTCAATTGGTATCGTCCTTTTGATGCAAACCGTTTGGATGGGCGTACTGCTGGAGTGGATTCTGGAAAAGCGTCCACCGTCAGGCAGGAAAATTCTGGCGGTGCTGCTCGTTTTGATGGGAACCGCCCTGGCGACCAAACTATTTGACGCTACGCAACAACTGGACTGGCGCGGCCTGGTGCTAGGCTTGCTGGCCGCCGCATCGTTTACCACGACAATGTTTGCCGCAAACCGCGTGGCCACCGGAACGTCGGCGGTAAAGCGCAGTTTCTACATGCTTTTGGGCGGAGGCGTCATGGTTTTGATTTTTGCGCTGGCCACTCAAAACCAGGCATTCAACTACGATATTTTTTACAAGTGGGGTATTTTACTAGCCCTGTTTGGCACCATCATCCCGCCACTTTTGCTCAACGCTGGATTTCCGCTGACGGGAATCGGATTGGGAAGCATTGTGTCGGCACTGGAATTACCGGTTTCGGTTTTTGCCGCCTATCTGCTGCTCAAAGAGCCGGTTGGCGGACTGCAGTGGACGGGCATAGGCATCATTCTGGGCGCCATCGTGATGATGAACATTTCCAAGCGCAAATAACACGGTAGCGATAGGAAAATTGTCGCATAAATTTTACTTTTAAGCCGTGAACGCCCTGGTCGAATATTTTGAAACCATTCCCTCGTTGCACCGCGGACTGATTCTGGCGGGTGGTATTGCGATTTTCTGGCTGATTGAAAGCGCCGTTCCCATGGTGCGATTTGAGTACAAAAAATGGCATCATGCAGCCATCAATTTCTTTTTTACCGCAACAACCATTTTGGTGAATTTCGCACTGGCGTTTTTACTGCTTCAGGCCGCCGGGTTTGTAACGGAAAAAGAATTCGGTCTGCTTCATTGGATACAAATGCCTTTCTGGATAAACTTGCTGGTGGGACTTTTGTTCCTCGATCTGGTGGGCGCATACCTCGCGCACTATGTCGAGCATCGCTTCAAGCCTTTATGGCGTTTTCACCTGATTCACCACACCGATACCTGGATTGACACGACATCGGCAAACCGACACCATCCCGGAGAAAGCGTCATTCGATTTGTCTTTACGCTGCTGGCGGTCGTTTTGGTGGGAAGCCCGATGTGGATGGTATTCCTGTATCAGTCTCTATCGGTGGTTTTCTCGCAACTGACGCACGCCAACATCGCCCTGCCCAGAAAAATTGACAAAGCCATGAGCTGGTTTTTGGTTTCGCCCGACATGCACAAGGTCCATCACCATTACAAACTCCCATACACCGACAGCAATTACGGCAATATCTTTTCGGTCTGGGATCACGTTTTTGGAACGTACCGCCACCTGGACCGCGACAAAATCATCTACGGGGTCGACACGCATATGGACGCGTCCGAGCACAATAAATTGTCGTCCCTGCTAAAAATTCCGTTTAAAAAGGGACGCACCGCCACACAACCTGAAGAATACTGAATGAAAAACTGGCTATTGCTTTTTTTACTGCCGATGCTCACCACGGCACAACCCGCTTTTACTGAACAGGAAGTTGAAATTTCGCAATGGATCAAGGGTGATTACTACATTCCGGAAAAGTCCAACGGCCATCTTGTGATTGTCATTGCGGGTTCGGGCCCAACCAACCGCGACGGAAACCAGCCGGGTGCAAGGTCAAACGCTTATAAGTTTTTAGCCGAGGCGATGGTAGCCAACGGAAATCCGGTTTTTACCTTTGACAAACGCATTGTTACGCAACTCATTGCCGGCAAGGCCAATGAAAAGGAACTTTTGTTCGATCATCAGATTGACGACGTTCGGGACATTATCCGTCACTTCCGGAAGGATTCGAAAATCAAGAAAATTATCATTTGCGGCCACAGTGAAGGGTCGCTTATTGGCATGGTAGCCGCACAAATGGCCGACGGATACATCTCACTGGCCGGCGCCGGCCGAACCATCGACCTGGTGATAACCGATCAGCTCGTGGCGCAGGCTCCGGTACTCAAGGCATCAGCCGAAGCATCATTTGCAAAACTCAAAAAAGGCGAAACGTTTGATTTGGACAATCCTATGCTGGCGTCGATTTTCCGAAAGGACATTCAGCCGTATCTCATCTCCTGGATAAAATACAATCCGGTTGTTGAAATCGCCAAACTAAAAATCCCGGTGCTGATTGTAAACGGCACCAGCGACATTCAGGTGAACGAGACCGAGGCGAAGTTGTTGCATCAGGCCAAACCCGATGCAAAACTCGTCCTTGTCGAAAATATGAACCACGTACTCAAGGAAGTTTCCTCACGCGAGGATAACCTGGCGTCATACAACGACCCCAAAATGCCATTGAGCCCGCGTCTTGTCGAGGCCGTTAATCAATTCCTAAACACATTTTGACGTGTAACAATATTCGCGTAATTTACACCCATAACAAAAACAAAATCATGAAGAAATTCCTTTTATCCGCTGCGTTGTTGGCCGCGTTACAACTATCGGCACAGGCTGAAAAAGTTAAGGTGTCCCTCGATCTTGTAAACGTGACCGACGACAAGGTATCAGTTGTGGTCACGGCGCCAAAAATGACAGGGAACCAGGCGGTTTTCCTGATTCCAAAGACGGTTCCCGGCACCTATTCGGCCGATGACTACGGACGTATGATCGAGGATTTCAAGGCTTACGACAAAAAAGGCAAGCCGCTGACCGTTAAAAAGGAAGACGTCAATACCTATGTGATTCAAAACGCCAAAAATCTGGCAAAGGTGACTTACAAGGTGAACGATTCGTTTGACGAAGAATCCAAGTACGATGTGTTTTCACCTGCCGGAACCAACATTGACAAGGACAAAAATTTTGTGCTTAACCTTCACGGTTTTGTAGGGTATTTTAAAGACAAGACTGATCTCCCCATCGAACTTGTCATTGACCATCCCGCTTCACTGACCGGCGCCACGGCATTGGTGGACGAGGATCCTTCTGACGTGCGCGATGTGTTCACCACCAACCGCTACTTTGACCTGACCGACAACCCGATCATGTATTCCAAGCCGGACATGGTGTCATTTATGGTGGATGGGATGGAAATCCTGTTTGCCGTGTATTCGCCAACGGGAGCGCATTCGGCCGCATCGCTCGGACCTGACATGGAAAAGACGATGCGCGCGCAAAAAGCGTTTATGGGTGACATCAACCAAAATAAAAAATACGCCATTTTGCTATACCTGAGTGAAATGGACGGCACGGACGCCAACGGATTTGGAGCACTTGAACACCACAATTCAACGGTGGTGGTATTTCCGGAGATGATGCCCAAAGAAGCGCTGGAGAAAAGCCTGGCCGACGTTGTGGCGCACGAGTTCTTCCACACCGTAACGCCGCTCAACATCCATTCAAAGGAAATTCACTACTTTGATTACAACAACCCTCAAATGTCGCAGCACTTGTGGCTTTATGAAGGCGTTACCGAGTATTTTGCCAACCTGTTTCAGGTTCAGCAGGGATTGATTGACGAGAACGCCTTTTACAACCGCATCCAAGGCAAGATTGACGGCGCCAAACGCTTTAACGACACCATGCCGTTTACCGTCATGAGCAAAAACGTCCTGGAGGCTCCTTACAAGGCTCAATACCTGAACGTGTATGAAAAGGGTGCGCTGATCGGGATGTGCATCGATATTATCATCCGCGAGAAAAGCAACGGTGAAAAAGGCATTCTGGATTTGATGAAGAAACTATCGGCCATGTACGGCCCGGAAAAACCTTTTGACGACAATGAACTCTTTGAACGCATCACCCTGGAAACCTATCCGGAAGTTGGCGAGTTCCTCAATGTTTACGTCGCCGGCGAGGCACCCATTCCATATGATGCCTTCTTTGCGAAAATGGGCGTAGGAATGGCCAAGCGTCAGGTGCCGGTCAATCCGTTTTTGCGCAATAAATCGTCGCAGGTAACCCTGAAGCCGGGAACGCGTGACATTATGGTGATCAACGCATCTGAACTCAATCCGTTTATGACCAAACTCGGGCTTAAAGCCGGCGATGTGATTCGCGCCATCAACGGTGTCGAATACAACTTTGACAACATTTATGACCTGATCATGGGCGCCCAACAGTGGACGGAAAACACCGACGTTACCTTTAAAATTGAACGCGACGGAAAACCGCTCACCCTAAAAGGCAAACCTGTTTTTGAGTACGACGAGGTGCAAGGTCTTGGCGTGGTCGACAAATCAAAGGAAAACCTGAGACTGGCTTGGCTTAAGAGAAATTAATTTTTTATAGCCTTGCCGACTCAATTCCCAGGTTGGTCGCTATCGGCTAAACACAAACCACGCGGGATTTTCCTATTTGGAAATTGCCCATTGTAATTCTATTTTTGCCGGATGAAAAGAGCACTTGCCATTATACTGGGACTGGCCGTTTTGGCCTGCCAGAAAAAAGATGAGCCCAACGGAAACCTGCTGTTGACGGGCGAAATTAAAGGCCTTAAAAAAGGAACGCTTTATATCCAGAAACTGGAGGACACGCTTTTGGTGCCGATGGACAGCATTGCGATCGACGGCGATTCGCGCTTTACCAGCGATATGCAACTGGATTCGCCGCAAATGCTCTACCTTTTTCTGGACCGAGGCGTCACCACCAGCACTGACAATTCGCTGATGGTTTTTGCCGAACCCGGAAAAATTGACATCTCCACCTCGCTCGAAACGTTTTTTGCCGACGCCAAAATCACCGGCTCCAAAAATCACGAATTGTACGAAGAGTTCCGCAAAGTAAACAGCCGCTATACCGGCGAGGAACTCGACATTACGGCCGCGCGGCTCAACGCCTACAAGGACAAGAAGTTTTTTGACGAGAAAGCCGCCAAGGACAAACTGGACAAAATCACCAAGCGCAGGTATTTGTATGCCGTCAACTTTGCGCTAAACCACCGCGACAAGGAAGTGGCGCCTTATATCGCCATCTCTGAAATTGCCGGATATGCGGTTAAATCAGAGCGCGGAGAGGATAACGTTCGCTATTTGGATACCATCAGCAAATCTATGACGCCCGATGTTTCCAAGTCAAAATACGGACAGATGCTCATCAAATTAGTCAATGAGCGAAAAATCATACAGGAAGCTGCGCCGCTCCAATAAAAACAAAAAAGACTGTCTCAATTGAAACAGTCTTTTTTTTTGAGCCGATGGAGGGACTCGAACCCACGACCTGCTGATTACAAATCAGCTGCTCTAGCCAGCTGAGCTACACCGGCAATGATGCGCAAATATAAAAGTCAAATTTATTTTGTGCAATAGGTTTTAGGCCAGTTGATTGATTTTGTCAACCAGTCCGCGCGCAGTAGATTCCAGTTGCGCGTTAACCTGCTTAAAGTGAGCTTTTTTGTCCTTAACGCTGCGGTCATTAACCTGCGTAATCAAGGCGTCAAATGATCCGATGGCCTCCTCAATCACAGCCTGCGACGCCGGAGTGGCCTTACCAGTTGCAATTTCCCATACATAAACGGCTTCAATGATGTCGCCCAAAACATAGTTAATGTCCTTTTTCAGATTCCTTACGCTTGCCATAAGTTGTAAATTAAAGTTGGCGCAAAAGTACGCCATTTGTTTGGATTACAAAACCGAAACCTCTAAAACCGACGCCTTTCCGCCCAGCGAATAACGCGTTAATGCCGCCGGAATAAGCACCGTCGATCCCTTGGGAAAGCTGTATTCCTGACCGTCGGCCGTCAAGGTCAGATCACCGTCAACCACCATGTAAACAAAAAATGATTCGCCCGACTTGTTCATCTCCACGTGGCCGTCAATCGGAATAAACGACGTCGTAAAATACGGGCAGTCAACCATCAGGTTAGCCTGATTGGCTTTAGTATTATAATCTTTTCTGGCGTTCACCACCTCGTAATTCATCGCATCCAGCGCCAAATCGACGTGAAGTTCACGGCCGTTGCCGTTTTCATCCACGCGGTCCCAATCGTAAATCCTATACGTAATATCCGACGTTTGCTGAATCTCCGCCAGCAAAATCCCTGCTCCTATGGCGTGAATCGTGCCCGTTTCCAAAAAAAACACATCGCCGGGCTTGGCTTCAACCTCATCCAGAATATCCATCAGTGAACGGTTTTCCAGATGCCGGACGTATTCTTGTGCGCTCGACGGACGCTTAAAACCCACAATGATACGCGATCCCGGATCGGCCTGCATCACATACCACATCTCAGTCTTTCCAAATGAATTGTGACGTTTTTTGGCTAATTCGTCGCCCGGATGCACCTGAATCGACAAATCCTCGCGCGCATCGATAAACTTGAACAAAAGCGGAAACTCGGCGCCAAAACGCCCGTAAACCTTTTGTCCCAGCAACTCGGCAGGAAACTTTTCAATCAATTGCGCCAGCGTCATTCCGCGGTATTCGCCGGCATTCACCACGCTCACATCGCCCTTAACCGCCGACAATTCCCAGCTTTCGCCAATGGTTTGCCCGCTGATCGGCTTGTGCAAAAAATCGCCAAGCTTGGTCCCGCCCCAAATGCGGTCCTTTAAAATTGGGTTAAAAGTAAGTGGATATACATTCATTTTCAGGAGCTTTTTCCGGCTCTCGGCAGTCGCTTTTTGCTACGCCGGGCTGCGCAAAAGAGCTCCGACAATGCCTCCATCCGGGCTAGGGGTTAATTCTCGCCGGCGTATGTCACAAAATTGCGCGGCGTTTCGTAAAGTGTAACTTCCAGATCGAGGTTAAACTTGATGCGCTGCCTGATCCGGTCCCAGATGACAACGGCAATGTTTTCGGCCGTGGGGTTCAGTTCAAAAAACTCCGGACAGTCCAGGTTAAGGTTTTTATGATCAAATCGCAGCTCAACCTCTTCATAAATAATGTCGGCCAAATCCTTTATATCGATGACGTAGCCGGTTTCAGGATTTATCTGTCCCGTAACCGAAACAATCAGTTCATAATTGTGTCCGTGAAAATTAGGATTGGCGCACTTTCCAAAAATCCGTTGGTTTTTTGCGTCGTCCCAATCCTTGCGGTACAGCCTGTGGGCCGCGTTAAAGTGTGCTTTTCTATTGACGGTGACGCGCATATCAAACAGTGTGAGATTCCAGGTAGTGGTAAAATTCGTCAAAAATTATCTTAAACCAAACAGTGTAAACCTCCGGATTTTGGGCCATGTCAGCCTTGATGTCCTCAAGCTTCATCCACTTCCAGTTGGCCACTTCTTCAGGGTTTATCACAGGTTCGCCCTCAAAACGCCCAAACATGACGTGGTCGAGTTCGTGTTCAGTGAGGCCGTTGTCAAAAGGCGCCTTGTAAATAAAGTGAAACAGTTCGACAAGGTTGGCGGTTATCCCCATTTCCTCAAAAAGGCGGCGGTTTCCGGCCTGCAGGTTGGTTTCGCCCTCGCGCTGGTGGCTGCAACAGGTGTTGGTCCACAATAGCGGTGAATGGTATTTGTGCGCTGCGCGTTGCTGGAGCATCACCTCGCCTTTGGCATTCATCAAAAAAACTGAAAAAGCGCGATGCAACACCGCTTTTTGGTGCGCTTCAAGCTTTGGCATCAGCCCGATTTGCTCGTCTTTTTCGTTTACCAGGATAACGTTTTCTTCATTCATAACACGCTCAAAAGTACAAAAAAACCCAGCGGCAAATCAGCGAATTTTGATGAATTTTAACGGTTGTTAAGCAGTTCCAAAGCGGCCATTTGCGCGCACTTCTCCCCGTCAATTGCCGCCGACACAATCCCGCCCGCATAACCCGCACCTTCACCACAAGGATAAAGGCCCTTGATCTGCGGATGCTCGAGCGTTTGCCCGTCGCGCGGAATCCTCACCGGCGATGACGTCCTCGACTCGGGCGCGTGCAAAATAGCGTCGTTGGTCAGGTAACCCCGCATCGATTGGCCAAATGCCACAAAGCCCTCGCGCATGGTCTGCGTCAAAAACCCGGGAAAAACATCGCCCAGCTCAACCGACGTCGTCCCCGGAACATACGACGTTTTTGGGATCGCCACCGATACCTTGCGCTGTGTAAAGTCAACCATGCGCTGCGCCGGAACTTTTTGGGTTTGTCCGGCCAGTTGCCAGGCTTTTTGCTCGATGGCCTTTTGGAATTCCATCCCTGCAAGCGGACCGAATCGGGCAAATGGTCTAAAATCTTCCATTTTTAACTCGACCACAATGCCTGAATTGGCCGTGGCCTGATCGCGTTTTGACGGCGACCAACCATTGGTGACCACCTCGCCGGGAGCCGTTGCACAAGGCGCAATCACCCCGCCGGGACACATGCAAAACGAATACATTCCGCGGCCGTTTACCTGCTTGACAATCGAATAAGGCGCCGGCGGCAGATAATCTCCGCGAAAATCGCAACTATACTGAATTTTGTCGATGAGTTCCTGAGGATGTTCGGCCCGCACGCCCAACGCAAACGGCTTGGCTTCAATCAATATTTCCTTGCGGTGCAAAAGTTCAAAAATGTCGCGGGCTGAATGTCCCGTTGCCAAAATGATCTTTCTTGCCGGGATTTTATCGCCCGATTGCGTCAGGACGCCTTCAACTTCATTCCCTTTGATCAAAATGTCGGTGACACGCGTATCAAACAAAACCTGTCCACCGTGTCGTATGATGGTCTCGCGGATGTCGGCAATGATTTTGGGCAATTTGTTGGTCCCGATGTGCGGATGCGCTTCAACAAGAATGTTGGGATCGGCGCCAAAGGCCACGAATAATTTTAGAATCCTGTCGACATCGCCGCGCTTTTTTGACCGCGTGTAGAGTTTTCCGTCAGAATAGGTTCCGGCACCGCCCTCGCCAAAGCAATAGTTGGAATCTTCGTTGACAATCCCATCCTGATTGATGGCGCGCAAATCCCGGCGCCGCCCGCGGACGTCTTTTCCGCGTTCAATCACTATCGGCCGCAAACCCAATTCAATAAGCTGAAGGGCCGCAAAAAGACCTGCCGGCCCCGCTCCTATCACGATGACCGCGGGCGCCTGGCTTACATCGGGATACTCCGGAATGGTCGGCTGAACCGGATCGATGGGCTCGCCCACCGCATAAACCGCCAGTTTAAGATTGATTTTTATGGCGCGCTGTCGGGCGTCGATCGAGCGCTTGGTTACCGCTATATGACCGATATCGCCCGGAGACATCTTCAGCAACCGGGCTGCCGCGGCGCGTACTTCGATTAGGTTGGCTGCAGCCTCGGG
>CAZIBV010000052.1:0-18905 GCA_964537345.1 uncultured Flavobacterium sp. | reverse complement strand
CATCGGCGGCGTCCTGCATCCAGGAATCTTCGGCATCGATCAAAACCGCCAGGCCGTAACCGTGCGCTTTTTTGCAGACCTGGTCAAATCGGCCCACTACTCTGCCCCACTCCATGGATTCATCCTGTGTCAACGGTTGTTTAAGACCAACTTTTTCAAAAAGGTCGATCCGCCCAAATCCCGTTGGTTTGAAAACAGCAAACGGAATGGCGGGATTATCCTTGGCAAATTCCACAACTTCCAGAATCACGCGTAATGCATCGTCAAAACTGGATTCGTCTTCCTTACCCTCAACCGAATAATCCAAAACCGACGACACGCCCTTGGTGTACATCCGGTTGATGACTGGAATGCAATCCTGCTTGGTTACGCCGCCCACAAAATGATCAAACACGGTTTTGCGGATCAGGCCCTCAACGGGAAGCCTTAAATTGAGCGCCAACTGGGTAAGTGCGGTACCCGCTTTTACCATGGCCGGGCTTTGAATGGTTTTAAAAAGGAAGTACGCCCGGTTGAGGGCTTTGTCGCTCATGGTTGAAAACGCCACTTGCGTATTGTTGAAGATTTTCTCCATAACGATTAAGAAGTGTCACAAAGATACTACAACCAACGGCATAAAATGACGCGCCAAACACTAAATTTAAATGGGATTGGCTGATAACAAACGACCGATGAAATCCCGCCGCGGCAGTTTCAGATTGGTTTTGAGATTGTATCTTTGCGCAAACCCTGCCCATGCAAACGCTTTTGTCTACAGGACATTCCATTTTTTTTGGCCAGCCGGCTTACGAGGCTTTAAACCGGCATCTGCTGCAAACGCCTTATTCCGGGATTTTTTTATTGGTTGATGAGAACACCCATGAGTTTTGTGTTCAACGGTTCCTGAGCCGTGTTGAAACGCAATGCGCCATCGAAATCATTGAAATCGAACCCGGCGAATCCATGAAAACCCTCCCGACCTGTGCCGAAGTCTGGACGATTCTTACTGAATTGGGCGCCGATCGAAAAAGTCTGGTGATCAATCTGGGTGGCGGCGTCATCACGGATTTGGGCGGCTTTATCGCATCAACCTACAAGCGCGGCATCGATTTTATCAACGTTCCGACCTCACTTTTAGGTATGGTGGATGCATCGGTGGGTGGCAAGAACGGCGTCGACCTTGGTCATTTAAAGAATCAGGTGGGCACGATCACATCGCCCAAAATGGTACTTATCGATCCGGAATTTTTACATACGCTGCCGCAAACGGAACTCACCTCAGGATTTGCTGAAATGCTCAAACACGGGCTGATTGCCGACAAGGCGTACTGGCAGTCGCTGGCTGCGCTGGAAAGCATCAGTGCCAATACGGTTGCGCCTTTTTTGTTTGATTCAGTGCGGATAAAAAATGAAATCGTAATGCAGGATCCAACCGAGAATGGTATCCGCAAGGCGCTGAACTTTGGCCATACGCTGGGACACGCCATTGAAAGTCACTTTTTGCATCACCCCGGCAAGACAGCGCTTTTACACGGCGAAGCGGTCGCGGCCGGCATGATACTCGAATCTTATCTGTCCTGGCAAAACCATCTGCTCGAAGAGGAGGAATACCTCTGGATACGGCAGGTTATCCGGCGTAACTTTGCGTCGGTAGCGTTTATGGCAAAGGACATAGAATGTATACTTGAACTGCTGGTACACGACAAGAAAAACGAATACGGCAAGGTACTGTTTGCGCTTTTGGACGGAATCGGGAAGATTTCAATTGATCAAAACGTCCCGAATTCGTTAATTCATAGCGCTTTTGCCGATTACAATTCGTAGCGTTATTTTAATGTAAAAAAATCCTTGTCCGATATATTATTTTTTACATTTGCGATGTGAAAACAAACCGAATCCCATCACATATCCCGGTGCGCAGCCGGCAAAAAATTACAGGTGAAATCACCACCTGGGTGGCGCGTGTATCGGTAGGATTGTTTAGCAGCGTATTACAGGATAACGAAGAACTTCAGATTAAATACGCCAACATCAGGGTTTGATATTTTGCGGGAACCGATCGTAGATTATTTACGCTAATCAACTGCAAAATAAAATGAATACCAAATACATAGACCTGATCAACCAAACATATTACTTCCCGCAGGAAGAGTTTACCCTTAACAAGGACAACCTGCTGTTTCACAACATCGACTTGATGAAGCTAGTGGAACAGTACGGGACACCGCTTAAGTTTACGTACCTGCCGCAGATTTCCAACAATATCAAGCGCGCCAAAACCTGGTTCAGGAACGCGATTGAAAAGAACAATTACGACGGAAAATACTTTTATTGCTATTGCACCAAAAGCTCTCATTTTCAGTATGTAATGGACGAAGCCTTCAAGAACAACATTCATATTGAAACTTCGTCTGCATTTGACGTTCCGATTGTCGAAAACCTACTGGCTAAAGGCAAGATCAACAAGAGTACGTATGTGATCTGCAACGGTTTTAAGCGCGATGAATACGTGACCAACATTGCGCGCCTGATCAACAACGGACAAAAAAACTGCATCCCGATCATCGACAATTACGAAGAACTGGATTTATTGCAGGCGGAAATCAAAGGCAAGTTTAAAATTGGTATCCGGATTGCGGCCGAGGAAGAGCCAAAGTTCGAGTTTTATACCTCGCGACTGGGTATCGGATACAAAAACATCGTCAACTTTTACAAAAAGCAGATTCAGGAAAATGACAAGCTGGAACTCAAAATGCTCCACTTTTTCATTAATACCGGAATCAACGATACGGCCTATTACTGGAACGAACTCGTAAAATGTATCAAGGTTTACATCTCCCTTAAAAAAGAGTGTCCGTCACTGGACAGCCTGAACATTGGCGGTGGTTTCCCGATCAAGAATTCGCTGGCGTTTGAATATGATTACCAGTATATGATTGACGAAATCCTCAACCAGATCAAGATTGCGTGCGATGAGGCCGAGGTCGAGGTACCGCACATTTTTACCGAATTCGGATCGTTTACCGTGGGCGAAAGCGGCGGCGCCATTTATCAGGTTTTGTATCAAAAGCAACAAAATGACCGCGAAAAGTGGAACATGATCGATTCGTCGTTTATCACCACTTTGCCGGATACATGGGCGATCAACAAGCGTTTTGTGATGCTGGCCGTCAACCGCTGGTATGACAATTACGAGCGCGTGCTTTTGGGCGGGCTTACCTGCGACAGCGACGATTATTACAACTCGGAGCAGAACATGAACGCCATCTACCTGCCCAAGTACAACAAGGAAAAGCCGCTCTACATTGGGTTTTTCAACACCGGCGCCTATCAGGAGACCATTGGCGGCTTTGGCGGACTGCACCACTGCCTGATTCCGCAGCCACGCCACATCCTCATTGACCGCGATGAGAACGGAATACTGGGAACCGAGGTATTTTCAGAGCCGCAATCGGCTGAGGATGTCATGAAAATTCTCGGGTATAATAAATAATAAAAACCGGCAAAAAATTACTATTTTGCATAGTATCGATTGCTTAAAATTCAGATAATGAAAGGACCTATAAGTCAATTTATTGAAAAACACTACCTCCACTTTAACTCGGCCACGCTGGTTGACGCAGCTAAGGCTTATGAGGATCAGCTGAACAGCGGAGCCAAAATGATGGTCACGTTGGCCGGCGCTATGAGTACAGCCGAAATTGGAAAAATCTTTGCCGAGATGATCCGTCGCGACAAAGTTCAGATTATTTCCTGTACGGGTGCCAACCTGGAAGAAGACATCATGAACCTGGTGGCTCACAGCCATTACGAGCGTGTTCCCCATTACCGCGACCTGACGCCGCAGGATGAATGGGATTTGCTGGAGCGCGGACTGAACCGCGTAACCGATACCTGTATTCCGGAGCATGAAGCGTTTCGCCGTCTGCAAAAGCACATCTATAAAATCTGGAAAGATGCCGACGATAATGGCGAGCGCTATTTTCCGCATGAATTTATGTATAAAATGCTGTTGTCGGGCGTTTTGGAGGAATATTACGAGATTGACCTGAAAGATTCCTGGATGTACGCCGCGGCCGAGAAAAACCTGCCTATCGTTGTCCCGGGATGGGAAGACAGCACCATGGGGAACATTTTTGCCTCGTATGTGATCAAGGGCGAACTCAAGGCGTCGACCATGAAATCCGGCATCGAATACATGGCCTACCTGGCGGATTATTACACTAAAAATTCAGGCAACGGAATTGGGTTTTTCCAGATTGGTGGCGGTATTGCCGGCGATTTCCCGATTTGCGTTGTTCCGATGTTGTATCAGGATATGGAGATGCATGACGTTCCGTTTTGGAGCTACTTTTGTCAGATATCTGATTCAACGACCAGCTACGGCTCCTATTCAGGCGCAGTTCCCAATGAAAAAATCACCTGGGGCAAGCTGGACATCAAAACCCCAAAATTTGTTATCGAATCTGATGCTACAATCGTTGCACCTCTTATATTTGCCTACCTACTCGACCTATAAAGCATGAAACGCATAATTGTTGACTACTCTAAACTGACTAATGAAATTCTGAACCTTTTGGTTGAGAAGTTTCCTGACGGATATGATGATTCGAATATCATCCGCTTCCGCAATGCCCAAAATGAACTTATCGAAGCGGTCGAGGTGCGCACGGCCGACACCATTTACCTGGTAAAAGTGAGCACCAAGCTGGCCAGCCGTTTGGAGAAGTTTGAAGAAGATGACGATTTGGAAGCCATCGTTGAACCTATCGACGCCATCAAGGACATTGATGATGAAGATGCAATCGATCCCGACGCCGACGAAGAAGAAGTTGACGTTACCAAGGATCCGGGTGGGTCTGATGACGATGAAGATGACGACGATGACGACTACGACGAATCAGACGATCCGGAAGACGACGATGAAGATGAATAAAATTAAAGAGGGCTTGTCCCTCTTTTTTTATAGGTAGCGCTCGGTAAAAACCATTTGGTGGTAGCGCATATGGCCTATAATGATAAAACCCAATGCGCCTACCGACACTTCGGCTCCTGATGCGGTTCCCGTTCTTTTCAGATTATCTGGCGAAAAACTCTTGAACAGCGTAAGTGTGGCATGCCTAACCGTTGATAGTTCGGTGAGCAAATCCTTGAGATGTCGTTTTGACCCACCCGCTGCCAGGGCGTAATCATCTTCCTCAAATCCAGGAAGCGACGTTTGATCTCCCCTGCCAATTCGCAAGGCGCGATAAGCAAAAATCCGTTCACAGTCAATCAGGTGCTGGATAATGTCTTTCAGCGTCCACTTTCCGGGCGCATAGGCGTAATCGTGCTTGCCCAAGGGTACGTTTTGGACGTATCGGATAAAATCGTGCAGGGAAATTTCAAGTTCTTCCTGCAAATCCACATCGCCTACCTGATTCAGATAAGGCAAAAAACGCTCGGGCGCGGCCAGAATAAGATCACTTTTTTTCATCGTCAAAAAAAAGCCCCGTCTCCGGGGCAAATCTTACATATTTTTAAAAATGGTATGCATCAGGCGCTTTTTGTCGTTGATGCTCTCCTCTAATGAAATCATCGTCTCAGTGCGGTAAACGCCTTCGATATCATCGATCATAAAAATCACGTCCTTGGCGTGTTTGGTATCCTTGGCACGTATTTTACAAAAGATGTTGAATTTTCCGGTAGTGACGTGAGCCACGGTGACATACGGAATCTCGTTGATGCGCTCCAGCACGAACTTGGTTTGCGAAGTGTTGTTAAGAAAGACGCCTACGTAAGCGATAAATGAATATCCCAATTTCTCATAATCAAGCGTCAGTGACGATCCTGTAATAATGCCGGCATCTTCCATTTTCTTGACCCTTACGTGAACCGTACCGGCTGAAATCAGCAATTTTTTGGCGATATCGGTAAACGGAATACGGGTATTATCAATCAACATATCGAGGATTTGATGGTCAACCTCGTCTAAGCGAAACTTACTCATATAATTATTGTTTTAGTGGCACTCCATTGACAAACGGTTGGTCACCAAGTGTAAAATCTGCCGGTTGGCCAACCTCGGGAATTCCCTGAAACAAGGCTCCCTCAGCATCATATTCAACATGTCCAAAGCCAACCATCCCGATTTGCGCCAGATACGCCTTAAACTGAATGTTTTGGCCATTTCTGACCTCCTGATACTGAGCCGCTAAATTCGTAATAAATTGGTTACCGTCATAATTTATTTTTACATTTTTATAGACAAAATCGTTAAAATTGACTTTATTTTGAGGAATATTCAAATAATCGTCAATTCCTCCACTTACTATAACGTTTTCGCTAACGTGTTTCAGCGCAGCGTAAATTGATAATGCGATCAGGGAACGGGTTTGTTCGCGCTGATAATCGTCCGGGTAGTGTCCGGCCTCAAAAAGAATGGTTGGAATTCCTCTCATCTGCAGCGTATCACCGACACAATTGGCATTAAAACCATCGTCATACCTCCCAACTTGTCCCGGAATCAACTTTTGCAGTACGCGGTTGATGCCCACAATGATGTCCATGGCTTTGGCGCGATCAGGTGTAATGGCACGGGTTTCGTCACATGAAGGCGACAAAAATGAAAGCGTGGCGGGTTGCCCGGAATCGCCGGCGCCGTAAATCGTTCGCTGGTCGTGCAGGTTAAAGGCGTAATTCGGGTTGAATCGGTTTACAAGGTCCAGAAAAATCCTGGTTTCAGGCTGTGACTGATGGACAAAATCGCGGTTTAGATCAACCAGATTGGCATTTTCACGGGTGTATGCTTCACTACCATCGGGGTTGAGCATCGGAACCAAACAAATGGTCAGGCGCTCGAGCAGATGTGAACCGCCCGTTGATGCAAAATAATGCAACAGGTCAAAAACGCCCTTGGTTGTGGTGCTTTCATTGCCGTGCATCTGCGACCACATCAAAATCCTGATCGGTCCATTGCCCAAAGTCAGGCTGTAAATCGGCTTGTTGTTTACCGAGTAGCCTTCGACGCGATGCTCATGCCTGAAAATCAAAGGTTGAATATGGTCGAGCGTAATATAACGTCCGGCAAGTGATGGCTCGCGGAATTGGGTAAAATCTGGGTAATCCATGCTGTAAATTAACAAAAATTCAGGCGTCGAATCCTTTTTCAGGGAATTTTCCTTTTACGCCCTTAAAATGCGTCAGGAGCCTGGGCAAATCCTGATCGACGTCGCCGGTTGTAAAAAAAGGCTCGCCAATTTTTACCGTCTTGGTTGCGTAATCAAAAGCGATGGGAATGATGGGAACACCAGCCTGATGCGCAATGAAGTAGAATCCGGTTTTTAGTCTGTCAACTTTTTTACGCGTTCCTTCAGGCGCGATGGCCATCCGGAATACCTGGCGCTTATTAAAAATGTCAACAATGGCCTCTACCCGATTCTGATTGCCGGTCCTGTCAAGTGCGACGCCGCCCATCCATCGGAACCAAGCACCAAACGGAAACCTGAACAATTCCTTTTTGGCTACATAATGCATCTGCAGCCCGATAATCCCGCGCGAAAACAATCCAACAAAGAAATCGCGCCAGCTGGTGTGCGGCATGACCATAAGGACGCTTTTGCGTATGGCCGGATTCATGGTGCCGGTGATGCGCCAACCCATCAGCGTAAAGAAGATAAAACGATAGAGGCGTTTTTTCATAATCGCCAAATTAACAAATTTTAAAAGATTGGCCTATATTTGAAAAAAACCAGATGATCAAGCGCCTTCTCAGTTATTTTGTCCCTGTCAACGTCCACAAAAGCCGTTCGCCGGTCAGCAAGCAACTTGAAGTGACCTGGAACAATGGCAAACTGGTTCTGGACTCCAGAAACACCAACTATTCATACGGAAGCCTGCAGCGTGTTTTGCGTAAAGGACTGCTCAAGATTGGGTTTGACAAGATATTGAAAATGAATAATATCCTTGTTCTTGGTGTAGGTGGCGGCAGTGTCATTAAAACATTGGTAGACGAGGTGAAATTTGACGGGGAAATATGGGGTGTTGATATTGATGCGCACGTGATTGAACTGGCCGACAAATATTTCAATTTATCCAATATCCCAAACCTGACTGTTGTCGTGGAGGACGCTTTTGAATATGTGCTCAAGACCAAAAACCGTTACAACCTGATTATCGTGGATATTTTTTGCGACACACAGATGCCCGCCTTTCTTTTTGAGTCGTTTTTTACGAACCGGCTGGGTTTATTGATGCAGCCCGGCGGATTCATCCTTTTCAATACCATGACCCTTAACCGGAAGGATGAACAGCGCAACGAAGACTACAAAAAGCAATTTGACCCAATCCATTTTGAGGTAATCGAAATGCAAAAAATGGAGCACCACAATGAACTTATCCTGATTAAAAAAATAGCCTGATGTTATTGATCAAAAATATCCGCCAACTGGTACAGGTACGCGATGAATATGTCGAAATAGTGAAAGGAGCCGATATGGCCCATCTTCCCGTTATTGAAAATGCCTGGTTGCTGATTGAAAACGACACCATAGCCAACTACGGCACAATGGATTCGTGCCCCGAACTTTCATGCGAAACCCTTGACGCGACGGGCCGTCTTGTACTTCCTGCATGGTGTGACAGCCATACGCATTTGGTTTATGCGGGCAACCGTCACTCAGAATACGTCGACCGAATCAGCGGTTTGACTTATGAGGAGATCGCCCGGCGAGGCGGCGGTATCCTGAATTCGGCGCAAAGACTGAACGAAACATCTGAGCAAGATCTCTTTGAACAGGCTGCACATCGCCTTGATCAGGTAATCCGCATGGGAACAGGCGCCATCGAGATCAAATCAGGCTACGGACTGACGCTGGATGGCGAACTAAAAATGCTGCGCGTCATCAAGCGACTGTCAGAGCAATATCCGGTTGCGGTAAAAGCTACTTTTTTGGGGGCCCACGCATTTCCCGCAGCCTATAAAGCCGATCAACAGGCATACATCGACAGTTTGATACGGGAGATGATACCTGCCGTCGCTGCCAATGGTCTGGCAGATTATATCGACGTGTTTTGTGAAACGGGATACTTCTCGGTCGAACAAAGCGTGCAAATCATGAAGGCAGGAATCGCGCATGGACTGCCCCCCAAAATCCATGTCAATCAATTTACGGCAATAGGCGGCATCCGAGCGGCTGTTGACTGTAATGCGCTTTCAGTCGATCACCTGGAATTGATTACCGAAGATGACATCCTGGCCTTGCAAGGCTCGCGTACGATGCCGGTTGCGCTGCCGGGCTGTTCGTTTTTTATCAGCATTCCCTACACGCCCGGACGGCAAATTATTTCAGCCGGACTTCCGCTGGCACTCGCCACTGACTACAATCCCGGAACGGCACCTTCAGGTAACATGAATTTTGCGGTGGGTGCAGCTTGCGCCAAAATGAAACTGCTTCCTCAGGAGGCGATCAACGCGGCGACAATCAATGCGGCGTATGCCATGGGACTTTCGGCAACTCACGGAAGTATCACCCGAGAAAAAAAAGCCAACCTGATGGTAACCGTACCGCTGCCTTCATACGTGGCTATTCCGTATGAATTTGCCAATAATCCTGTTCACACCATGATCTTAAACGGAAAAGTGTACGCATAAAAAAAGCCCCAATTTCGGGGCTTTGTTTTTATCGGAGGCTAAAGCTAGATTTGGAAACCTGCTCGCCGTTGCTATCGTAAATGTTGACAAAATAGTTGCCCGGCGCATAATCCTTGCCCGGAAGGTCCTCAGACACGTCAACCGTTTTGTTTTCATAGTTGACCACTTTCGTAAAACTATAAGTCAGGGATTGCGACCCGAAAGTCTCGGTTTTCTTTTCACCCAAAACATTGTTGCGCGAATCAATCACTTGTATATAATACGTACGGTCACCTGATTGTGCAATCTGGTTTTCGGCAATGGTAAAGCTGATTTTCAGAACGTCGGCGCGGCTGGCCTTGTCGGTTTCAATTTGCTTACCGGAGTTACGTTGCTTATACGCGGCGGTCTTGAGGTTCAGCACCGATAGTTTTGAACCTTTCTCGATGGTTTTTGAGAGCTCGGTGTTCTGGCCTACCAAAACCTCGTTGTATTTTTTAGATTCGTCAAGCACCACAGCGGTACTGTCGCGCTCCTGAGTCAGGCGGGTATTTGCTTTTGTCAGTTCTTCGACCTTGGCAATGAGCTTGCGCTTTTCACCTTCAAGAACCTGGTACTGTTGTTTGAATTTGCGCAGTGAAGCCACGTCGCCCTTGGACTTTTCAAGATCTTCCATCAGTTTGACTACTTTTTCGCGCTCGGCGATAAGTTCGTCTGATAGTGAGGTGTTTTCGGCAATAGCCTTGTCATAAGAATCCTTAAGTGCGGTGAGGTCTTTCATGACCGCGTCCTTCTCGCCTACCAAAACGGTTTGCGTTTCTTTGGCGTCACTGCTCATCTTGTACATATACCCCAAACTGCCCAACAGCAATACCGACAATACTGCGATTATTGCTTTAAGATTATTTGTGTTTTTTTGATTTTCCATACGATTTTTTAAAATGTTAACCCAAATGTAAAAATATTTATCAATAACGTGTCCACCTCTTCAATATTATTTTATCCGCCCGAATTATTGCCCTATTTTTGATTTCCAATCCCATGATTGATGGAAAGACTCATTCCGTTTACCACGGCCGATCTGGCCAAAATCACCAACCATCGAAGCGGCGAAATCAAATTCGGCGAGAAAATGCTTACGGTTCCCGCCAACACTGATCCGTATGAATTTATCGCTTCATGCGACGCCAAGTATGTGTTGCTGGGCATCCCTGAAGATATTGGAGTGCGTGCCAACTGCGGACGGCCTGGTGCCGGATCAGCTTGGGAATCGGCGTTGAAAAGCATAGCGAACATGCAGCACAACCGCTTTTCAAAAGGAAACAGGCTGGTTATCTTGGGTCATCTGGATGTTTCACCGGAAATGCGCGAAGTTGAAAACCTTAGTTTTCACGTGGCGCACGACCGCAAAAAGTTGAGTGCGCTGGTAGAACGCGTCGATAAGGAAGTGGCGCATACCATCAGCAAAATTGTCAAGGCCGGCAAAATCCCGATTGTTATTGGCGGCGGACACAACAATGCTTACGGCAACATTAAGGGAACTGCATTGGCCTACGGCAAAAAAATCAACGCTATCAACTTTGACGCGCACTCTGATTTTCGCATCCTCGAAGGCCGACACAGCGGAAACGGGTTTTCATACGCATTTGAAGAAGGCTTCCTTCGCAAGTATTTTATCTTTGGATTACACGAAAACTACACGTCCAAGAGCGTACTCGATATCCTGAAAAAGGCTGGCGAACGCATCCGTTACAATACTTATGACGAAATCAACATACGCCGCGCCAAGGACTTTCAAAACGAAATGGAACAAGCCCTGCAGTTTGTCCGCGACGAAGCTTTTGGCATAGAGATCGACCTCGATTCGATTCCCGGGATTCCCAGCAGCGCCATGACCTGCAGCGGATTTTCGGTTGAGGAACTCCGCCGGTTTGTTCACTATTTTGGTCAGGATCAAAAAGCCGCGTACCTGCATATTTGTGAAGGCGCGCCGTCATTGGGCGAACCGCAATCGGGTTATCTGGTGGGTAAACTCATCGGTTATCTGGTTTCAGATTTTATCAGAGCTAACGCTGGGTTCAGGGCATAAGGTTCAGGGTACAGGGTGCAGGGTGCAGGGTATTGGGTAGAATGTGGAAGTAGGATGTTCGAGTTCTGCGTTTTAATACCATCTTCTTACGACGCGAGAAGATTCAGGATAGTTGGAAACCCCATTGTTAATCGTTAATTGTTAACTGTTAATTAAAACAAACCCTATCTTTGCCGCTTGCTAAAACCGCATTATGACATTTAAAGAACTCCATTTATCCAAAAATATACTAGAAGCCCTCAGTGATGAAGGCTATACCCAACCCACTCCTATCCAGCAACAGGCAATTCCTGTGGTTATGGAAGGGCGCGATTTGATCGGGTGTGCGCAAACCGGCACCGGAAAGACGGCGGCGTTTGCGATTCCCATCATCCACAGCCTGCACCGTATGGGCGATTCTCCGCGAAAGGCCAAGAAAATCCGGGCTTTGGTCGTAACGCCAACACGCGAACTTGCCTTGCAAATCGGCGAAAGCTTTGATACCTACGGACGCTACACCAACCAACGCCAGCTTACTATTTTTGGCGGCGTGTCGCAGGTTCCCCAGGTTGAACAATTAAGAAAAGGATGCGACGTACTCATTGCCACACCCGGACGCCTGCTCGACTTGCACAAACAAGGATTCGTTGATCTTGACCACCTGCATACTTTGGTTTTGGACGAAGCCGATCAGATGCTCGACATGGGCTTTATCCACGATGTCAAGAAAATAGTCAAGTTGACGCCGGACAATCGGCAGACGCTTCTCTTTTCCGCCACCATGCCTATCGCCATCCGTGAATTGGCCGAACTGTTTTTGACCGATCCGGCCTACGTTCAGGTGACGCCGGTTTCCTCAACGGCCGAAACCGTTGCACAGCAAGTCTATTTTGTAGACAAGGAAAATAAAAGGAAATTGTTGGCTCATTTGCTTAAAGAAAAAGAAATGACCAATGTGCTGGTATTTACCCGTACCAAGCACGGTGCCGATAATGTTGTGCGTTTTTTGCGCCGTCAGCAGATTGCGGCCGAAGCCATCCACGGAGACAAATCACAATCGTCGCGTCAACGGGTGCTCGAAGCGTTTAAGAACAAGGAAGTGGGTGTTTTGGTTGCCACCGATATCGCCGCGCGCGGAATCGACATTGAACAGCTTCCGTTTGTCATCAATTTTGATTTACCCAATGTTCCGGAAACCTATGTACACCGTATCGGACGTACGGGTCGCGCCGGAAACGGAGGCATATCGATTTCATTTTGCGGAAAAGACGAAGCACCGTACTGGAAGGACATCAAAAAACTGATTCGCGTCGACGTAAAGGAAATCACCGACCACCCTTATCCGTGGGACGGCAAACCAGCTGAAGAAGAACCTAAGGCCCAAGCGACACAATCATCGGCCAACAAATCAAAATCCCGCAAATCACAAGCAGCCAAACGCAACAAAAAGCGCTGGTATTAATTCGATTTTTGCGTAAGGGTCCGGATGATGCGGAAGAGTTTGACGGGTTCAAAGGGTTTCACGATGATATCGTTGATTCCGGCGGCAAGAGCCTCTTCCGTAATTTCCTCCTTGTCAAAGGCCGTAAGCGCAATGACGGGCGTGTGTATTCCTTTTTTGCGCAGAATACGCGTGGTTTCGAAACCGTTGATTCCGGGCATGTTGATGTCCATCAGGATGGCGTCAAACTGTTCATGCTCCTCCATCAAGGCCAGAGCGGCTTCGCCATCATCGGCAATCGTACAAAGGTAGTTGGCGTTCTCGATGATTTTTTTGGTGACAACCTGGTTGATTTTATTGTCTTCGACCACCAGAATGTGGTAAATCTGGCCTGAACTCAGGTCGACATCGATATTGGCGATAATCGCATTGGATTGTTCCGGATCGTGTTCAAAAGCAATCGTAAAGGTAAACTCGGTTCCTTTACCTTCTTCACTTTTCAGGTGGATTTCGCTACCAAAAGCTTCAATCAGTCGCCGAACAATCGACAGACCCAGCCCGGTGCCCTGATAGTCATCCGTTTTGCGTTCAATCTGTACGAATTTGTCAAAGACTTTCTCCTGATCGGCCTCGGCAATTCCAATCCCTGTATCGCAAACCTTGAACTGCAAGTAGTGTAGCTTTCCCTCGACCCTGACTTGTTCGGCCGATACAATGACTTCGCCGTCCCGCGTAAATTTAAGCGCATTGCTGATCAGATTCATAAGCACCTGAGACAACCTCAGTTTATCACCCAAAAGCATTTCAGGGATGTCGGTGTCAATCTCGGCAATCAGCTCATTGTTGTTCTTGTTGGCCAGGAACTGCATAGAGTTTTTGATGGTCGAAATTTCGTCGGCCAGGTTAAACGTGTGTTTTTCCAATTCCAGGCGGTTCTCTTCCATTTTGTTGATCTGCAAAATATCGTTAACCAATGACAGCAGGTACTTGGCCGAGAATTTCAGCGAATTGAGATGCTGACTGCCGGCAAGTTCGCGGTGTTCGTCCAAAATCATATTGGTAATGCCTACCACGCCGTAAAGCGGAGTGCGGAGCTCGTGGGTGATGGTCGATACAAACTGTGATTTTAGTCGAGAGGCTTCCTCAGCTTTGTCGCGTGCCAAACGCAGTTCTTCATTGGCCTGCTCCAGCGCCCGGGTGTAGGTGCGTTTTTGCCGCGAATGCCGGTAAACCGAATAAAGCCAGACAATCAAAATCAGCGACAGCCCGATAAAAAGCAACTGAATGATGTTTGACTTGCGCAGGCTCAATTCCTGTATTTCCTTTTCAGCTTCAAGCTTTGACAGCGAGCGCCGATACTCATCCAGTTCCAAATGGAGTCCTTCATCACTGGCGGCCCGGAGTTTGTCCTCATCGTAAATTGAATCCTCAAGCTTCTTGCTCAAACGGAGGTATTCATACCCGCGATCATACTTTTGTTGATTGACCAGGAACTTGGCGTAATCGTCATAAGCCCAGGCGAGTTCGAGCTTGAAATTTGACTTTTTGGCCCATTGGATTGCCTGTTCAAAGTACTTGTAGGCCAATTCGGGCTTGTTTTCATAGCTGGCATAATTGGCGTTGGCGATATAGTACAGCGAATGGGTAAATTCATCACCCAAACCTGAGTACGTTTTGTTCACCTCATTCAGGTGTTCAAATCCTTTGTCTTTTTGATTCAGGTCAAAATTTGCAAGCGCCAGATTGATACGGGTAATCATCGCGCCGTAATCATCACCCGCCAATGCCGCAAATGCCAGTGCTTTGCCGTAGTGTGCTTCTCCTTTTTGAACATCTTTTTTGTCGTAGTAGTAGATGTTTCCAAGGTTGTTGTGTACTACACTTTGCAAACTGTCACTTTTAGCCATTTGCGCGTATTTTAACGACTTGTGATAGTATCCAATGGCGTTGGCAGTTTGAGAAAGATCTTCGTAATTGGCCCCGATAAGGTTATAGACACGCGTTACCAGCCCGTAATCTTTTAATTCCAGAGCCCCGCTCAGGGCCTCCCGGGACAACATCAGCGATTCTTTAAACTTGTATTGCTCGTTGCTTTTTACGGCTTTGTCGGTCAGGGCGACAACGTGTTTCCTTGATTGATTCTGGCCCGCCGCGCTAAAGCAAAAAAGCATCGTCAGCAACCATGCGGCAAGGCATTTAGAGGTATTCATTGTTTAGTTTTGGGACGCGCCAAAGATAGCGCAATCAAAAGAAACTTGCCAATACTTTAACGCGATTAAAATGCCAGCGAAGGTGTGTTTTCAATAAGATGAATAAAAAAAGAGGCCGGAGCCTCTCTTGTGTTAATCGCGGATAAGTTTGCGGTACTTGATTCGTTTTGGCGTAAGGTCGACACCCAGGCGCTTTTTCTTGTTTTCTTCGTAGTCAGAAAAGCTTCCTTCAAAAAAGTAAACTTCAGAGTTGCCTTCAAAAGCCAGAATGTGCGTACAGATACGATCCAGGAACCAACGGTCGTGCGAGATAACCACGGCACAACCTGCAAAGTTTTCGAGACCTTCCTCAAGCGCCCTCAGAGTGTTGACGTCCAAATCGTTGGTAGGCTCGTCCAAAAGTAAAACGTTACCTTCTTCCTTAAGGGTCATCGCCAGGTGCAAACGGTTGCGCTCACCGCCGGAGAGCATAGAAACTTTTTTGTTTTGTTCTGATCCGCCAAAATTAAATCGGCTCAGATAAGCCCGGGAATTCACCTGTCGGCCGCCCATCATGATCAGTTCCTGTCCGTAGGAAAAGTTTTCCCAGATTGATTTATTTACGTCGATGTTGCTGTGTGATTGGTCAACATACGCGATTTTGACGGTCTCGCCCACTTTGAACTCGCCGGCATCGGGCGTTTCCTCGCCCATAATCATCTTGAAAATGGTTGTTTTACCCGCACCGTTAGGTCCGATCACGCCCACAATGCCTGCCTGAGGCAATCGGAAATTGAGGTTGTCGTATAGCAGTTTGTCACCGTAGGCCTTGGCCACACCAATCGCCTCGATGACGTTGGTGCCCAAACGCGGACCGTTGGGAATGTATAGTTCGAGTTTCTCCTCTAGTTGTTTTTGATCTTCGTTAAGGAGCTTGTCATAGTTTTGCAGACGGGCCTTTTGCTTGGTCTGTCGACCTTTTGCGCCCTGACGCACCCACTCCAATTCGCGCTCAAGGGTTTTGCGTCGCTTGGAAGCCACTTTTTCTTCCTGTGCAAGGCGCGTGGCTTTTTGATCCAACCAAGACGAATAGTTTCCTTTCCACGGAATGCCTTCACCGCGGTCAAGTTCCAGGATCCATCCGGCTACGTTGTCCAAAAAGTAACGGTCGTGCGTTACGGCGATGACTGTCCCGGCGTATTGCGCAAGGTGTTGCTCAAGCCACAAAACGCTCTCGGCATCCAGGTGGTTGGTAGGTTCGTCCAGCAAGAGTACATCAGGTTGTTGCAACAACAGTCGGCACAAGGCTACGCGGCGTTTTTCACCTCCTGAAAGCACCTTGATTGGCGTGTCGGGATCAGGCGTGCGGAGGGCGTCCATGGCTACCTCGAGTTTATTGTCGATTTCCCACGCTCCCATGGCGTCAATCTTATCTTGGAGTTCCGCCTGACGGTCCATGAGTTTCTGCATCTTATCGGCATCCTCATAAACCTCCGGCAAGCCAAACTGATCGTTGATTTTGTTGAACTCGTCCAATACGGCCATGGTTTCGGCCACGCCTTCGCGAACAATTTCAATGACCGTTTTTGATTCGTCCAACTGCGGTTCCTGTTCCAAATAGCCCACTGTGTAACCCGGAGCAAAAACCACATCGCCCTGATAGTTTTTGTCAACACCGGCAATAATGCGCAAAAGCGATGACTTTCCCGATCCGTTAAGACCCAGGATCCCGATTTTGGCGCCGTAAAAAAAGCTCAGGTAAATGTTCTTTAAAACTTGCTTGTCGCTGCCTTGGTAAGTCTTGCTTACCCGCTGCATGGAGAATATTACTTTCTTATCGTCGGACATGGTTATAAATTTTGAATCGCAAAGATAAGTATATGCCGCCAAGCGCTAAAGGTCAAGCGAAATTTTTACCCGACAATAAAGGAAAATATCTTTTAAAGGCATGATTTAAATCAGGTTTCGGCCCGAGCTTTCAGAATAATTTTGACTCGTAAAACCAAATACAATCTTTATGAAAAAAATGATTTTAGGTGTTGCGATGATGTCTTTCATGTTTACCGCCAACGCCCAGGAAGAAGTAAAAAATGATTTTAAACACTGGCAAATCCGCGCCCGTGGTGTAGCGGTTGTACCATCTGAAGCCGGTACGCCCGACATCATTGGCGGCGACGTAGCCATCTCGAACGCCTTTATTCCTGAACTTGATATTACGTACTATTTCACTGAAAATTTTGCAGCCGAACTGATTCTGGGCACGGCCAAGCACGATGTGTCGACCAAAGGATCAGACATATCGGCCATAGGTGGGCCAACATCGGCTGACATCGACCTGGGCAGTGTTTACCTGCTGCCTCCAACCCTCATGGCGCAATACCACGTCACGATTGCCGACGTTTTCAAGCCATATGTGGGCGCCGGTGTCAACTACACGATTTTTTACGGCGTTGACGAAGGTCCGGTGGTTAAAGACGTTTCTTATGACGCGGCGTTTGGCTACGGATTCCAGATAGGATTTGACCTTGAACTGTGGGATAATTTTTATCTGAACCTTGACATGAAGAAATTGTACCTGAGCACTGATGTATCAGTTGACGGATCAAACCTGGCTCCCGGGCTTACCATTCCGGCCAAGGTTGACATTGATCCGCTGCTGCTTGGCTTTGGTGTCGGTATGAGGTTCTAGTATTTTTTTGGTTGAAAAAAAGGCCGCTGGTTGATTCCGGCGGCCTTTTGATTTTATACGCGTCCTTTAAGCGAGCTGAACACCCAGGCATTGGCAAGAAACCCAACGCCCACGGCCCCAAATCCCCAGCCGGCCACATCGTCATAACGAAAGGCGCCCAATGCCACAAGCAGCAGGCCCATAACTGTCATTACAAATGTTGCCCAACCCAGAACCGTATTTTTGTTCATCATGGCCATAATGCGTCGTTTTGGAGCGCAAATATCGGGATAATTTTTAAAATGCTACCTGGGTCGTGGGGTTACGATCCAACCTCCGGCCTTGTTCCCCGGACTGGGCGACACGTCTTCTCTGGGAACCACCCAGTTAGGGGCGCCATTTCCGGTAACCGTAGTGCCTGTGCTCGAACCATCGTTATTCTTGCCGTAAAGCGTCTTTACGGGCACATTGGTTGCGGTAGTGGTTGATTGAGTGGCCGTCGTCTTTTTGATTGCGGGATTTTTGGTAATGCCCGACACCGGTTGCGGTACACCCGTCATATTTTCCCGTCCGGTGATCTTGCCGGAAAGCGAACTCTTGGGTCGATTGTCCTGAGCCTGTACTATCGCACAAAGCATCAGCATAAGAAACAGCGTTTTCATGATAGCCGATTTTAAACAAATTTCGGCATCGGTCGCCGATAAACGCATCACATTAACGCCGTGTTATTACAGATATAACATTGTTTTATAGGTTGTTGAACAGCAATTAACAATGAACAATTCTAATTCAGGTGATTGATCTTCATTATTCCTTACCGATCCAGTAAAGTCTTCCATCATCGGTGATGGCGTAGAGTCCGCCGTTTGCTGCCATCGATACATCGCGGAAACGTTGATACTCGTTGGTCAGGAGACGCTCCTCGCCTACCACGCGGTTGTCGCGGATGA
>CAZIBV010000051.1:0-19376 GCA_964537345.1 uncultured Flavobacterium sp. | reverse complement strand
TCAATTGTCAATTATCAATTAAAAAGTCAGCCCCGATGGAAGCGGCATCCTTTTGCGCAAGGGGAGCACAGGGGCGCAAAAGATACAGCGGACAGCGGGACCGGACACGGTTGGGAACGCGAAGCCTGTGCTGCATAAAAATCCGTAAATTTACAGCATGAACAAAAAGGTTTTAGTGGCCGACCTTGGCCAGCGCGATTACAAGCTTACGTGGGATTTGCAGGAAGCGATTTTCAAGGAGATCGTGGCGGTAAAAGTGGCCAATCGGCACAGCGAGGCGCCCCAGCCCACCGATAATTACTTTTTGTTTGTTGAGCATCCGCACGTTTATACGCTTGGTAAAAGCGGCGATGTGTCGAACTTGTTGCTGAGTGAGGCGCAGTTGGAGGCCAAGGGTGCGACGTTTTACAAGATCAACCGCGGTGGCGATATTACCTACCACGGTCCCGGCCAGATTGTGGGCTACCCGATTCTGGATCTGGAGAATTTTTTTACGGACATTCACAAATACCTCCGTCTTTTGGAGGAAACCATTATTTTGACCTTGGCCGAATATGGTTTACACGGTACGCGCAGCGAAGGTGAAACGGGAGTTTGGCTGGACGTTGGGACACCGTTTGCAAGAAAAATCTGCGCTATGGGCGTGCGTGCGTCTCGTTGGGTAACCATGCATGGCTTTGCCTTGAACGTCAATGCAGATCTTGGTTATTTTGACAACATCATTCCGTGCGGGATCCGCGGCAAAGGTGTTACCTCAATGCATGTCGAACTTGGCGGCACGGTTGACGAAGCGCTGGTGAAGCAAAAAATCTTGAAGCACTTTTCTTACCTTTTTGAAGCCGAACTGCTGGACAAAACTTTAAAACTCGAGCGAGAGTTGCGGGAGTAGCCTGAACGACATCCGGTGATAGGGGGAGTGCCCGAATTCTTTTATGGCGCGCCTGTGTTCGGCCGTGGGATACCCTTTGTTTTGTTTCCAGTTGTACTGTGGGAATTCGCGGTGGAGTTGTTCCATATAATCGTCGCGATAGGTTTTGGCCAGTACCGATGCGGCTGCGATGTTCATGTAGCGGCTGTCGCCCTTGACCATGCAGCTGAACGGGATGTCGTGTGCGGGTTTGTATCGGTTTCCGTCGACTATAATATATATAGGTGTAACTTTCAGTTTTCCGATGCATTCCTGCATGGCGCGTATCGAGGCGTTGAGAATGTTGATTTGGTCGATTACGTCGTGCCCGATGTGGGTAACACTGTAGCAAAGCGCGTGCTTCTCAATGTAAGGGCGTAATTCCTGCCGGGTTTTCTCACTCAGCTGCTTGGAATCGTTGAGCAGATCGCACTTAAAATCATCGGGGAGGATGACGGCCGCTGCGGTTACCGGACCTGCAAGGCATCCACGTCCGGCTTCGTCGGTGCCCGCTTCAGGGCCATGTTGCGAAAATCTGGGCGTTAACATTACATTATTTTCACAAAAATAGGAATACTGACGCAACCTTTTGCATATTCTGCCATCTTCGCTCCAAGTTCTCCTCATTACTGCCCTGCAAGCCTTTAGTTTTTTAACATTAAGCAAAAGAATATTCAATATCAATATTTGTTTATTTAAGAAATTATTAGGAAGTTTGCGGAATAACTAACTCAAATAAATGTAATATGAGATCAAAGTTCAAATGGATTTTTACGCTATTACTGGCGTTTTCATTACAGCTTTCTTTTGCTCAGGAGAAAACTGTGACTGGTGTTGTATCTGATGCTACGGGTCCAATTCCAGGAGCCAACGTAGTAGTGAAAGGTACTACCCGTGGTGTACAGACCGACATTGACGGTAAGTATGCCATTACTGCCAAACAGGGCGACGTACTTCAATTCTCATTTTTGGGGATGGAAACGTTCGAAGCTACTGTTGGCGCATCTAACGTAATCAACGCCACTCTGGCTGAAGGAGCTACTTCAATCGGCGAGGTTGTGGTAACTGGTGCGTTAGGTATCCGCAGACGTGTCGACCAACAGACCTCGACCACGACTGTAGTAAAAGCTGCCGAGATTGCTCAGGCCGCGGCTCCTACGGTAACTCAGGGTCTTGTGGGTAAAGTCTCGGGTGTTCAGATTACAACCACAAACAACAGCGTTAACGCCTCTACGCGTATCGTAATCAACGGTCCTCGTTCGATTTCAGGTGACAACGCCGCTTTGGTTGTAATTGACGGTGCCATTTCAACGTCAGGAATCCTGAACAGCATTCCGCCAGACATGATCGACAACGTAACCATTCTTAAAGGTCTTCAGGGATCGGCGCTTTACGGTGCTGATGGTGTTAACGGTGTTGTTATCGTGACTACCAAGCGCGGTTCTGCTGGTGAGAAGATGTCAGTTCAACTTACTTCATCAGTTGACTTTCAGGAGGTTGCCTATCTGCCTATCCGTCAGACTCGTTACGGTCAGGGATGGTATGGTGAGCACATCGCTATCGAGAACGGTTCTTGGGGTGCGGAAATGGACGGAAGCATGCAACCTGTAGGTTTGCCACAAGCTGATGGTTCATTTATTATGGCTCCATATAAAGGAAACTCTGACAACATCAAGGATTTCTTCCAAACCGGAACTATCCTTCAGCAGGGTGTAACCGTTTCAGGCGGTAACCTTACAGATGGTTATGCAAACTTCTCTATCAACCGTCAGGATCGTCAGTTTGTTGTTCAAGGTGACGAGTTCAAGCGTACTAACTTTGCGTTCCGCGGTGGTAAGCAAATCGGAAAGTGGACAGTAGAGGGTAACGCCCAATACTTTACATCTAGCCAGCGTAACACAACTGCAACGCTTTATTCACAATTGCTTCAAACTGCTACCAACGTACCTGTTAGTCGTTTTGCCAACTCAGGAATCAACGGTCACTGGAATGTTTACTACATCAGCCCTTACTGGACTCGTGACAACATCCGTTTCCGTACTACCGAAGATTACTTTAACGGACAGACTACTGTTGGTTACAAGTTCAATGACAACATCAGTGCAACTTGGTTGGCCAGCGTTCAGTTCTCTGGATTTGGAACTGAGAACTATACAAACGGATTTGGTCCTGAGCAAGACGTTTACTCAGACTTCTCAAACCGTGTGACAATTTCTAACTACACTTCAGCTTCTGGTACTACTCGTCGTATCTATTCAGACTTCCTGGTAAACTTTGATTACGATCTTACTGAGTCAGTTTCATTTGCTGCCAACGTAGGTGCGAACGTTCAGGATATCTATGGTAAAACCAATACTGTAGGCGGTAACGAACTTGACGTTGAAGGTTTCTACAACTTTACTAACGTGCTGGAGCCATACCTGGCAAACCAGCTCACTAACTCTTGGAGCAGACAGCGTCGTTTTGCATTGTTCGCAAACGTTGACCTTGGTTACAAGGAGTATCTGAACCTGAACCTTACAGGTCGTAACGACTGGATTTCTACACTGAATCCTGACAACCGGAGCTTCTTCTACCCTTCAGTGGGTGTGGCTTTCGTGCCTACCAAGGCTTTTGAAGGGTTGAAAAACAACGATGTTTTGAACTACGCTAAAATTTCAGGTGGTTGGACAAGAAACGGTAACACGCGTGCTGTAGGTACATACGCTATCGATCCTGTTGTAGGTGTTCCCGGAGGATTCCCGTTTGGTGACCTTGCTGCTTTTGCGTACCCAACAAGCGTAACCGATTTCAACATCCGTCCTGAATTCGTAACCAGCCTTGAGTTTGGTGTTCAACTTGGATTCTTTAAAGATCGCCTTACTTTTGACGGGCAAATCTACCGTCAGACTACAACCGACTTGATTACTAATGCTACTGCTTCTAGTGCTTCAGGTATCGGATCGCGTTTGACTAACATTGCTGAGATGGAGACTAATGGTTTCAACCTTGACCTTGGATTTACACCTATCAAAGGTGACTTTACTTGGGAGGGACGTATCAACTTCTCTACTTATGAGGCTATCGTAAACAAAGTAACTGATGACGCTGACGAGGTTAACCTCCAGTCTACGACTCTTGTAGGTGTGTTCGCTGTTAAAGGTGAAGAGTTCCCGCTTATCAAAGGTATTGGATATGCCCGTGACGAGCAGGGTCGTGTAATCATCGATGCTGCAACAGGTAACCCAACTTATACTTCGGAGTTTATCAAACTTGGAAAAGTTAACCCTGATTACATTATTGGTTTCACCAACTCTTTCTCATACAAAGGTCTTAAGTTGACCGCTGTAATGGATTACCGTACAGGTCACCAGTATTATTCCGACACCCGCTATCAATTGGCTTGGACAGGTAACCTGATTGAATCAGCTGAAAACGGACGTAGCGGCTTTATCTTCCCTAACTCAGTTTACGAAGATCCGCTCAACCCTGGAACCTTTATCGAGAACACCAACATTGTAACTGGTGGAAACACTTATCAGGCATACCAAACTTACTTTGAGGATGACCACGCGTTCAACAACGCCGAGAACAACGTACTGGATGCAACTGCATTCAAAGTTCGCGAACTCGCTTTGAGCTACACGCTTCCTAAAGACATGGTACGCAACATGGGAATCACCGACCTTACTTTTGGTGTAAATGCCCGTAACCCATTCATGTGGTTGCCTAAAGAAAACCGCAACTACAACGATCCGGAGCAGTCAAATACTAATGGAAACGCTGCTGGTCTGGCTGCTACAGGACAGTATCCATTTACCCGTACTTTCGGATTTACTATCAACGCTAAATTCTAATAAAAAGCACTATGAAAATAAAGAATCTAAAATATGTACCAGCTCTTTTGCTGTCATTGGCATTCTTTTCTTGCGAGGATTTCCTGAATATCAATGACAACCCGAACTCGCTAGGTGAGGAGAAGGTTACTCCGGATAAAGTTCTTCCGGGTGCTCTTACTACTACCTACAGGGTTCAGGCGCGCACAATGAACCAGTTGGGTAATATTTACATGCAAAACTGGGGTGGTGACGTAAACAACTTTACAGGAGCCAACACTGATGAGTACTCACACGCTATCACCAATACTTTTTATGCAGGTATTTGGGATGGTCTATACCCGGGTATTTACCAGTTCCACCGTGTTGCAAATTTTGCCAGCGACAATTATGACAACCACAAAGCGGTGGGCTTGATTATGAAGTCGTTCTACATGCAGTACATTGTGGATATCTATGGGGATGCTCCATATTCGGAAGCTTTCCAGGGACAGAATAACACAACGCCGTCTTACGATGATGACCAGGCTATCTATCGCGACCTGATTACTAATCTGGACAACGCTATTGCACTGTTCTACGGAAGCGATGCAAACGATGCGCCTCTTGGAACTGGTGACGTTGTATTTGACGGAAACATTGGTGAGTGGGTAAAATTTGCCAACACGCTTAAAGTGCGAATCTTGTTGCGTCAGTCTGAGCTTGCTGAATCAGATCCTGCAACAGCTACTTACTTGACAGAGGAGTTTGCCAAAGTTGCTGAGACTGGGGTATTCCTTACACAGAGTGCTTCGATCAATCCAGGCTATTCAACCACGGCTGCTGCTCAGTTGAACCCTTTCTATTCAATCTTCAAGACTACTACTGGTGTTGATACGCAAACTTACCTGTTTACCCGTGCAACTGCATATATCTCTGATTTCCTTAACGGAGATGCCAACGGTGTTGTTGACCCACGTCGCGGACGTCTTTACACGTTGGTTGATGGTGAAGTAGTTGGTGCTGTTCAGGGTGAACTTTCGGGCCCACCGGTAATGTCTCAAATTGGTCCTGGCCTTTTGGTTTCAGGAACACAGGATGGATATATCATGACGTTGTCGGAAGCCAAGTTCCTTTTGGCCGAGGCTATCCACCGCGGATACTTGGCAGGAGATGCTCAGTCAGAGTTTGAAGCTGGTATCGTTGATTCATTTGCACGTTTGGGTAACACAGCGGGAGACGCTTCAGGATACCTGGTGGCGATCGACGGTGTTGACGGACTGGGATGGAACGGAAGCGCCAACAAAATTGAGGCAATCATGACTCAAAAATGGCTGGCTGTTAACGGATTCAACGCCATTGAAAGCTGGATTGACTACACGCGTACAGGGTTCCCTGACGTGCCACTGGCTACAATCGCTCAGTATCCTAACCGTCCTTACCGACTGTTGTATCCAACCTCAGAATTGGTAGCCAACTCTGCAAACGTTCCAAACGTTACTTTGGCGCAGATCTTTGTTGAAGGACCATTCTGGAAGAACTAGTAAATAAAAACAAATTAATATGAAAAGAAGAATAATTTTAATGACTGCCATCCTCGCCGGCTTTGCTATGAGCTGTGACGACGATGAAGTGGGAACATTTGGTCCTAATGAAACTATTGTTGGCTTTACTGCCGACTATGCTCCCACGTTTGCAATCGATCAGGCAACCGCAACCTTGAATGTTCCGGTGACTCTGGTCAGCTACGAGAATGAGACTTTCCCTGGTGACGTTACCGTACAAGTTGCAGTTGACGATGCGTCTACTGCTCAGGTAGGTGTTGACTATGCCGGATTGACTACTACCTCGGTAACCGTTCCATCCGGATCAACAGTTGCTTTTATTCCTGTTACAGTTTATCCAGAGGCTTTTGATCCAGATGCACCAACCAAGCTTGTGCTGAACATGACAGCTGTTACTACTGATAATGCTATCATCGGTCAGCAATACAGCCAAGTTGAGATTACGCTCCAGGGGGTATGCGTGTCGTTCCTTTCAGGGAACTATTCAAACGTAACTACTAACCCTGCCAACGGTTATGAGTACCACTACGACAATGAGGCGATTGCTTTGTATGAAGGTGAAACAACTTACATCACTCAGTACATCGGTGCTTACCACGGAACAGCGTTCCCAGCTGGTACAGTATTCTCAGGAGGTGCTCCAATCGGCTCTTCAATCGCGCTGGCGGTTCCATCTGCCGGTTACTATTTCACTGACATTTGCGGTAAACTTCAGGTTCCAACACAAAACCTGGCACAGGCTTATTCTAACGAAGTTCGTCAGAATGCCACTCAATTTGCCAACAGTACAGTGAATGAAGAGACAGGACAGATCACTATCCACTATTCAATCTTCTTCACCAACAACACCGTTGAAAGACCATTCTACAGTGTTTACACACCTCTCTAATCAGAGTAAAACCTAAACAAATATGAAAAAATTGAAATATAGCCTTTATTTCCTGAGCATGGTTGGCGTTTTGGGGTTCACTTCCTGCGACGAAAACGATGTTGACCAGGATTACCCACTTAGCGGCGACAAGCCAGTAGTTTCTGTCTCATCACCTTCAGTTACTATGGTTGAGTCAGGTGAAGGTAGCACTGCTACTTTCAACGTGACGGCTACCAAGGCCAGTACAACAACCATGAAACTGAAACTTGAGTTTCTTCCTGAGGAATCAACCGGTTCACTGGATGACGTGGAAATTGCGCTTGATGACACGCCAATTGATTTTGGACCGACAGGGTCGCTGATTACGATCCCAGCAAACTCAACGGCAACCAGCTTCCAGATTTCAGCTGTTTCAGATATCCTTCCAGAGGGTACTGAAACACTGAAGTTCCGCTTGATTCCAGTGGCTGACCTAAACAGTCAAGTTGCAGAGGATTCTCAGATCATTACGTTGACCATCAACAATTCTACAAGAGATTCACTGGTAACAATTTTTGATTGGAACGGAGATGATGAGTATCTGGGAACTGACAACGAATACCATGCTTTGTCTGACTTTGATTTCGACCTTGAAATCTATGACGAAATGTTTAACGTTGTTGCAACCAGCTATACTTCAAGCCCTGAGGAGATTGAAGTAGCTGCGGGTGATTTGCCAGACGGAACATATTACGTAGTTCCAAGCCTTTGGACAACCGCTGCTGCAGTTGCACCTATGCTTCCCCTGAATTTCAACACTACGCTGACCATTGCAAAGCCAGGTGTTTTCGTTCAGAACATCGAATTGAATGGTCTTTGGAATTCTACTGCTGGTGGAGCTGAAGAAGGAAATCCTGATGCATATGTTGTTGCCGCATACTTTGTTAAGACAACTGTTGACGGAGAAGCTATGTACCAACTGTACGATGCTACCAACGATGCTCTTTTGGCTGAAGGCCGTATGGCTGATCTTTCAGCTGCCTTCAACAATACAAAGGCAAAGAAAGCCAAAGCTAAAAAGTCACTTAAGTAATCTTAACTGATTTCAGAATAAAGCCTTCCTTCGGGGAGGCTTTTTCTTTTTATTAAGTATCCACGGGGTTTGCTTATTTTTGCAACTGATATGCGATACTTATTTCTGATCCTCCTGCTTGTTTCGGTCCCGGTTTTTGCCCAGGACGATGTGTTAGAACCCAAGATTCCTGGTGCAGCCGCAAACGTCGCTACCATCGATATGTATCGCATCATAACCCTCGAGCGCGATACAACTCATGTTGACACCTCGCTCAATATACGCAGTCTTTACAAGCACAATTATTTGCGGCGCGACCTTTTTGGCCTTATGCCCTTTGCCAATGAAGGACAACCATACAATACACTTCAGTACTCACTCAAACGTTTATCCGCTTTTCCCGAATTTGGACATCACGGCAAACACTTCAATTTCGTGCAGCCCGATGACATCCGCTATTATTCAGTTGCCACACCTTTTACCGAACTCTATTTCAAGAGCGTGATGGAGCAGGGGCAGACGCTCGACGCCCTGGTTACGGTAAACACGTCTGAACAACTCAATTTTTCCATCGCCTACAAAGGACTTCGTTCGCTGGGTAAATATATAAACCAACTGACAAGCGCCGGAAACTTCCGGTTTACGACCAGTTATACCGCCAAAAACAAAAGATACTGGGCGAACTTCCATTACGCCGGGCAAGACTTGTCCAACGGTGAGAACGGCGGAATTGTCAGCACTTCTGATTTTGAAAGCGACAACCCCGACTTTGAAAACCGCGCCCGTCTGGAAGTCTACTTCAAGGATGCAAAGACCATGTTGATAGGTCGCCGACTGTTTCTCGATCACGGCTTTAGGATCAATACCCGCGACAGCCAGAATGACGTGGCCATCTTTCACCGATTTAACTACGAATACAAATTCTTTGAGTTTTCGCAGCCAACGGTAGCGTCGACCATCACTAATTCTGACGGCTCAGTTACGACATTAAACCGCTACGGCGAATCCTATTCACCGTCCAACATTCACGATCAGTCGCGTTTCAACAAAATGTACAACCGAATTGGGGCGGTGTACGACAACGAAACCCTTGGCCAGTTCCAGTTTTTTGTCGAGGACTTTCGTTTCAACTACTTTTTTGACAAAATTCTGATTCTCGATTCCGGCGTCATTCCCGGATCGCTCAATGGCGAAATCCAGACCGTAGGTGGCCAGTACACCTACCGGAAAGACAAATGGAACGGAACGATCGAGTTCTCCAACACACTGGCCGGTGCGTCCATGTCCAACATACAGGCCAGCGTCGCCTATCAGTTTGACGATCAAAACAGCCTGACGCTTAGGTATCAGAATCTCAACAAAATCCCCGACAACATCTTTAACCTGTACCAAAGCCGGTACGTCGCCTACAACTGGAGCAACAATTTCAAAAACGAGAAAATCAATCTGCTTGAAGGACATCTCAACACCAAATGGGGTCAGGCCTGGGTCAACATCCAAACCCTTAATGACCACCTTTATTTTGCCGATGAAAGTGTCGGTGCCCAGCAATACGTCCGTCCACGGCAATACGGCAACACCATCGGCTACCTTTCGGTCAAGGTGGGGCGTGAGTTCATACTGGGCAAGTTCGGTCTCGACAACACTATTTTATACCAGGAAACAACCCAGGACGATCCCATCCTCAACGTCCCGAGCTTCGTCACCCGAAACACGCTCCATTTTTCGCAACATTTCTTTAAGAAGGCGCTCTTTACCCAATCCGGAATCTCGTTGAATTACTTTACAAAGTATTACGCCAACGATTACAGCCCGATTTTAGGCGAGTTTTTCGTACAGAATGCCCGCGAAATCGGAGGCTTTCCCATGGTCGATGTCTTCCTCAACGCCCGCATCCGCACCGCGCGCTTCTTCCTCAAGGCCGAACACGTCAACACGTTGTTCACCAAGCCCAATTACTACTCGGCGCCCGGCTATCCTTACCGCGACTTCATGATTCGCTTTGGGTTGGTTTGGAACTTTTTTCAATAGGGCATTCCTGCGGCTCCGGCGACCATTCATCCCCATGGCCGTATCCGCAGTCGGGCTGTCCACTGTATCTTTTACGGCGGTAGGAATCTCTTTGTAGTATAAATCGTCAGCCGTAAAAGGATGCCGTTGCCATCCCTAATGCGCCGCGCATTAAACACCGTACTGCTGTTTCAACCGTTAATTGTTTCTCGTCGGCACACCATTGTAAAACAGCAATTGGTATCTTTGCGCCACAAATTAATGCAATGAAATACGCAAAGAACATATTGGAAACCATTGGCAATACACCTTTGGTAAAACTCAACAAAATCACCAAAGACATCGACGCCCTGGTTTTGGCCAAGGTTGAAACCTTTAACCCCGGCAACTCCGTCAAAGACCGCATGGCTGTCAAAATGATCGAGGACGCCGAGGCCGACGGAAGGCTCAAACCTGGTGGAACCATCATCGAGGGAACTTCCGGAAACACGGGAATGGGTCTTGCCCTTGGAGCGATCGTCAAAGGTTACAAGCTCATTTGCGTAATATCTGACAAGCAATCAAAGGAAAAGATGGACATCTTGCGGGCCGTGGGCGCCAAAGTTGTGGTTTGCCCCACCGACGTCGAGCCGTCAGATCCGCGATCGTATTATTCGGTGTCCAAGCGCCTGGCCGAGGAAACCCCAAATTCCTGGTACGTCAACCAATATGACAACCTGTCGAACACCCAGGCACACTACGAGCAAACCGGTCCTGAAATCTGGGAACAGACTGAGGGTAAAATCACCCATTTCGTGGTAGGGGTAGGTACCGGCGGAACTATTTCGGGCGTGGCCAAATTCCTCAAGGAGAAAAACCCCAACATCAAAATTTGGGGCGTCGATACTTACGGATCGGTTTTTAAAAAATACCACGAAACCGGAATTTTTGACGAGAACGAAATTTACACTTACATCACCGAGGGAATCGGCGAGGATATCCTGCCCAAAAACGTAAACTTTTCCCTGATCGATGCCTTTACCAAAGTCACCGACAAGGACGCCGCGGTTTATACGCGCAGGCTCGCACTGGAGGAAGGAATTTTTGTAGGGAATTCAGCCGGAGCAGCCATCAAGGGTGTGCTTCAGCTTAAGGAACACTTCAAGCCAGAGGATGTCGTGGTCGTGCTGTTTCACGATTCGGGCAGCCGTTATGTAGGCAAAATGTTCAACGACGACTGGATGCGCGAAAGAGGATTTCTCGACGATGAAATCACCAAGGCCGAGGACGCCATCAAGGATCACCTCGACAAGCCGTTGGTAATTGCCCGGACTGAAGAGCTGGTTTCACACGCCATCGAGCGTATGCGCAAATACAAAATTTCACAAATCCCGGTTATCGATACCACCGGCTTTGTAGGCTCGGTAGATGAAACAGATCTTTTCCAGGCCTATGTAAACAACCATGACGTGGCCAACAAGCCGCTGCGCGAAGTGATGGGCAAACCCTATCCGTTGGTTCAGGCCGGCACCCCGATTGAAGAGGTTTCAAAACTGATCAACAAAGACAATCGGGCCGTTTTGGTGCAACTGGCCGATGGACGCCATCACATCATTACCAAGTACGACATTATCGGATCGATAAGATAAAAACAGGTGGGCGGCAAGACAATTTATATTATTGCCGGATGCAACGGCGCCGGGAAGACTACGGCATCTTATACCATCTTGCCTGAAATTCTGGATTGTCGTGAGTTTGTCAATGCCGATGAGATTGCAAAGGGACTGTCGCCATTTCAACCAGACAAGGTTGGTTTTGAAGCAGGGCGGATTATGTTGGAGCGCATCAATTCTCTGTTGGTTTCAAACAGCAGTTTCGCATTTGAAACCACTCTGGCGACCCGTTCCTACAAAGGACTTATCCAAAGAGCAAAAGCCAGCGGATATTCGGTAAAGTTGCTGTTTTTTTGGTTGCCGTCGGTGGTTATGGCGCTAAAGCGAGTTCAGGTAAGAGTTCGGGAGGGTGGTCACAATATTCCGCAGGATGTTATCCGTCGCCGTTATATACGGGGAATCAAAAACTTGTTCGAAATTTATATACCTTTGTGCGATGAATGGGCCGTCTTTGACAACTCTGAAAGACCTGCCCTGATTGCTGAAGGAAATCCTGATGGAACCAGCGTAAATGACTTTCATAAATGGACAACTTTCAAAAATAATTTGTTGACATGAAACAAGAACCAAAGTCAGCTTTTATTGGTAAAGTCTATAAAGGGCTTCAGCGCTCCTATAAAAAGTTGGTCAAGTCCAAGATTGAAAAAGACCAATCGATGGTGGTGATGCAAAATGGCAAAGTTGTAACCGTAAAAGCTGCCGAGTTAAAAAAACTCGATTGATCAGTTGGTAGTTCCCAACAACACACCCGAAACATTCCACGCGCTGAAACTTGAGCCTTCAGGTTTTCCCAACGGAATTTTAACCTGAATGGTATGCTCTCCGGCTTCCAGGTCGCCCAAATCAATATAAACCGGATAAGTCACCATGCCCGGACACCAATTGGAGCGGGAATAGTCAGATGATGAAAGGCCGTTGTCAAAGTTGCCCGACGCCGGATTAAACGTCCGGTATGATCCGCAATCAGTGCGCCACGGAACAAAACTGAACACCTGGTTCCCGTTGAGGAGCAAGGTGTTTTTCTTTTTGACAAACTCATCGCCGTTTTCCCATCCGCCGTGCCCGGTAGTAATGTAACGCAGCTTGGCATCCTTAACCGCGGCAGTCAGCGTAAAGGTCACTTCCAGTCCTTTGTCAACGTTAAACATGGTGCCGTATTCCTGGCCGGCCATTTCCATCACGTTGTTGGTATTAAACAGCGGGAGCGCAAAATTCTCCGGATTTACACTGGAATTGTCAGGATGAATGGTAAGGTCCAGACTGACGCGATGTCCGCCCTTGTCGTAATTGCCTATCTGCGTGCCGATCCAAACTTCTTTGCCGCTCAGCAGCGTCCGCAAGTCGGAAATGTCCTGACGGAAATACACGCTGTCCTGCCAAACCCGATTCTTGAGTTTGATGGTGTTGTAGTGACTCACGCCAAACGGGGTAAAAAACCGCATCAGTTCAACCAGCGGCAGGTAATCGGGGGTAAGCGCAACGCCCTGGTAAAATTTCCCGTTTCCATTGTCGTAAACCGGCAGCGCCTTGATCGATTCTTCCAGTCCGTTTAAAAATGACAATTTCCTTTCGGTTGGAATGATAAAAACCGATCCCGTCCTGTCATAGGCGTCGCCATTTGATTGTTCGGTCAGGTTGACGAAAACCTGGCTGCCGGGCTTGATTTCCGGTATCCTGATTTTTTTTGCAATCACCGTCCCACCTGCAAACCGCTTGGTGTCGCCTTGCTGTTTGACGTTGTCGGTAAAATTGATGACCTGCTTTTTAAAGACGGGAATGGTGGTAAACTTGCTTTTCCAGACATGGTCGCGATACGTCAGCGCATCAAAAGTGGGGATTTTCTGTTTTGGAAACTGTACCGATGCTGGAATGGCTGTAACCGGTTCAACCGACGTAGCCAGTGTTGTAAAATTTCCGTTGCGCGTCACTTCCAGAACCAGGCCCAGCATGGTGCCCAGAACACCCGGAGCGGCCCTCAGCGGCAAATCGCGCGTAAACCAAAGTTCGATGGTGTTGGAGTTGATGACGGTTTTGGCCAGTTCACATCGGTAACCCAGAATGGTTTTGGTCTGTCCGGTGATCTCAAAGGTTTGTTTCCCGATAGACGTGCTGTCGGCCATAAGGGCAAAGTTGCCGGCAGAGAGATGGGCCAGTTGGCGGTATGAAAAGTTCTGGCGGTTTATATAAGTTGCTTCATATGGATAGGATGCTTTTTTGTCAAGGGCATCACGGCTGGTGACGATGGTCTGGTTGGCGTCGGCAAAAACCACTACGGGATCCTGCTCTTCAATCAAGCTTCCGTTGGATGACTTTAAATATGTAATTTTGTAAAGACCGGGTTGGGCAAAAACCGCCACCGAGAACAAAAGGGCAAATATTGTTTTCATAGCAAGTGAGTTCTTTCAAAGATAAGAATCCGTCATGACATTTACCGCCATCGATTTTGAAACGGCCACCTTTCATCCCGAGAGTGCCTGCGCAGTGGGGATTATTACCGTCAATGACGGGGTCATAACCGATGAGTTTTACACGTTGATTCAGCCGCCGTACAACCATTATTCGTATCACAACATCCGCGTTCACGGGATTACGCCCACGCATACGCAAGATGAAAAAACGTTTGACGGCCATTTTGATGCAATCCGCAGTCGTTTATTTGGGCGGACCATAGTAGCGCACAACGAATCTTTTGATCGAAACGTCCTGATGCGCACCATGCAGCATTACGGCCTGTACTACGATGAACTCGAAATTTCCGATCGCTGGGAATGCACCTGCAAAATTTACCGCGCCAAAGGTTACAAGCCCGCCAACCTGAAATACTGCAGCGAGCGCAACAACATTGAGCTCAATCACCACGACGCGTTGTCGGACGCCCTGGCCTGCGCTAAATTGTATTTGATACGTTAAAGGCAGAAAATCTGTAACCGACCACCCAAATTTGACTGTATCTTTGCCTTATGTCGTTTGTACTGAAAGTCAAGCATTTTTTTGAACTGCACGGATTCAACGCCGCTTCCCGACTGGCCGACCGCCTGGGGATGCGCGCCAGCAGCGTGAGACTCTTTTTTATTTACATCACATTCGCCACCGCCGGATTGTGGTTTGCCGTCTACCTGACGCTGGCCTTTTGGATAAAATTGAAAGACCTGATACGCGCCAAACGCAGTTCGGTTTTTGATTTATAACCACTTCTAAATTATACGCCATCCAAATGATTACACGCCATGAAAACCTATCTTTCCTTTACCCGTTCGCAACGGGCGGGCCTGCTGATTCTTTTTGCAGCCATTGTCGGGCTGCAGGTTGCCATTGTCTCAATAGAATTTTCACCTGACGAAATTCAGGAAGACCAATCCTGGACGTCACTCCAAAAGGAAATCGATTCCCTGAAGGCGGCGCGTTTGACGTTCAAGCCGCGCATTTACCCGTTTAATCCTAATTTTATCACTGATTACCGCGGACACGTTTTGGGTCTGTCCGTTGAGCAGATTGACCGGTTGCACGCTTTTCGAAAGGACGGCAAGTTTGTCAACTCGGCCAAAGAGTTTCAGCAGGTGACCGGCATTTCAGATTCGCTGCTGGCCGCGCTTCAACCGTATTTTAAATTTCCCGATTGGGTCCAAAAGAAGGCGAGGGCCAAAGATTTTTATGTGAAGCCCGCAACCGTCAAGCGCCTGGACATCAATCTGGCGAGCAAGCAGGAACTCATGACGGTATACGGGATCGGCGATAAATTATCCGACAGGATTCTGGAAACGCGCACAAAGCTTGGTGGTTTTGTGTCGATGGAACAGATGCGGGATGTATGGGGATTGAGCGATGAAGTGATAACGAAACTTGGGGAGAGATTTGAAATCCTGGGTCCGGTGACGCCGCCAAAGTTGAATGTCAACCAGGCCTCGGTAGCTGAACTGGCCAAATTTCCGTATTTCCGGTACGCCCTTGCACGCAAAATCGTCACGGCCCGAAGCATGAACGGCGATTTTAAATCGATTGAAGATATCTCAAAGGTTGAGGGATTTCCCGTTGAAAAAAAGGAAATAATTGCCGTATATTTGGATTTCTAAAAAAAAGAGAGATTTATATGGACTTTGGTTACAATGAAACGCAGTCGATGATTGCGCAATCCATCCGCGATTTTGCCGAACAACACATCCGTCCGCATATTATGGAGTGGGATGAAGCCCAGACATTCCCCGTTCCTTTGTTTAAAAAGCTGGGAGAGATGGGTTACATGGGCGTTTTGGTCCCTGAAGAGTTGGGTGGATCAGGACTGGGTTACCACGAATACATCACCATTATTGAAGAGATTTCCAAAGTTGACCCTTCCATCGGTTTGTCGGTGGCGGCCCACAACTCACTTTGTACCAACCATATTCTCACTTTTGGGAATGAAGAGCAAAAAAAGCGCTGGATTCCCAAACTGGCCACAGCCGAGCACATTGGTGCCTGGGGCCTGACCGAACACAATACCGGATCAGACGCCGGGGGAATGTCGACCACGGCGGTTCGCGACGGTGATCATTGGATCGTGAACGGCGCGAAGAATTTTATCACGCACGCCATTTCGGGCGACATTGCGGTGGTAATTGTCCGCACCGGCGAAAAAGGCGATTCAAAAGGAATGACAGCCTTTGTTTTTGAAAAAGGAATGCCAGGATTCACATCGGGTAAAAAGGAAAATAAACTGGGAATGCGCGCCAGCGAAACGGCCGAGCTGGTATTTGACAACTGTCGCGTTCCGGATTCGCACCGACTGGGCGAAGTTGGACAAGGCTTTATCCAGGCGATGAAAATCCTGGACGGCGGACGCATCTCGATTGGTGCGCTGGCACTTGGAATAGCCAAAGGGGCGTATGAAGCATCGTTGAAATATTCGCAGGAGCGCCACCAATTTGGAAAGCCGATCAGCGACTTCCAGGCGATTGCGTTTAAATTGGCCGACATGGCCACTGAAATTGAAGCGTCGGAGCTTTTGCTGCACAAATCAGCTTACCTTAAAGAAACCCACCAACCGGTAACCAAGCTGGGCGCCATGGCCAAAATGTATGCTTCCGAGGTTTGCGTTAAGGTGGCAACCGATGCCATTCAGATTCACGGTGGTTACGGATACACCAAAGATTTTCCGGTTGAGAAATTCTTCCGCGACTCGAAACTGTGTACGATAGGCGAGGGCACGACGGAGATTCAGAAGTTGGTGATTTCGAGAAACCTGCTTAAATAATGGACAATTGATAATTGACAATTGACAATTTTCCCACGAGACATAGCCGGATGGAGCTAAGGTAATTGGCGATTGACAATTAGGTGTTAAAGATTATTGCGACTTATGGTCGGAGCTGATGTTTGTTTTGATCGCGATGCCCGCGTGAGGGATAGAAGCGGCATCCTTTTTTGTTTGTCATAAACATCGTTTGTTTTTGGCTGCTGAAACAAAAAAGATACAGCGGATAGCCCGACAGCGGTGAGACGCGCGCCGGGATAAAAGCGCGCGGGGAACCGGTGACACGCCAAAATCAATTGACAATGGATAATTGATAATTGACAATTGTGGGTTTTGGTGAGATTTTTTTGATTGTTCATTGTTTGCTGTTAATTATTCATTACTTTTGCTGTCCAAACGAAGGGAGGTGTCTCGATTATGCTGATTATACCAATTAAAGACGGAGAAAATATCGATCGCGCGCTTAAGCGCTACAAACGAAAGTTCGACAAAACCGGAACTGTTCGCCAATTGCGTGCGCGCCAGGCGTTTGTTAAGCCTTCGGTAAAGCGTCGTGCTCAAGTTCAGAAAGCTCAATACATCCAGCATCTGCGCGATAGTGTAGAGAACTAGGTAGACTGACAATACTTAAAGCCGTTAGTGTCCAAAGTTTATTATCTTTGGTGCTAACGGTTTTTTTATGGATTTCCCCACCGCTTTCCAGAATTATCTGGCGCTCGAAAAAAAGTATTCGCCGCATACGGTCAAGGCGTATATGGATGACCTGGCGTCGTTTGGACAACACCTGGACAGTCAGGGCGGCGCCGATCTTGCCGGTGCGTCGTATGGCGAAATCAGGAGTTGGGTGGTGGCGCTGGTCGAGGGTGGGCTGTCGCATACGTCGGTTAACCGAAAGATTGCCTCGCTAAAGGCGTTTTACAAATTCCTGTTGCGAAGCCGGCAAATTCAGGTAAATCCACTGGCGCAGCACCGGGCGCTAAAAACTTCAAAGAAAATTCAGGTTCCTTTCTCAGAAAAGGAAGTCGCGGCCGCACTTGGAGACATTGTGTATCCCGAGGGTTTTGCCGGCTTGCGCGACAGGTTGATCATTGAGCTTTTCTATTCGACGGGCGTACGCCGCAGCGAACTCATCAATCTCAAGGTGGCCGATTTTAGCCCCGACGTCATGAAAGTACTGGGCAAGCGCAACAAGGAGCGCCTCATCCCCGTGCTTCCGCAACTGGCCGAGCGTGCCGATGAATACCTTCGCGCCCGTGAACAGGTTTTGGAAGGGCGGGCAAATGACTATTTTTTCATTAGTGAGAAAGGCGGTAAATTGACCGATGGTATTGTTTATCGGTTAATAAATTCGTACTTTAGTGGTGTATCTGAGAAGGCAAAAAAAAGCCCGCACATTTTGCGGCATTCGTTTGCTACGCATTTGCTTAACAACGGGGCCGATCTCAATTCAGTAAAGGAATTACTTGGGCATTCAAGCCTGGCTTCGACGCAAGTTTACACGCATAGCAGCCTGGCCGAGTTAAAACGCGTTTATGGTGACGCGCACCCGAGAGGCCGGAAGTAGTTTCAAATATGTTTAACCTAACTATTTTATTATGAAAGTAAATGTTCATGCGGTGAATTTCACTGTCGACAGGAAGCTTGTTGATTTTATCCAGATCAAGTTGGATAAACTGGAAAAGTATTATGACAAGATTGTGGTATCGGATGTGTACCTCAAATTGGACAACACCAGCGAGAAGGAAAATAAAATTGCCGAAATAAAACTACATGTTCCCGGAGATGATTTTCTGGTTCAAAAGCAATGTAAGACCTTCGAGGAAGCAGTGGATCAGTCGGTTGAATCGCTTGAACGGCTTTTGCTGAAGCGCAAGGAGAAACTGCGCTCACATATTTGACGAATTTTTTTTTCGAATTTATTTGTTTAGAAAACAAAAAGCTATACATTTGCAGTCCGTTAGAAATAGCGGACTTTTTTAATGATTTCCGCCGGTGTAGCTCAGCTGGCTAGAGCAGCTGATTTGTAATCAGCAGGTCGTGGGTTCGAGTCCCTCCATCGGCTCAAAATTTTAGGGCAACATCCTTGAAATTCAAGGAAAGTTCTTACAGGTAAAGGATTAAAAAAGTTAGGGAAGATACTCAAGCGGCCAACGAGGACGGACTGTAAATCCGTTGGGAAACCTTCGCAGGTTCGAATCCTGCTCTTCCCACAAATTTTTTAACCGAAGCGCTGTCAAAAGCTCTGCTTTTGTAAAGCGAAGAGGTTAAAAAATTGGTGAAGGTTCTCCTTCACGGATCA
>CAZIBV010000050.1:7529-19528 GCA_964537345.1 uncultured Flavobacterium sp. | reverse complement strand
ATCTGGCCGTCGGGGCCGCAAAACGCATTGACGCCCGACAAGGTAAAAGTAATGGGCACGATGGCTGACAGGATTTCGATGTCGCGGAATTGCGTGGTGAGCGTTCCGCCGCTGTCCTGCTGGGCAATGACGCGGTAGGTTCCGGATTGAAGGCCACCAAAGCTGTTGGTGGATACAACGGCAATGGGATTGACCAGGTCCGGATGTTTGTAAATCTTGAAAATGAACGTCGCGCCGGGTTGTGGATTTGTAATCGTGAATTGAAGTGCGCCGTTGCCGGTGCAGGTTTCGTCGGTTTTGGTGAGCAGCAAATCAAACGCATGGGTTTTTAATCCCGAGAACAACAGCAGCAGGACCAACAGAAACTTAATGCGGGTAATTTTGTGCAAGCAATTTGTTTTTGATGGTTCAAGGTACGAAAAATCAGCAAGCCGGAGGATTTAAAGTGTTAAAAATCAACTGTGAGGCCCGCGTTAGGGATAGGAGCGAAAATCCTTTTGCCCTTGCAAAAGATTGCAGCGGATAGCCCGACGGTTGCGGCCCGGGCCGCGGGAAGGTGCCGTATTTGGAGGAAAGTTGCCCCACGCGGCCCGGGCCGTAACCGGAACGCCCATATAAAATGTATTTACTATGCAAAAAGTTGAGTTCGTGAAATTATTTTTCATACCTTTGCGCACCTTTTGGCAGAACGGGTTTCCATTAGGGATCAATAATTTATACGTAAAACAGCTTCTGCTTTTTGCTGCGCTGAAACCCGGAAGAGAGCAGAATACAAATTTTTACCATCAGCATGGCTGAATTATTAAAATCACAAGAAGAGTTTTTGAACACCTTTAACTGGCACAACTTCCAGGAAGGAATTGACGCAGTTGACGAAAGCAACCTTAAAGAGTTTGAGGAACTGGTTTCAAAAACCTTCATTGCCACCGATCAGGAAGAAGTGGTTGAAGGAACTGTTGTTCGCATTACCGACCGCGACGTTATCGTGGACATCAATGCAAAATCTGAAGGCGTTATCTCGCTTAATGAGTTCCGTTACAACCCTGCGCTGAAAGTTGGCGACAAAGTTGAAGTTCTTATTGACGTTCGCGAAGATAAAACAGGTCAGCTTGTTCTTTCTCACCGTAAGGCTCGTACCATCAAGTCTTGGGATCGCGTTATCGCTGCCCACGAAACCGGCGAGATTGTTCAGGGATTTGTAAAATGCCGCACAAAAGGCGGTATGATTGTAGACGTATTTGGAATCGAGGCGTTCTTGCCAGGCTCGCAAATTGACGTGAAGCCTATCCGCGATTACGACGTTTACGTCAACAAAATGATGGAGTTCAAAGTTGTGAAGATCAACCACGAGTTTAAAAACGTTGTGGTATCGCACAAAGCCCTTATCGAGGCTGACATTGAAGTTCAGAAAAAAGAGATCATCGGTCAGTTGCAAAAAGGCCAGGTTTTGGAAGGTGTTGTCAAAAACATCACCTCATACGGTGTATTCATCGACCTGGGCGGCGTAGACGGATTGATCCACATTACCGACCTGTCTTGGTCGCGTATCAACCACCCAAGCGAAGTGCTGGAACTGGATCAGAAACTCAACGTTGTTATCCTGGATTTCGACGACGAGAAGACCCGTATCCAACTTGGTTTGAAGCAGCTTAACCCACACCCATGGGATGCACTTGACCCGAACCTTGCCGTTGGTGACAAAGTAAAAGGTAAAGTAGTGGTTATTGCCGACTACGGTGCGTTTATCGAAGTGGCCGAAGGTGTTGAAGGTTTGATCCACGTGTCTGAAATGTCTTGGTCAACGCACCTGCGTTCAGCTCAGGACTTTGTAAAAGTGGGCGACGTTGTCGAGGCTGTCATCCTGACACTGGACCGCGAAGACCGCAAAATGTCACTGGGTATCAAGCAACTGTCACAAGATCCTTGGACTGACATCACGTCAAAATATCCTGTGGGCTCCAAGCACACCGGAATTGTTCGCAACTTCACCAACTTTGGTGTATTTGTAGAGCTTGAAGAAGGTATCGACGGACTGATCTACATTTCTGATTTGTCTTGGACCAAGAAAATCAAGCACCCATCAGAGTTTGTAAACGTTGGCGACAAGCTGGACGTTGTAGTTCTGGAACTGGACGTTGACGGACGCAAACTGTCACTGGGCCACAAGCAGACTACGCCAAACCCTTGGGATAAGTATGAGGACGCTTTTGCCGTTGGAACAGTTCACGAAGGTACCATTGCCGAAATCGTCGACAAAGGCGCCACGGTAGAACTCAACGAGGACATCACCGCCTTTATTCCTGCCCGTCACCTTGAAAAAGAAGACGGAAAGAAACTGAAAAAAGGTGATGCAGCTCAGTTTAAAGTGATTGAGTTCAACAAAGAATTCAAGCGCGTAGTAGCATCGCACACGGCCACATTCCGCGAGGAAGAGGAGAAAAACGTGCGTGCTGCACAGGAGTCAAGCTCAATGAACAACGCTCCGGCCGCGACATTGGGTGACAACAATGACATCCTGGCTGACCTGAAAGCCAAAATGGAGAAAAAAGAGAAGAAGTAATTCTTTGTCTTTTACAATAAGAAGCCTCGCCATTGCGGGGCTTTTTTTATTGGGGCGTGTCCGGGGGCTTGCCGCGCGCTTTTAGAGCGGCGCGCGTCAAGCCCCCGGTCGCGCTCTTGGCTTTATCTTTTGCACAAACATCCGCAAAACCTGATGTCCGTCGTGGCAAAAGGATGCCGCCGCGATCGCTCACGCGGCTGCCCATTTCAAAAGAAGCCTTATCTTGTCACCATGAAATACCTTATTATGCTACTGCTTTTTGCGGCCTGTTCCAAACCTAAATTCAGCAAAGATTGGGTCAGTGAAAAAGCGCCCCAAACCTTTACGGCCGTTTTTGAAACCACCAAGGGCGAGTTTGAAATAGAAGTCGACCGCGAGGATTCACCCGCCGCCGCCGACAGATTCTACCAACTCGTCAAACACGGCTATTTTGACGATGCGGTTTTTTACCGCGTGGTTCCCGGATTTGTAGCGCAGTTTGGCAACTCCGACACCCTGGTCATGAACCAATGGCGCGAGTTTAAAATCCCCGACGAGCCTGTAAAGCGATCAAACCTGACGGGAACCATCAGTTTTGCGCGCTCCGGACCGCAAACCCGCGACCTGGACTTGTTTATCAACCTGAACGACAATGAAAAACTGGACACGCTCGAGTTTGAAGGCGTCCGCGGATTTCCGGCATTCGGCCGGGTGAGCAAGGGATTCTCAGTAGTCAAAGCGCTGTATTCAGGTTACGGTGAAACTTCGATGGAACAATCCGATCAGTTTTATACCGATCGATCAGCGTTTCTGCAAACCTTTCCCCAACTGGATAAAATCAAGAAAGCCAGCATTTCTCATTAGATTTCACTTGGTTCGTGATGCGGTACTTCGCGTTCGCCAATCTGCTGGCGCCACATGGCATAGTAAAGACCGTTGAGTTCCAAAAGTTGGGCGTGCGAACCTTTCTCAACGATTTTTCCGCGTTCCAAAACATAAATCGTATCCGAGTGCATGATCGTTGACAGGCGGTGCGCGATTGCAATGGTAATTTGTTGTCTGTCCATCGAGATTTCGCGTACGGTTTGCGTGATTTGCCGCTCGGTAATGGAATCCAGCGCCGACGTGGCTTCATCAAAAATAAGTATGCGCGGCTTTCGGATCAATGCCCGTGCAATCGACAATCGCTGTTTTTCGCCACCTGATAGCTTTCGGCCGTTTTCGCCCAGAACAGCATCCAATCCTTTAGATTGGGTGAGCAGTTGTCCGGCAGATGCCTTTTTTAGCGCGTCGTGCAATTCCTCATCAGTAGCGTCGGGTTTTACAAACGTGAGGTTGTCGCGTATCGTCCCTGAAAAAAGCTGCGTATCCTGGGTTACAAATCCCAATTGGCGTCGGATGCGGTTGTATCGCAAATCGCGTATGGAAACGTTGTCGTATAAAATATCACCCTCGCTTGGCGTGTAAAGCCCTACCAACAGTTTTACAAGTGTTGATTTTCCCGAACCGGACGGCCCGACAAAGGCCAGCGTGTCGCCAAGTGAAGCCTTGAACGAAATGGAGTCGATGGCCTTTACGTCGGAATTACGATGGGTAAACGATACGTTTTTAAACTCGAACTTTTCAATCAGCCCGATTTCAACGGGTTCCTCCGGACTGAATTCAGGCTTTTTTTGCATCAGTTCCTCAAAGAGTTGCAATGAGGCTTCGGCTTCGCGAAAGGAAAGGATGATTCCGCTCAAATCCTGAAGCGGCCCGATGATTCCCGTCGAAATGAATTGCATGGATATCAATTCACCCGTGGTTAGGATGTCTTTAAAAATCAGCCATAAAAGCATGAAAAGTATCGACTGTTTGAGCAGAATCAAAACACTTCCCTGAAGGAATGAAAGCATCCTGATTTTCTTTACCTTGGCCATTTCCAACCGGTAGATTTCCTCGGTGTGGAGCCTGAGCCGGCGGATTTCCGGATAGGTAAGGCCAAGACTCTTGACAAGTTCTATATTCCTGAGGCTTTCGGTGATGGTGCCGCTCATCTGGCGGTTTTGACGGATGAGTGAACGCTGCAATTCCTTGACCGACCGGCTTAAAACACTGGTCATTCCGCCCAATACAACCACGCCGATCAGGAATATCGGGACCAGCGCCCAGTGTTTGGTAAGCGCGTACCAGACCAAAAATCCGACGCCCACCAGAGACGAGAACAAAATGTTGATGAAACTGGAAATAAACCGCTCGGTATCGGTTCGTACTTTTTGAAGTATCGACAAAATCTCCCCGCTGCTCTGGGTTTCGAATTCCTGATAGGGGAGCCTTAGGGTTTGCTTAAGCCCGTCATTGAAAATTTGCAGCCCGAACTTTTGGACCACCATCCGCAGGTAGTAATCCTTAAAGGAAAACAAAAGTCGCGAAGCCAGCGCAATCCCGATGGCGAGTGCCAACAGTTTATAGGTTCCCGCAATTTTTTCATCCCGGGTCAGTCCATCCTCGGTTGTATATCGGTCTATGATCTGACCAAAAATGATCGGATCGTAAAGCGCCAGGATTTGCGAGAGTCCTGCCAGCACCAAGGCCAGGATGACAATTTTAGAATAGGGGTAAAGGTATTTCCAGAGTAACTTCATGAAGTGTCAAGTTACGAACTTTTGCCTTGGGGAGCGCCAAAATTAAATGAACTATATTTGTGACTTAACTTATTTGCATGAGGAAACTGATACTTTTTTGCATCATCGGCTTATCGGCGCAAGCCCAAACGCTGAACTGGGCTGCCAAGTTTAGCGGATCGGCCCATGAAATGTGCAGCGATGCCGTGGTGGACGCGCAGGGCAATGTTTATGCGGTGGGCATTTTTAACTCCTCGGTTGACTTTGATCCGGGACCGAACTTCTTTTATCTGAACGCTTCAAACCCAAATCAGGGAGATATGTACTGTGTCAAGCTCAACCGAAACGGCGGGCTGGTCTGGGCCAAAATCGTTGGCGGTGCCGATAATTACAACGCACTTGACGAAGTTACGCCAACCGTCGCGCTGGACGCCCAGGGCAATGTTTTTGTCGCCGGAATTTATTTTAGCCAAACCGATATGGATCCCGGACCTGCCACGCTATTCCTTCCGCCGCCTACCCAAGTCCTGTCAACCGGAAATTTTATCAGCAAATTTGACAACGACGGCAACCTGATCTGGGCCAAGGCACATGGCGCGCCCTATGGCTCGATGTGGAACCGTCAGCTTAAAACCGATGCGGCCGGCAACGTTTACCTGGCGGGTTATTTTTTGGGCGACATGGTCTTCACATCGGCTACCCAGAACATTACGTTATCGACCAATGCGGCCAATTATGACGGCTATGTCTTAAAATACGACACCAACGGCAACATTCTCAATGCGCTGCAGATCGGGTCGCCAACGTATAACGATTACATCCGGGATATGGATGTCGATGCGGCCGGAAATGTGGCGGTAACGGGCGGATACCGCGGTACGGTTGACTTTGATCCGTCGGCAGCAACCCTGCAGCACAGTTCGCAAAACAACAGCGAAGATATTTTTGTGGCCAAGTACGACACCAACCTTGGCGTTCAGTGGGCGCATTCCTTTGGCCGTCCCAACTCGACCAATTCTGACACCGGTTATGCCGTGACTTTTGATTTGGGCGGAAACGTGATTACTTCAGGTTCGTTCCGTTCAATTGGCGATTTCAATCCCGACCCGCAGGAAGAATTCATCATGGAAAGCGTCGGTATCGGATCGGAATTCTTTTTAAAACTTACCGGCGCGGGCAGCTTTGTCTGGGCCAAAACCATCGGGGCCATGTCGCCTGATTTTACCGTAAATTATTCTGAGCGGACGTTTGACCTAGCAACCGATACCAACGGAAACGTATATGCCACCGGTCATTACGTAAGCCACATGGACGCCGATCCGTCGGAAGGTGTTTACAATCTGGTGGCGAATGGCGGAGGCTATCAGGCTTTCAACCTGAAGTTGTCGGCCAACGGTGATTTTGGCTGGGCCCGATCGTACGGCGCTGTCGGAACCAATCTCAGTGCCGATGGACGTTCGATTGCAGTCAACGCGTTTGATGAAGTCATTGTTTCGGGCCGTTTTCAGGGGTCGATGGATTTCAATCCGGGCGGAACTCCTGTAGTATTGTCAAGCAGTTTCTCCAGCTACGGATCGTTCCTCATGTCGATTGCGCCGGCTCCTTTGCAGAACGAGAGCTATGAGCGCCTGCAGGTTTCGGGTTATCCCAATCCGTTTGACGGCGCGGTTTATTTTACCGGCCAGGTTGATGGGGTTGATGTTTATGACGCGCAGGGACGCCTTGTATTGTCTTCGCAAAGTGACAGTTTTGACGGTTCGGGACTCGCGCCCGGAATGTACCTGGCCAGGTTGACCACGCCCCAGGGAACGCAAACCATCCGCCTGATCAAAAAATAAAAAAAAGCTCCGCAAGGAGCTTTTTTCTTAATTATCAATTATCAATTGTCAATTATTTCAAGTTTCCTACCATGTCTTCCGGTTTTACCCAGGCGTCAAAGTCCTCGGCTGAAACATAGCCAAGACGCACGGCTTCTTCCTTGAGTGTCGTTCCGTTTTTGTGTGCGGTTTGCGCGATTTCGGCAGCTTTATAGTAACCGATTTTGGTATTGAGCGCCGTCACCAACATCAGTGAATTGTTTACCAGCTCGGTGATGCGCGTGTAGTTGGGCTCAATGCCTTGTGCGCAATGCTCGTCAAAAGATACGCAGGCGTCACCGATGAGTCTGGCCGATTGCAGAAAGTTGGCAGCCATAACCGGTTTGAATACGTTGAGTTCATAATGGCCTTGCATGCCGCCTACGTTGATGGCCACGTCATTGCCGATAACCTGGGCACAAACCATGGTAAGTGCCTCGCACTGCGTAGGGTTTACCTTGCCGGGCATGATAGACGATCCAGGTTCGTTTTCAGGAATAAAGATTTCGCCAATTCCCGAGCGCGGACCAGAAGCAAGCATGCGGATATCGTTGGCGATTTTGTTGAGCGCAACGGCCAGTTGTTTCAAGGCTCCATGAGCTTCGACAATGGCATCGTGTGCGGCCAAGGCTTCAAACTTATTGGGAGCGGTCACAAACGGATGACCGGTAAATTGCGCAATGTATTCGGCCACTTTTACGTCGTATCCGGCCGGTGTGTTTAGTCCGGTTCCCACTGCGGTTCCACCCAGGGCAAGTTCGGAAAGGTGGGGCAGGGTGTTCTTGAGGGCTTTGAGGCCGTAGCCAAGCTGTGCCGCATAGCCTGACAGTTCCTGTCCGAGCGTAAGTGGCGTGGCGTCCATCAGGTGGGTGCGCCCGATTTTTACCACATTCATAAACTCGGCGGCTTTTTTGTCGAGGGTGGCTTTTAGTTTTTCTACGCCGGGAATGGTCGTTTCGACTACCGCTTTGTAGGCAGCGATGTGCATGCCGGTAGGGTAGGTGTCGTTTGAAGATTGCGACTTGTTGACGTCGTCATTGGCCTTGACCACAGGTTCGCCCTCGCCAATCTTGAATCCGGCCAAAACCTGCGCGCGGTTGGCAATGACTTCATTGACGTTCATGTTGCTCTGCGTTCCCGATCCGGTTTGCCAGATAACCAGCGGAAACTGGTCGGCGAGTTTTCCGGCCAGGATTTCGTCGCAAACGGCTGCAATGGCGTCGCGCTTTTCTACCGGAAGCACACCCAGGTCGCAGTTGGCGTAAGCAGCGGCTTTTTTAAGATAGGCAAAACCTTCAATAACCTCGGCCGGCATCGACGCCGACGGGCCTATTTTGAAGTTGTTGCGCGAACGCTCGGTTTGGGCGCCCCAGTATTTGTCGGCGGGAACTTTAACCTCGCCCATGGTGTCTTTTTCAATACGGTATTCCATTATTATGTTGTTTAATTATTTAGCTATCAGCGTTTAGTTTACAGTTTACGGTTAATAGTTTACAGTTTGATTTACGTTAAAATTGAACTTTGCAGGATTAGTTGAAATTCCAAATTCCAAATTCCAAATTCCAAAATCCAAAAAATTCAACTTCAGAAATCTAAAATCTGAAACTCCAAATTCCAGACAGCTTCAACATTCCGGAATCCCAAATCTAAAATCTGAAATCTGAAATCTGAAATCCCATTCTAGCCCGGACCTTTTTTGTGATTCAGGGTTTAATGCCCTGGGGTTCAATCCCACAAAAAAGATACAGCGGACAGCCGGAACAGCTCCTAAAAAACCAACGCGAAGTTACGCAATCCCGTGGGTTTTAAAAAATGACGTCTATTATTTGCCGTACCGATTTTTAACGCTACATTTGTTCGAACAAAATTCATCAAACATGTTTGAGTTTCAACAGTACTTGGGCTTTTTGCTGTTTCTGATCATCCTCACGATGGGATTCTGGCTCATGATATTCCTCATCCACTTTGTTTTTTACTGGATAGGCGGTGCGTCATACGAACTCTGGAAGGAGCGCAAGGCTAAGAGAAGTCTCGAAGAAGGTCAAAGCTAGGCCGACTGAGAAAAACAAAAAAGGAAGCAATGGGCTTCCTTTTTTTATAGCTTTCAGCTGTCAGCGATTAGCGATTAGCTTGTTTGGATCGAACTTCATGATTTCGGATTCTTAATCTGAAATTCCAAATTCCAAATTCCAAAATCCAAATCCAAATTCCAAATTCCAAAATCCAAATTCCAAAAAGCTTCAATATTCCGGAATCCAAATCTAAAATCTAAAATCTAAAATCTACCCTCCGAATTCCTCCATACCTTCTTCACGTTGGTTCATGCGGTTTTGATCGCGTTCGTTCTTTTGGCGGTTAAAGCGGTAGGTGAATGACACGGTGATGGTGCGCTCGCGCCATTGCATTTCGCTGTAAGATTCGAGTACGCCCGGCAGGAAAGTTTCATAAATGCGTTTGCGGGAGTTGAACAAATCCTGTACGTTAAGCGCAATGGTTCCTTTGTCTTTCAAGACGTCTTTACTAAACCCGAGGTTGGCGCTGAACACACCCAGGCTCTTGCCTTGTGCGTTGGTTTGCGGACCGTTGTAAGTCATGTTGGTCTGCCAGTCAATCTTGTAAGGCAACGTCACTTTTGAGTTGATTCGCGCAAACCAAGAGTAAGCCACGTTGTCAAAATTCTGGGTGATGCGGGTTCCGTTAAAGTCGGTGTAGGTGAAATCGCCCTGGGTTTCATTGCGAAACAGGTTAAAGTTCGAGTTCATCCGCCACCATTTGTACGGCGAATAGTTGAGCGTAAACTCAAAGCCTGCGCGGTATTCGGTGGCAAGGTTTACCGGCGATGTCAGCATGATCGGCACGTCAACCGGTACGCCGCCAACTTCAGTAGTGACAAAATCGCCCGACTCCTGACGCACAAACTGGAAGGCATCATTAGTCACATTGAGATACATCGAAGTGCTCAGCGTGAGTTTGTTCCAGCGCTTGAGGTAGCCGATATCAAACGCATCGCTAAAGGCAGGACGCAAGTTGGGATTTCCGCGGAAAATGTTGATGTTGCTCGAGTAGTTCGAGAACGGGTTGATCATTCGCCCGCGCGGACGCGAAATCCGGCGGCTGTAACTCAGTGATACGTTGTGGTCTTTCCCGATTTCGTATGTCAGGAACGCACTCGGGAACAGGTTGCTGTATTTTTGAGTGGCAAATTCGCTGGTGACGATCTGGTTGATGTTGATTTTTGAATCTTCCCAACGCAGGCCGAGCAAGACCGAGAATTTGTTGAACTTGGTTCCGTACTGCGTGTAAAGCGCATTGATCTTTTCCTTGTACTCCAATGTGTTGGTAAAGCGCGGATCAGGCAGCAACAAACCGGCATCGTCTTTAATGTTGACTTCAAAATCAGTCAGTGTATTGTTAAAAGTACCGCGGTAGCCGGCCTCAAAACGGCTTTCCTCGCCCAGCGGCAGGACGTAATCAGCCTGGAGTTCATTGGCGCCCTGACGTTGTTTGTTGCGCGTTGTTTCGTCAAAGTTGTTGATCTCGGTAAAATCGTCGTCGGTTTCAATGGAAAAACGCCCGTTGAATGTGAGCGTGTGGTCGCCGTCCTTGTCAAATTTCTGTACAAAATTGGTCGAGTACTCCACTTCTTCATCATCGCCCCAAACATCGCTTAAGCGCGAATTGGTAAACAAAAAGTTTTTGTCGGCGTCGTAGTTGTAAAAGAATACGTCCTCGTTATTGTTTGAGCTGGACTTGCGGATGCGGATCTGATTGGTCCAGGTGGCTTTCTCGGTCAGGAACCAGTCCATGCCAAAATTGGTGTTAAACGAGCGGCTCAGCCTGTCGTTGTCACGGCGCTCATTGATAAAGTTGCGCGTTGTCCCATCCGGGTTAAAGTAGCGCGTATCGGTAAGGGAATTGCCCGGATTCATACGGTAGTTGTAACCCGTGGTGGTAAATAGGTTAAAATCCTTGGTTTTGTAGTTGATGTTGCCTGAAATCCCATACTGTTCAGGATAACCGGTCGATGCGATCACCGTTCCGTTTACGCCGTCGTTTTTGCCTTTTTTCAGGATGATGTTCAGCAATCCGCCACCGCCTTCCGAATCATAGCGCGCCGATGGATTGGTTACCACTTCCACCTTGTCGATCGCATCGGCGGGAATAAGGCGCAACGCTTCCTGGATGTTGATGGCGTTTGACGGCCTTCCGTCGATAAGGATCCGGACGTTTTCGTTGCCACGCAGGCTAACCGTACCTTCGGCATCAACCGATACCGACGGAATGTTGTCGAGCACATCGCTCACGGTTCCGCCTTTCACGATAAGGTCCTGACCAACGTTGTATACTTTTTTGTCGAGTTTGATTTCAACCTCGGTGCGCTCGGCACGAACAACAACGCCCTGAATTTCCTGTGCATCTTCCGATAGGGTAATGGTGCCAAGATTGGTGTCAGAGGTTATCTGACGAGTAAACGTCTGTTTTTTAAAAGAGATGAATTCGACGTTGATGGTGTAATTCCCGCGGGGAACGTCGATGCTGAAAGCTCCGGCTGCGTCGGTGATTCCGCCCGCCACCACTTTCTGGTCGGGGGCTACAAAGGCGATCGTGGCATATTCCAGGGGTTGTTTGCCCAGGTTGTCGATCACTTTTCCGGTGACTTTAACTTTTCCGCCTTGGGGGAAGGCTTGTAAAATGGTGAGTAAAATAAGAGCGGCAGATAGTAATTTTTTCATTTATGGTAAAGTTTGCGCGTAGGAGTGCAAAAGTACCGTCAGGTTTAGGAGCGCAATGCCAAATCTTTGTTAAAAACCCTTCGGGCACATTTATTTAAAATCGTTCTGATTTTACACGATGATGCTGTAAAATTTTGTCAAATTGCAGCGCCAATCAGGCGTCATTCTGATTTTTGAATTACCTTAGGGAAACAAATTCTCGCATATGTTTATTGAACAGGCTGTAAATCCGCACAATAGGTTTTGGAAGTATCTTTTGGGATCGGTC
>CAZIBV010000050.1:6256-7429 GCA_964537345.1 uncultured Flavobacterium sp. | reverse complement strand
TCCCGCGAAAAGGTTGATTGGAGCCGGATTTTCTTTGCCTTCTTTATCTGGGCGGGCATTACCGTTGCTTTTACAGGAGTTGATTATATGCTTTCGCCCGATGACTATGTGGTGCAATTTGATCCGATGCCGTTTCTCGGATTGCTTGTAATCGGCGTTTTGATGATTCCCTTGCAAACCAGTGCCGAGGAGTACATTTTTCGCGGGTACCTGATGCAGGGCTTTGGAAATCTTGGCCTTAACCGATGGTTCCCGCTGCTGATGACGTCGGTTATTTTTGGGCTGATGCACATTGCCAACCCGGAAGTGGGCAAAATAGGAAATATCATCATGGTGTACTACATCGGCACCGGATTGTTTCTGGGTATCATTACGCTTATGGATGACGGCATGGAGCTCGCACTTGGTTTTCACGCTGCCAACAACCTGGTAGGCGCACTTTTGGTTACTACTGATTGGTCGGCATTCCAGACCAACTCCATCCTTAAGGACGTCTCTGAACCTCACGCCACCACCGACATTCTTTTGCCGGTGCTCGTGGTGTATCCCATTCTTCTCTTCATCTTTGCCCGCAAATACAAATGGCGGGGATGGAATCAGCGATTAACCCAAAAATTTGACCCAAATGGAAATCCAGTATTACAAGCGGACACTGGTGAATCCCACCTATAAAGACGTCCACACTGCGTTTAAACTCAACGGTTTTTCACTCGACCGCGATGATTTGTGCCGGATCGCCTATAGTTTTATCAAGGAAGGCGAAGAATACGAACGGTCGGTTGGCGATTTTTTGCTCGACTGGTTCGACGCCAAATCGTATATTGAAATGCAGACTTCCGGCACAACCGGAACGCCCAAAATCATAAAGGTCGAAAAGCAGGCGATGGTAAATTCGGCGATGGCGACGGGAGCTTTTTTTGACCTTACCGCCGGATCGCGTGCCTTACACTGCTTGCCGGCCAAATATGTGGCAGGGAAAATGATGTTTGTACGCGGCTTTATCCTGGGGCTCGACATGGATTTCGTCGCTCCTGATTCAAATCCGCTCAAGCACACTGAATCAACCTATGATTTTGCCGCCATGGTCCCTTTGCAGGCGCAACATTCACTTAAGGAATTGTGGCGCGTGAAAAAACTTATCATCGGCGGAGCCAAAATCGGGAAAAACCTGGA
>CAZIBV010000050.1:0-6156 GCA_964537345.1 uncultured Flavobacterium sp. | reverse complement strand
ACCTGGCTGCGGATCATGTTGACAATCCACGCGCCCTTTGGATACATATCGCCCGAACCTTCCGAGTTTACGCCATAGTTCCCGATGATGGGTCTGTCGTGACTGATGTTGCGCTTGATGCCGTTGAGATACTTCATCGCATCGTCGTAACCGTATCGGCATTCTACAAAAACCGCCTCAGAGTAAGTGGTGAATCCTTCGTGAATCCACATGTCGGCAATGTCGGCCGATGTAACGCTGTTGCCAAACCATTCGTGGCCGGTTTCGTGGATGATGATGTAGTCAAATCGCTTGCCGATTCCCGTCATCGACATATCATTTCCCAAGTAGCCTTTCATGTATTTATTTCCGTAAGCCACAGCACTTTGATGCTCCATACCTAAATAAGGCGTTTCAACCAATTTAAAGCCGTCGCTTGCAAAAGGATAAGCTCCGAATTTTTCCTGAAAGCAATCCATCATGGGTTTCACTTCTTCAAAATGCTTACGGGCGACCTCCTCATTATAGCGCAGTACGTAATAATCCAGGTCCAGGCCGTTGTGGTTTTCGTGGATGTGGACGTAGTCGGCAATGTTAAGGGTGATGTTGTAATTGTTGATGGGCAGTTTGACTTCCCAATCCCAGCGTGTGTATCCGTTTTTTAAATCCTCACTTCCCAGAAAGCGGCCGTTGGACACGTTCATCAACCCGTTTGGAACCGCAACCTTGACCGATGCGCCTTCTTCCGGTTCATCAGCCTGCGTTTCCTTGCACGGATACCACAAACTCGCTCCCGTGCCCTGAACCGCGACCCCAATCCAATGCTGGCCATTTTTGTCTTTTTTCCAGTCGAATCCTCCGTCCCAAGGTGCGCGTCGGGCTGATTGCGGATTCCCTGAATAATTGACGCGCAAGGTTTTGGTCTGACCTACTTTTACATCCGGAAGTGTCACAAAAACCGCATTGAACTCGCGCTCAAACTTAAGGCGTTTGCCGTTAAGGGTGATGCTTTCGATCTTCATGTTTTCAAACAAGTCGATCTGAATTTTTCTCGTGGGCGCTACCAAGGCAAACCGGATGTCGTTGTATCCCTGTATGAAGCGTTTGTCCGGATCTACCGTGATGTTCAGGTCATAGCGCTTCAAATCGTAGCTGGTGCGCTCCGGGCGCAGACCACCGTGCAGCGAATCTTTTCGGGTAAATTGGGCCACGGCGCAAAAGCTGCAGAACAAGGCCAGGAGGGTCAATTTTTTCATCGGGAATTTTTGCTGTTGGTAAGGCCGGAGGTTGTTTTGTTACACCTGGATGACGCCCAGGTTGAATGGTTTCTGGATGGGCGCGTGGTTGGCGGCCTCGATTCCCATTGAAATCCAGGTGCGCGTTTCCAACGGATCGATTACGGCATCAGTCCAGAGGCGGGCCGCCGCGTAATACGGTGAAACCTGCGCATCGTACCGCGATTTGATTTTGTCAAAAAGTTCCTGTTCGCGGGCCTGGTCAACCGTTTCGCCTTTGGCTTTTAGCGCCGATGCCTCAATCTGCATCAACACTTTTGCGGCCTGGGTTCCGCCCATTACGGCCAGTTCGGCACTTGGCCAGGCAAAGATCAGGCGCGGATCATAGGCTTTTCCGCACATGGCGTAATTGCCCGCACCGTACGAATTTCCTACAACTACGGTGAATTTTGGCACCACCGAGTTGGCGACGGCATTCACCATCTTGGCGCCATCTTTTATAATTCCACCGTGTTCTGATTTTGATCCGACCATAAATCCGGTCACGTCCTGTAAAAACACCAATGGAATTTTCTTCTGGTTGCAATTGGCGATAAACCGCGTGGCTTTGTCGGCACTGTCTGAATAAATGACGCCGCCAAACTGCATTTCACCTTTTTTGGATTTGACCACTTTTCGCTGATTGGCCACAATGCCCACAGCCCAGCCGTCGATTCGCGCGTAACCGGTAATGATGGTTTGTCCGTAGCCGTCTTTGTAAGGCTCAAACTCTGAATTGTCGACCAGTCGGTTGATGATTTCCATCATGTCGTACTGATCAGAGCGCGATTTGGGCAAAATCCCAAAAATGTCATCCTCGGCAAGCGCTGGTTTATGCGGCTTGATACGGTTGAATCCGGCTTTGTCAAAATCGCCTACTTTATCTACGATGTTTTTGATGGTGTCCAGCGCATCCTTGTCGTCCTTGGCTTTGTAATCGGTCACGCCCGAAATCTCACAGTGTGTGGTGGCACCGCCAAGGGTTTCATTGTCGATTGATTCGCCTATGGCCGCCTTGACCAGATAACTTCCGGCGAGGAAAATGCTTCCGGTTTTGTCCACGATCAGCGCTTCGTCACTCATGATTGGCAAGTATGCACCGCCGGCGACACAACTGCCCATAACCGCGGCAATCTGGGTAATACCCATACTGCTCATCACGGCATTGTTCCGGAAAATCCGTCCAAAGTGTTCTTTGTCGGGAAAAATTTCATCCTGCATAGGCAGGTAAACGCCCGCGCTGTCCACCAGGTAAATAATAGGCAAACGGTTCTCGATGGCAATTTCCTGCGCCCTCAGGTTTTTCTTTCCGGTGATAGGAAACCAGGCGCCGGCTTTTACCGTGGCGTCGTTGGCCACCACTATGCACAACTTTCCTTTTACGTATCCAATCTTAACAACCACGCCACCGCTGGGGCATCCGCCGTGTTCAGCGTACATGCCATCGCCGGCAAAAGCGCCAATCTCGATGCTTTTTGAATTTTTGTCCAACAGGTAGTCAATCCGCTCGCGTGCGGTCATCTTGCCCTCGGCGTGCAGTTTTTCAATTCGCTTGGGTCCGCCGCCCGTTTTTACTTTGGCGAACTTTTGTTTAAGGTCGGACAACAAAAGCTTGTTGTAATCCTCGTTGATATTAAAGTTTAGATCCATAGGGTTTGTGTGAGGCGCTAAAATACAAAATAGGCCGCCATGAAAAAAGCCGCGCGGGGCGGCTTGTTATTACTTTTTCTTCTTTTTATCCTTCTTGGTTTTTGACTTGGCCTTTTCTTTTTTTGCGTCCTTGGCTTTCACCTTTTTGTCGCTCTTTTTCTTAGCCTTGCCTTTTTTGGATTTCTCTTTCTTTTCAGGTTTTTTGTCTTTGGCTTTTGCCGGCTTTTCCTTGTCTTTCTTGGCTTTTTTCTTTTCCTTCTCCTTTTTCTTCTTTTCCGGTTTGGCAGCCAGTCCCGCGGTCACATTGGTCCAATCGGGCATGGTGCTGCTCATTTTTACGTCGGGCGTTTCACCAACCAGGCTGGGTGCAATTTCCGGTGCGGATTTCTTTGGACGTCCCGGTGAGCGCTTTGGCGTTGCCGATGTGGCTGCTTTTGCAGTTCCCGTTTTGGGTTTTGTGGTTTTGGCTGGCGTTGCCGATTTTACCGTCTTTATCTCGGTTTTTACTGAAGGTTTGGCGGCAGGTTTGGCTTTAGCTGTGGCTGACGGTTTTTTAGCCGATGCAACCTTGCTTGGTTTAGCTGCAGCCGATTTAGTTGCTGTTGTTTTGGCGGAAGCCGTTTTAGTTTGTGCGGTTTTGGCAGGTGTTGATTTAGCCGAATTTCCGGTTGACGCTTTTTTTGCTGATGCAGTTTTACGTGTCGGAGTTTTTGTAGTTTTTGCTTCCACTGATTTTGCCGCCTTTGCCGCAACCGGTTTTGCTGATGTTGTTTTTTCGGTTGCCTTTGCGGTAGCTGACGCGGACTTAGCTGGCGTTGACTTTTTCGCTGCCGGTTTTGAAGCCGCCGGTTTTGCAACAGGTTTCACTGAAGGAGTTGTCTCAGCTTTTTTAGCCGTCGCTGATTTAGATGCTGTTTTTTTAGCCCTTGCAGACTTTGCTGCCGTTGCTTTTGGCGCAGCTGATGCTTCAGTGGTTTTTGACGGTTTTGGTGTTGATGCTTTTGCTTTTGGTCGGCCGGACGCTTTTGAAGTTGAAGTTTTTGTGCCGGCAGGTTTGGGCTTCGGAGCCGTCGTTAAGGGCTTTTTAGCCGCAACCGATTTTTCCGCGGTTACTGTTGGTGTTTTTGTTTTGGGAGCTTTTGTGGTTTTGGTCTTGGCTGTTGCCACAGGCTTTTCCACGGGTTGGGTCGTTTTAGGTGTTTTGGCCATAACTTTAATTTTAGCGGATCACTTACGAAATGTTAAGAATCCAAATCAAAAATATTAAGAAATATGATGAAAGTGTTAACATTATAAAGTTTTTTTAACAATGTCTGTCAAAAGAGATTCAATGTACGGGCTTTGGGAGCGTCCTGATAACAAGGGAAGTAGGGCCCAGATAAAGATAGACCAAAACTTAATGTTGGCTTAACATTGGAAAACTAATTTTGCGGCAAAATCTAAGAGATGAACTTAAACACGATTTTCCAGTTCCTGGTTCCAAAGGATAAGAAGTTTTATCCGCTGTTTGTAGAAGCCGCTTCAAAATTAGTTATTCTGGCGCATACGCTTCATGAGGCCGTAAACGTTCCAAAGGCTGAACGCGAGGAGTATTTTAAAAAAATTGAAGAACTGGAGGCCGAGATTGAGGGCATCACCCACACTACACACCTCGAATTGAGCCGCAACTTTATCACGCCGTTTGACCGTGAGGACATCCATTCCCTGATCAAATCAATCGACAACGTGGCCGATTTCATGCACGGAGCAGCCAGCCGTATGAAACTTTATCAGGTAGAAAAAATCACCAAATCAATCCGCAAATTGACTGAAATCAACCTTGAGGCCTGTCAGCATATCGAGAATGCCATTAAGGAACTCAAGGATCTTAAAAACCTGAAATCTATTGCCGACGCCTGCAAACGCATCAATAAACTTGAGAGCAAGGCCGACAATGTATTTGACAAAGCCGTCGCCGATATCTTTGAAAACGAAACCGACGCCAAAAACATCATCAAATATATGGAGGTTTTGTCGGCACTTGAAACTGCATCCGACAAATGTAAAAGCGTGGCCAACGTGCTTGAGCAGATTTCAGTTAAACACTCGTAAGCACCGGGCATGGATTTTATTATACTCATCATCATCATCCTGCTTGCCCTGGTGTTTGACTACATCAACGGCTTTCACGATGCTGCCAACTCGATTGCGACCATTGTGGCCACCAAGGTGCTTACGCCATTCCAGGCAGTGGCATGGGCGGCTTTTTTTAATTTTGTCGCGTATTGGGTTTTTGGGTTTGGCGTTGCCGATACGGTGGCGAAAACCGCACACACTTCCAGTTTGAACCTTACTGTACTTTTAGCGGGGATCCTGGCCGCGATTGCCTGGAACCTGCTTACCTGGTGGTACGGAATACCTTCTAGTTCATCGCACACGCTCATTGGCGGATTTGCCGGAGCAGCAATTGCCCACGGCTTGTCGGACGTTACCGATCCGGAGCATGCCGGATTCAAGATTGTGAACTGGTATACCCAAGCCAAGGCGGGCGAACTGTTGCCGTCGGGCGTGACGATCATCATTCTGTTTATTGTCTTTGCGCCGTTGTTGGGTATGATCATCTCATACTTCCTGTCCATTTGGTTGATGTATTCTTCAAAAAAGAGCATTTACCCCAAAATTGCGACGGTTGCCCTGATGATCGTGGCGCTGCTTTTCTTTATCTACGTTTTTGAAACGGAGCCAAAAAAGATGCGATTTGAAGACCCAACCTTAAGCATCATCTTTGCGCCTGAGAACATCAAGTGGATGCTGGTTGCGCTTATTTTTTACAGCTTGGCGATATTCAACCTTTGGTTTAGCTCACTGTCAACTTCACGTGCCGAAAGCATTCTTAAGCGTATGCAGTTACTTTCATCGGCGGCGTTTAGTCTTGGACACGGCGGAAACGACTCGCAAAAAGTTATGGGTATCATTGCCGCTGCGGTGGCGGTCTACATCCACTCCGGCAATCACACTTTTGACGACCTGCCACATTGGTTGCACGTTTCATTGCCAAAAGAAGGCGATCCAACGATTCCAACCTGGATTCCGCTTACCTGTTACTCGGTCATTGCATTGGGAACGCTTAGCGGCGGATGGAAAATCGTAAAGACAATGGGATCCAAGATTACCAAGGTGACTGCCTTTGAAGGCGTAGTGGCTGAATCAGCCGGTGCTTTGACGCTTTTCTCGACCGAACACTTCAAGATTCCCGTATCGACCACGCATACCA
>CAZIBV010000049.1:0-19548 GCA_964537345.1 uncultured Flavobacterium sp. | reverse complement strand
AACTGTAAACTCTCCCGGGTACAAACTGGCAGCAAATGCCTCCGACAAAATTTTTACCTTCGCTCAGGCAACTTTCAAAATCGCCATTGCGTCTTAAGCATAAACGAACCGTTTTGAAAATCATTTCCCTACACGAACCCGACGAAACGCTCATCAAAAAAGCGCTCCGAAACGACGCCAAGGCTGAGGAAAAGCTTTTCAGGCGTTATGCACCCAAAATGCTTAGCATCTGCCGCTATTACATTCGGGATTTGCACTATGCCGAGGATGTCATGATCACTGGATTTGCAAAAGTCTTTGACAAACTCCCGCAGTTTAGGTCAGAAGGTTCGTTTGAAGGATGGGTCAGGCGGATCATGGTGCGCGAAGCCATCTCGTTTTTAAGAGCCCGAAAGGAATTGCAGTTTGCCGAAGTTGAAGAAGCCGAAACCATCATCGAAGCCGACGCCACACCGTTTGACGCCGACGAACTCCAAATCCTGATCGACCGACTTCCGGACGGCTACCGAACGGTTCTGGTCATGTACGCCATCGAGGACTACAGCCACAAGGAAATTGCGGCCATGCTCGGAATATCGGAAAGCACCTCCAAATCACAATTGTTTAAAGCCCGGAAAATGTTGCAACAGCAACTCGATTCCGTCCAAAAAAACGCGCAATGAAAGATAATTTTGAACAGCAAATGAAGCGCAAACTCACGCAGCGGGAAATCACGCCCGCAGCCAACGCCTGGGATCGCGTTCAGTTGCAGCGCGGACGCAAACCCAAAAAGAACTATACTATATATTATGTAGCCGCATCGGTTGTGTTGCTGATAGGTTTGTTCTGGACTGCAACCCGTCAATCAGACTTACCGGTAAATTCGCCAAGCCACACGCCCATCGTTACCGCACCGCAAATCCAACCGGAAGTCATACCGGAGCCTGTCGTCAGCCCTGCGCCAAACGCAACTCCAAAAGCATCCCGAACCACAATCAAATCCGTAATTGCGCAAACCGATCGCAAAGTACCGGAAATCGTTCCCACCGCAATTGAGCCCGAAATTCCAAAGGCCGCAACCGTTACCGCACCCGTTGTTATCACGCCCGCACTCGCGTCGGTTGAGCACGGGGCCGAAATTGATTACAACGATCTGGACGCACTCATCGCCAAAGCCAGGATGGAACTCGCCGCAGGACGCGGGCTATCAAATCCCACCGATGCCACTACCCTGCTCCGCGACAGCGAATCTGAACTCGACCAGACCTTTCGCCACAGCGTGATCGAATACCTTTTCAAACAAAAGAAAATCAAGCTTGCCTTTGGCAAATAGTCATTAACTAAAATCACCCGACATGAAAAAAACACTTTTCGCCGCATTGGCGACCGCCCTTGTCATGCCTGCCTTGTACGCCCAGGAAACGCCAAAAACCGCTGTCGACTCCACCAAATCCCAGGCTGATTATCGCAAAGACTTTAAACTTCAGGACCTTGAAGCCGAAAAAAAACGCGTCGAAGAACAGGAAAAATTCAAACTGAAACAGGCGCTTAACACCATCAACGAAAAACTCGCCGCCAACCAAATCACCGCCGACGAAGCCCAGAAGCTCAAACTCGACGCCGCCAAGGAAGCCGCGATGAACATCGACAACAAACTGGCCATCATCGAAAACCAAAAACAACTCGTAGAGCGCGGGGTAAACTACACTTTCGAGTTTGAAAGCGGCCGCACCTTCGAGGTCGGGCTCGGAAACGCCACCGACGACAACGGAAGCGCCATGTTGGGCATCGCCTATGAAAACCGCAGCAAAAAAGTACAGTACGACAAACGCACCTACAGCGATATCACCGTGGTAGGCGGAATCAACAACACTCTTTCCGGCGCAGCGCTAAAGGATTCGCCGTTTAAAATCTGGAAAAGCGGATATTCTGAATTTGGCGTCACCTTTCGCACCCGTATCCTCAAGGACGACAACTACTGGCGCCTGGCTTATGGATCGGCCATTCAGGTACAATCGCTGGAACTTACCCAAAACCGGTACTTTGTTCCCAATGGCGAACAAACCAGCTTTGAGCCATTCCCATTTGACCTTAAACGCACCAAATTGCGCATCTACAACCTTATTTTCCCAGTCTACCTGGAGTTTGGAGATTCCAAAAAAACCGAATCCTATGACCGTATCCGCTACAATACCCTATCGCACGTCCGCTACGGCATCGGAGGCTTTGGCGGTGTGAACATCGGCAACATGCAAACCTTTCGCTATGATGAAAATAACCGCCGGATCGACATCCGCGACAAACGCTCGGTCAACCCATCGTCCTTCGTCTACGGCATCGGCGCCTACGTCGGCATTGGCCCGCTCGCACTCCAGGCCACATACAATTTCAACAACATCTTCAAGGACGGCCCAACAAACCAAAACCTTATGTCGCTCGGCCTCCGTCTGGACCTCTGATTTATCATCAGGCCGCCATTTCCCGCTATCCGCTGTAGGCGCTTTGCGTCCCGGCGGTTTGGCTCTTGCCGCCGGTGCTTCCGTTGGTCGCACGGCGGCTTTGGCCAAACCATGCCGGGCAGCTTTCGCGCGCTGCCGCTGCTATCGGGGGCGGACAATCAACCCGCAGGCCGCACAAAATCAAAAAAGCGTTTTTATTTCACGCTGATAATCGCACGCCCGTTGAGCATAAACGTTCTATTGATTATATTTGCCGCTCAAATTAATCAGTATGATCAGCATTACTTTGCCCGATGGGTCAGTACGTACTTACGACAGCGGCGTAACGCCAATGGACGTAGCCAAAAGCATCAGCGAGGGTCTGGCGCGAAATGTCATTTCAGCCGCATTTAACGGGACTACCATTGAAACCGAAACCCCGCTCACGACCGATGGCGCCCTGGTACTGTACACCTGGAACGACAAAGAAGGCAAAAAGGCATTCTGGCACTCGACCTCGCACGTTATGGCGCAGGCGCTGGAGGAACAATTCCCCGGAATCAAACTCACCATTGGTCCGGCCATCGACAACGGTTTTTACTACGACGTCGATTTTGGCGACCGCCACATCACCGACAAGGATTTTAAAGCCATCGAAGACCGCGTACTGGAAATTGCGCGCGAAAAGCACGAATTCAAGATGCGTTCGGTATCAAAAGCCGATGCGCTTGCCTTTTACAAGGACAACCCATACAAAACTGAACTCATTGAAAATCTGGAAGACGGATCGATCACTTTTTGCGATCATTCCACCTTTACTGATTTGTGCCGCGGCGGGCATATCCCAAACACCGGCCTGATCAAAGCCATGAAAATCATGAGCGCGGCCGGAGCGTACTGGCGCGGCGACGAAAAGAACAAACAGCTTACCCGCGTGTATGGCATCTCCTTTCCTAAACAAAAGGACCTTACCGAATATCTGGAACTTTTGGAGGAAGCCAAACGCCGCGACCACCGCAAACTGGGCAAGGAACTCGAACTTTTTGCCTTTTCGCAAAAGGTTGGACAAGGCCTCCCGCTCTGGCTTCCAAAAGGAGCCGCCCTGCGCGAACGGCTGGAGCAATTCCTGAAAAAAGCGCAAAAGAAAGCAGGTTATGAGCAAGTGGTTTCACCGCACATCGGTCAAAAGGAATTGTATGTGACTTCCGGCCACTACGCTAAGTACGGCGCCGACAGTTTTCAGCCAATCCACACACCGGCCGAGGGCGAAGAGTTTTTGCTCAAACCGATGAACTGTCCGCACCACTGCGAAATTTACAACACACGCCCGTGGTCGTACAAAGACCTTCCCAAGCGTTACGCCGAGTTTGGAACCGTTTACCGCTACGAGCAATCGGGTGAGTTGCACGGTTTGACGCGTGTTCGCGGATTCACCCAGGACGATGCGCACATCTTTTGTACGCCTGATCAACTTGACGCTGAATTCAAAAATGTAATCGATCTGGTATTGTACGTATTCGGTTCGCTTGGATTTGAGGATTTTATCGCTCAGATTTCACTGCGTGATCCCGAAAATCGCGAGAAGTATATCGGTTCAGACGAAAACTGGGAAAAGGCCGAGAATGCCATCATCAACGCCGCGCGCGACAAAGGTTTGAACACCGTGGTCGAATACGGCGAGGCTGCATTTTACGGACCAAAACTTGACTTTATGGTCAAGGATGCGCTGGGCCGTCAATGGCAGTTGGGCACCATTCAGGTTGACTACAACCTTCCGGAGCGTTTTGAACTGAAATACAAAGGCGCCGACAACGAACTGCACACACCGGTCATGATTCACCGCGCGCCGTTTGGGTCGATGGAGCGATTCATTGCAATCCTTTTGGAACACACCGCCGGAAACTTCCCGATTTGGTTGATGCCGGAGCAAGCCATCATCCTGTCACTGAGCGAGAAATATGAAAATTATGCGAAAAAAGTTTTGCAGTTGCTGGAAAATCACGAAATTCGCGCCCTAATTGATAATCGCAACGAGACGATTGGCAAGAAGATCAGGGAAGCCGAAACGCAAAAATATCCCTTTATGCTGATTGTTGGTGAGGAAGAAGAAAGAAACGGAACAGTTTCAGTTCGCCGTCACGGACAGGAAGGCAAGGGCAACGTAACGGTTGGCATTGAGGAATTTGCCCAAATGGTAGCCGACGAAGTGTCAAAAACCCTGAAAACATTTTAAGTTTAATTTAAACCGTTTAAGTCATAGCAATCAGAAACAACAGGGGCTATCAGCCTCGGGTAGAAAAAAAGGATGCGCACCGCATCAACAACTTTATTCGCGTGCCAGAAGTGCGGCTCGTAGGCGACAACGTCGAGCCCGGAATTTACAAAACCAGCGAAGCCATGAAACTGGCCGACCAGTTTGAACTGGACTTGGTGGAAATCTCGCCAAATGCCGAACCGCCGGTTTGTAAGATCATCGACTACAAAAAGTTTGTATACGAGCAAAAAAAGCGCGACAAGGCCTTGAAAGCCAAATCTACGCAGGTTGTAGTCAAGGAGATCCGTTTTGGGCCTCAGACTGATGAGCACGACTATGAATTTAAAAAGAAAAATGCCGAAAAGTTCCTCAAGGAAGGATCAAAACTAAAGGCGTTTGTATTCTTTAAAGGACGGTCGATCATTTACAAAGAACAGGGACAAATCCTGTTGCTCAGGCTGGCCCAGGACCTCGAAGAACACGGAAAGGTTGAGTCGATGCCGGTTTTGGAAGGTAAGCGTATGATTATGTTTATCGCGCCCAAGAAGAAAAAATAGTTAACAGTTAACGGTTGACGGTTAACAGAAAAAACTGCCCGCCGGATGTTTGTTCAAAGGAATCAACTTCAGGTTATCCGGGATGTCTGTAAACTGTGAACTGTAAACTGTTCACTCAAAATAGTAAGTAGTAATTTAATTCTTAGGAAAAATGCCTAAAATGAAAACCAAATCCAGCGCCAAGAAACGCTTTAAAGTGACGGGCTCTGGTAAAATCAAAAGGAAACACGCTTTTAAAAGCCACATCCTGACTAAAAAGTCAAAGAAGCGCAAGCTGGCTCTGACTCACTCTGCACTGGTTCACCCAACAGATGAGAAGAGCGTGAAACAACAATTGAGAATCATCTAAGACTAAAGACAAAAGTCAAAAGACTAAAGACTAAAGACCGCTCAGATCGAGTTTTTTCAGACTTTCGACTTTCGACTTTAAACTTTCGACTAAAAATTCTCACGGTTAAAACTAGTTAATAACCCTGGAGTATGGCCTTAAGTCCCGAGAGGGCGCCTGCTACAAAAAAGTAAAATTATGCCAAGATCAGTAAATTCAGTTGCCAAAAGGGCACGCAGAAAAAAACTAATGAAACAGGCCAAAGGATTCTTTGGTCGCCGCAAAAACGTTTGGACAGTAGCCAAGAACGCTGTCGAGAAAGCTATGCTGTACGCTTACCGCGACCGCAAGCAAAAAAAGCGCAACTTCCGCGCACTGTGGATTCAGCGTATCAACGCCGGAGCCCGTCTGGAAGGAATGTCTTACTCGCAGTTCATGGGTCAGCTTAAAAAGAACGGAATCGAGCTTAACCGCAAGGTACTCGCCGATTTGGCCATGAACCACCCTGAAGCGTTCAAAGCTATCCTGAACAAAGTAAAATAACGTTTTTGTAACCCTTACTACTTACTGTAAAGCCCGCTTGAAAGAGTGGGCTTTTTTGTTGCAGGGTTCAGGGTTCAGGGTGCAGGGTACAGGGTGCAAGGTATTGGGTTGATTGGGGTTGCCGGAAGATTTTCAATTCTGATGTCCCTGATTAAACGCAACAATATATGCCTAAATAATTCGCTAAACACCCTACAACCTGATTCCTAATTGTTCATCGTTAATTGTTAATTGTTAATTGGTATAATAGCACTGTCGTTTGTCGAGAACGCCCATCCCGGGAAACATTATTCACTAGGTTTGGTATGAACTTTAAACGATTGCGTTTTGGAACAAGCAAACCCGGAACGGATTGGCCTTTTGGATGCGCTGCGGGGGCTGTCGGTCCTTTTTATCTTTGTGGCAAACGCCGTCTACTTTTCCGGCCTTCCGTTTATTCCGCCTACCGAGCAATGGGCCTGTGCCACCTTGCCAACCGACGAAATCCTGACTTTGGTCACCTTCACGGCAGTCGACGGTAAATTCTACTCCATCTTTTCATTGCTGTTTGCCATAGGTTGTGCCTTGCAGTACCACAGGGCGAAGCAAAAAGGCATTCCTTTCAAGCCGTTTTTCCGCAGGAGAATGTTTTGGCTGCTGATCATCGGCCTGGTGCACCTTTGCCTGATCTGGCTGGGTGACATCCTTACGTTGTATGCCATTCTTGGATTTGCGCTGCTGTGGTTTATCGACGTTCCCGATGACAGACTCCTGCTGTGGGCCGTCATCTTCATCATGCTGCCGGTAGCAAATTCGGTCTTTATTTATGAATCAGGCTTTGACTATCCTCAAGCGGTTGAGGAAATCGGAAACAACCTGGCCGTGTATCTCAACAACGACTCCAAGGCGATCACAAACATGCGCGCGTATCTGCTCAACAACGATTGGGAAATTTTCCTTAAGACGAATCTTAGCAATTCCTTTAACCGATGGTCCCGACTTTTAGATGAAGGCAGGCCATTCAAAGTATTCGGCGTTTTCCTGATCGGTCTGTGGGCGGGTCGTAAAATTATCAGCGCCAATCTTATTGACAATACTTCGCTTCTCAAAAAAATTGCTCTTTGGGGATTATCCTTTGGAATTGCGTTCAGTTCACTCCGAACCTACTGTTTGTTCTTTGCCGAACCCGACGAATTCTTGGCCCTGGTTGAAACCATCGCCTATGCCTTGGGTACGGTGCCGCTGGCGATGGGTTACGCTGCGTCATTTGCACTGCTTTACAGACGAAAGAAAATATCCCTTTTGGAACCCGCCGGCAGGATGGCACTCACCAATTATCTGATGCAAACCTTTATCGGCATCGGACTCTTTTACGGCATCGGGCTTGGGCTTGCCGGCAAACTCGGATTTACGGTAGTCTTTCTACTGGCGCTTTTTGTGTTCGGGCTGCAAACCGTATTAAGCATTTTGTGGCTGCGGAAATTCAGGCAAGGCCCTTTGGAAAAATTCTGGCGGGCCCGCACGAAATCCCAAATAAAAGTAGCGCCCTAATAATGAAGGCTCTGTCATAAAAATCATCGCGAAACACTACCTTTGTTCCATGAAGACGATTCACATCAGGAACATGGTTTGTGACCGATGCATTGCCGCAGTCCGGGAGGTTATCGGCCAGTTCAAGACGGTCGAAGCGATTGCTCTGGGCGAGGTTGTGATTTCGGGTGAACTTTCACGTTCCGAGCGCTCGTCCATCGACAAAAAATTGCGCGAAATCGGCTTTGAACTCATCGACGACCGCAAAACCCAACTTGCCGAAGCCATCCGAACCGCCATCATCGAACGCGTCCACGGAAATCAGGAACCCGATACCGGAAATTTGTCAGCTTATCTGCGCAAGCGTATCGGCCACGACTACCCGTATCTTTCGGCTCGTTTTTCAGAGTCTGAAGGTATCACAATCGAGAAGTACTACATCGCCCAGCGAATCGAAAAAGTCAAGGAACTCCTCATGTACAATGAACTCTCAGTAGCCCAGATCGCACACCGCATGGGCTATTCCAGCGCCGCATACCTGAGCAATCAGTTCAAGGCCGTGACCGGAATGACGCCGGGCGCCTTTAGAAGTCTGGGCAAAAAACCGCGTCTTCCGCTGGACAAAGTGTAAAACTTTACATTTCTACTCCAAAATATTGTAGTGCCGCAAAACGCAAGGTTTCCGACCTTTGATTTATGGAACGCAAAACCGAAACTTTTCCCGTCCTTAATATGTCGTGCGCCGCCTGTGCGGTCAGTGCCCAGAAAATCATCACCCAGCAGCCGGGCGTAAGCCTTGCTTCGGTAAACTTTGCCACCGGAAATCTGGACGTCAGCTACAATCCTGAGCAAATTTCGCCCGAGGCCATGAAAAAGGCGCTGCAATCCGGTGGTTACGATCTGCTCATTCCTCAGGAAGATGCCGATGTCGATGAAATCGCCCGCCTGCATTCACAAAAAAAACTTGCCCAACTCAAAACGCGGACTATGTGGGCCGTTGCGCTGAGTTTGCCCGTCATGGTTTTGGGCATGTTCCTGATGCACGAGCCGTATTCCAACCCGGCAAGCTGGATTTTGTCGACGTTTGTTTTGTGGACGGGTCGTCAGTTCTACACCAACGCATTCAAACTCGCGCGATTAGGCACGGCCAACATGGATACCCTGGTAGCGCTCAGCACAGGCGTGGCCTATCTGTTCAGCGTTTTTAACACCGTTTATCCAGAATTTTGGATTGCGCGCGGCCTTGAACCGCATGTCTATTTTGAGGCGGCATCAATGGTAATCGCATTTGTGCTGCTGGGCAAATTCCTCGAGGAAAGAGCAAAAATCCAAACGGCATCGGCCTTGCAGAAACTGATGGAACTCCAGCCGCGCACCGTAACGGTTTTAATTGACGATGTTGAGACTGAAATTCCCGTATCGCAACTCCAGATCGGACAGACGGTTGTGGTAAAACCGGGTCAGAAAATCGCCGTTGACGGCCGACTTTTGCACGGCAGTTCACTGGTTGACGAAAGCCTGCTCACCGGCGAACCCGCTCCCGTTGCCAAATCGCAGGGCGACAAGGTTTACGCCGGAACGCTCAACCAAAAAGGCAGTTTTACGTTTCAGGCCGACCAGGTGGGCGCCCAGACGCTTTTGTCGCAAATCATCAAAACCGTGCGTCAGGCTCAGGGCAGTAAAGCACCGGTTCAAAATCTGGTCGATAAAATTGCGGGGATATTCGTCCCGGTCGTCATTGGAATTTCCCTTGTGACTTTTGCCGCCTGGCTGATTTTTGACGGCAGCGTGGTTCACGGACTGATGGCAGCCGTCACAATTCTGGTCATCGCATGTCCGTGCGCGCTTGGGTTGGCAACGCCTACCGCACTGATGGTAGGCATCGGGAAGGCGGCGCAAAACGGAATTCTCATCAAGGACGCACAGGCTTTGGAAACTGCCCGGCACATCGATACGCTCGTCCTCGACAAAACCGGCACGATCACGCAGGGCCATCCTACCGTTACTGACAGTGTCTGGGTTGACGAAAGCCAAAAAGACATACTGTACTCGCTGGAACAAAAATCCGAACATCCGCTGGCCGAAGCGGTGGTAGCTCATCTAAAAGGTCGCCCGGTTGCCATCAATCATTTTGAAAGCATCACCGGGAAAGGCGTTACAGGCAAGGCCAATGGAAAAACGTTTTTGGCCGGTACCGAAAAATTCCTCCGCGAACACGACGTAACCATCCCCGACGCCCTGATCGCTACCGCGCGAAACTGGCAACAGAAAGCGTGGACGGTGATTTGGTTTTCATCAAACCAGGAAGTCGTGGCGGTTCTGGCTGTTGCCGATGCCATAAAGGAAACCTCAGCTGCCGCCATCGATGCTATCCGCAAAAAAGGAATCGAAGTCTACATGCTCACCGGCGACAATCCTTCAACGGCAACCGCAGTGGCCAAACAGGCAGGCATCAAAACCGTCCGCGCCGAAGTCCTTCCGCAGGACAAACTCGAGTTTATCAAATATCTGCAAAGCCGCGGCAAAAAAGTAGCCATGGCCGGCGACGGCATCAACGACAGCGCCGCACTTGCACAGGCCAATCTGGGAATCGCCATGGGAAAAGGCAGCGACATCGCCATGGACGTTGCGGGAATGACGTTGCTTAACTCTGATTTGCATCAGATTACTACAGCGTTAAACCTGTCGCATAAAACCGTGCGGACCATCCGTCAAAACCTCTTTTGGGCATTTTTGTACAACGTCATCGGAATTCCAATCGCCGCGGGAATCCTTTACCCGATCAACGGGTTTTTACTGAGCCCGATGCTGGCCGGAGCCGCCATGGCCCTGAGCAGTGTCAGCGTGGTGAGCAATAGTTTGAGGCTGAAGTACACGAAAGTTTAAGTAGCTGTCTATCAGCATCACACAAAACGGCGCTTCTTATTTCTTAACTTACATTAACGATAAATTCGTTTTCAAGGCGGTAACTTTGTGAAAAACATTCAAGATGACAAAAGCTATTGAATATATCGTAACGCCGCGGCCACCGCATTTTGTAGGCGACGGATTTCGCGTTCACAACTTTATACCCAGCGGGCCGGGGATGGACATGCGCCGTATGGATCCGTTTATCATGCTGGATTATAACTCAAAGTTCTATTTCTCTCCTACCGATACACCGCGCGGGGTAAGCGTGCATCCGCATCGCGGGTTTGAAACTGTGACCATTGCCTACAAAGGACGCGTCGCACACCACGATTCAAGTGGCGGTGGCGGCATTATCGGTGAGGGCGATGTGCAATGGATGACGGCTGCGTCGGGCGTATTACACAAGGAATACCACGAGGAATCATTTGCCCGGCAGGGTGGCGATTTTCAGATGGTTCAACTTTGGGTGAATCTTCCGTCCAAAGACAAAATGTCGAAACCTAAATACCAGGCCATTGCCAACAGCCAGATGGCGCGCGTCCCCGTTGATGGCGGAGAGGTCGAAATCATTGCCGGCGAATACAACGGTGTGAAAGGACCCGGCGATACTTTTTCGCCGGTGCACATGATGAATGCCAAACTGAAATCCGGCGGCAGCGCAACCTTTAACTTCCCGGCGCATTTTAACACCGTTTTGCTGGTGATTGAAGGACAAGTCAAAGTAAACGGACAAGACGTCAAAACCGATCACCTGGCGCTTTTTGCCAACCAGGGCGAGGAATTCACGGTTGAAGCCACACAAGACGCCGTCGCCTTAATCCTAAGCGGAGAGCCGCTCAACGAACCGATTGCCGCCCACGGACCTTTTGTGATGAACACCCAGGCCGAACTTATTCAGGCTTTCCACGATTACAACAACGGAAAATTCGGATATTTAGAAGAGTAATTTGATTTGAAGATTTGAAGATTTGAAGATTTGAAGATTTGAAAATTGAAAAATGCCTCATCTGACCGAATTCCCTATTCTAAAATCTTAAATCTTAATTCTTAAATCCGTTATGTCAAACATCAACCTCATCATCGAAGAGCGCGCCGCCAACATCGGGAATTTTATGGTAGGCCGATTGCTTCCGTTTCGCGAAAAGCGCGCGGTAGGCCCGTTTGTTTTTATCGATCACATGGGGCCGGCATGCATGGCCGATCACGAGAATCTGGACGTTGGGCCGCATCCGCACATCGGTCTGTCGACGCTGACCTATCTTTTTGACGGCGCCATCACCCATCGCGACAGCCTGGGAACCAAAATGGACATTACCCCGGGAGCGGTCAACTGGATGACGGCCGGCCGCGGTGTTGTGCATTCAGAGCGTACGCCCGAGCATTTGCGCCAACGCGACAAATTTTTGCACGGCCTGCAAATCTGGGTGGCGCTGCCCAAACACCTGGAAGACATGGCGCCGTCCTTTACGCATATCGAAGCCCGCGACATTCCGTCCTGGGAAGCCGATGGCGTAAAATACAAACTTATTGCAGGCGAGGCTTTTGGCCAGAAGTCGCCGGTTCCGGTGTACAGTCCGCTGTATTTTATCGAAATCAAGACGGAAAAGGCAGCAACGATTAGTATCGGTGCGGAGTTGTTTGGCGAAAGCGCGCTATATATTCTGGAGGGTAACATTTCAAATGGCGGCCATCGGTACGAACCCAAACACATTCTGATTACAACCGATGCCACGCTTTGCGAATTTGACATGGCGCCCGGCACGACAGTATATATTTTTGGAGGCGAACCGTTTCCGGAAGAGCGGTTTATCTTTTGGAATTTTGTATCTTCCAACAAACTCACAATTGATCAGGCAAAGAAGGATTGGCAGGACGATAAATTCCCGCACATTCCCGGCGAAACAGGACGCGTTCCATTACCCGAACCCAAACCGTAAAACCATGCAAATCATTCAGGAAAACAACGAAAAGAACGGCCACTTTAAAGCCGTAGAAAACCAAGCGCAGGCAGGTTTGATGACCTATACATGGGCCGGCAACGAGAAATTCATCATCGACCACACCGAGGTGAATCCGGAATTCAGAGGCCGGGATGTGGGAAAGAAAATGGTACACGCAGCCGTGGATTACGCGCGTAAAAACAACTTAAAGATTATGCCGCTGTGTCCGTTTGCCAAGGCGGTCATGAGCAAAGATCAAAGCTCGTCCGACGTTTTATTTTAATTTTCTCAGATGAAACTGTCACCAAAAGCTGCAGCAATCGGCCGACAAATAGACGACAATACCAAACTGGGCGATTTGCGCAAAATAGCGGCGCAGATCAAAACTGATCATGACCTGGCCTTGGAACTTTGGTCTACGGGAATGTTCATGCATCGTCTGCTTTCGATCCTCATCATGGACAAAAAAATGTTGTCTCAATCAGCTATCGATTCGCTGGAAAAGGACATGCAGTTGCACCCGTACGACGACCGTAACCAACTCATGGACTGGCTCATGGCGAATCAACTATCCAAAGACCGCAAATTGATTGCGCTGATGGAATCCTGGAAAGACAGCCCCTCGAGCCTGCAACGGCGCACGTATTGGTACTATCAGGCGCGTCTGCGATGGATGGGCCAAAAGCCGCATGACAACGCCGCAGTACTCCTGGAATCGATCGAGCGGGATATTGCGCAAGAGCAGCCTGAAGTGCAATGGGCGATGAATTTTGCGGCGGGCTGGATTGGCGTTTTTGACGAAACTTATCGGAATCGTTGTATCGAACTCGGAGAAAAAACCGGGCTTTACCGCGATGAAATAGTACACAAAGGATGCACGCCGCAGTTCCTTCCGAGCTTTATTTCGACGGAAGTCTCCAAGAGAAACAAAGCTATCTGAGGTATTATTTGATTATATCAAGTACTTTTCGGGCAACTGTTGTCGGGCCTTTTGGCATTTTAGTACCTGTTGTGAGAATGAATTGTCCGATCAGCCCGTCCCACCCAAAAAATAAATGGTTTTTCTGACATCCTTTTCCAAATGAAACTTTAACAAAAAGTACAGAAAATCTGCAGCCCGAATCAGGTGGCTTTTATTATGGGAAACACCCGGCCCCTCCCCGCATCCAAGCTACGGTTTTTAGCAACACCGCAAAGGCAGAAAAACCGGAAATTTTGTTAAAAAAAGACCTCCGCAGTCTGTCCGTCAAAACTTGCAAAAACCATTGATGGATGCGAATCCTGATGGAAAACATTTCCGTTTTTGTCGATGGCAATCGCTCCGGCAAATCCATCATATGGCCTGAGTTCGTCAAAAGTACGGGCAAAAGCTTCCTTTAAGGAAAGGCCGTCGGTAACGCGCGTCACTATTTTGGCCGCCACCGCACCGCTGACAATGTCCTCGCCAACTCCGGTAAGGCTTACGCCACAATGGGCATTGACGTAATTTCCGGCTACCGTTGCCGAATCGGAAATACGCCCGGGAATTTCAAAACCCTTGCCTCCGGTTGAAGTTGCCGCAGCCAGGTTTCCGTTTGCGTCCAGCGCCACACAACCCACGGTTCCCGTTCCGGTTGCAGCTTTTTTGGCGTTGTACTCCGCTCGGCGCTGCGGAATTTCAGTCGAAAAAAAGTCAAACCCGTTGGCGCGGGCATAGTTAGTTGCGCCCTCTCCGCCCAGCACGCGATCGTCGACCTCCATTAGTTTTTGGGCCACTTGAATGGGATTTTTGACATCTTCAATGTTGATGACACCGCTGAACTTTTGGGTCACGCCGTCCATCAGCGAGGCGCTCATGCGGATTTTGCCATCGCTTTGAATCTGCGAACCGATCCCGGCGTTGAAAAGCGGGTCATCTTCAAGCAATGAAACGGCGTAAACAACGGTTTCAAGTGCCGAATGTGACTTAAGGAATTCGTGTGAATCTCGGGCAATGCGCAACAAAGCGTCCTGTTTTGCGCGTTTGGTTTGGGCGTCGGTGTTAGATTCCGAGAAAAATCCGCCGTGGATAATTACTTTCATCAAACGGTTTTTTCAGAGTCGATGTCTTCCTGGGTAAATGCCAGCGACGAAGCATACTGCGACGACTTGATGGTCATCCGGAAGGTTTTCAGGTTAAACGTGTCGTGAATGCTCATGACGTGCGTCACCAAATGGTTGATGGAAATGGGCTGACCCATGTCAATCTGAGTGAGGTTGGTGTCCTTGATTTCGCGTCCGTCAACCAGGATAACAAGTCCGGAACCGATGGCTTCCATTTCAAAATTATTCTTGATCAGCAGTCCGGTGTCCTCTCCAAGCCCGATGCCCAGCGTCCGCGGATTGCCCACAACTGCCTGAAACAAACGGCCGATGCGTCCGCGCTGTACAAAATGCGTATCGATGACCACACCGTCAATCAAACCAAGACCGGACGTGATTTTTACTTCGCCCTTGAGCAAAGCTTCCGAACTGCTTCCCTGATAAATCATGCTGTTGGACGCAGCCGCCGCTCCCGCCGAGGTTCCGGCATAGATAAACTCTTCGTTGTGATATTTGTCGAGCAAAAGGTCGTGAAAGGCTGTTCCGCCCAATATCGAGGTAAGCCTCAATTGGTCGCCGCCGGTAAAAATGACCACATCGGCTTCCTTGAGTCGCTTTAGAATTTGAGGGTCGACAGCCATTTCGCGCTTGTCAATGTTCATCACATCGACATTGGTGGCGCCCAGATAGCGAAACGCCTTGACGTACTCCGGACCAATTTCAAGCGGAATTTTTGAGGCGGTTGTGATGACTTCAATACGCGATTGTTCCTGAAGTTTTGATTCGAGAATGATTCGGCGCAGGATTCCTGTCTCAAAGAAATTCAGGTTGCTGGCCGCGTTTTTGTCCAGGTTATTCTCGGTAAAGCTACCCTTGTCGACAGCTCCGCCGATAATAATCAGTTTTCCTTTAATATCCATGGCGGTAAAAATAGCAAAATCTTATATCAGCCTCAACCAAACTGCGCTTTTTTTCCCTTTTTGCAACACAAGAAAAAATATATTTTGAAATTTTGTTTGCATGACCAAAACAACTATTTTAGTTCGCGTTGTTTAGATTTTTAACAAAATGCCTGCGCTAAATTCACAATCCGGATTTAAAGCTTGACAAGAATAAAATCGCACAAACGTCTGAATCAAAACTATACGAACACCAAACACTTTATCCCGTTTATGAAAATCCTCAAGATTCAAGTCCTGAAAGGCCCGAACATCTGGAGCATCCGCCGTAAAAAACTCATTCAGATGCGGCTGGACCTGGAAGAACTCGAGCAAAGTCCAACCAATAAAATTCCCGGTTTCAGGGAGCGCATCGAGGAGATGATGCCATCGCTTTACGAACATCGGTGTTCTGAAGGCGTTCCCGGAGGTTTTTTTCACCGCATCGAACGCGGAACCTGGATGGGCCATGTCATTGAACACATTGCACTCGAAATTCAGACTTTGGCCGGAATGGACACCGGATTTGGCCGGACCCGTGAAACCCGTGATCCCGGAGTTTACAACGTAGTGTTTAGTTATACTGAGGAAAACGTAGGCGTTTACGCGGCTGAAGCATCCGTAAGAATTGCCGAGGCGCTCATCAGCGGCGAACCTTATGATCTTGAAGCCGACATCCAGAAAATGCGCGAAATCCGCGAACGCGTGCGCCTTGGTCCAAGTACGGGAAGTATTGTGGAAGAGGCTGTTTCACGCGACATCCCGTGGATCAGGCTCGGGACAAACTCGCTGGTTCAGTTGGGTTACGGTATCAACCAGATGCGATTTCAGGCTACCATCACCTGTAATACGAGCAATATTGCGGTGGATATTGCCTGCAATAAGGAAGAAACCAAGCGCATGCTCGAGAGCGCGTCGATCCCGGTGGCCAGCGGAAGCATCTGCGTAGACGAGGAAGATCTGCAAAACACCATCAACAAAATAGGCTATCCGATTGTCATCAAGCCGCTCGACGGCAACCACGGCAAGGGTGCTTCCATCAATGTGACCAAGTGGGAAGACGCAGTCGAGGGATTGGCCCATGCCAAACAATACAGCCGTCGCGTGATTGTGGAGAAATTCATCACCGGATTTGACTTTCGCGTGTTGGTGATCAACAACCGCCTGGTTGCGGCGGCCAAACGCGTTCCGGCTCACGTGGTGGGCAATGGCAAAGACAACATCCAGCAATTGATTGACCTCACCAATCAGGATCCGAGGCGCGGTTACGGACATGAAAATGTACTGACGGAAATTACCGTCGACCGCGACACGCTGGACTTACTGGAAAAAATGGGTTATAATTTGGAATCGGTGCCCAATATCGGCGAAACGGTTTATCTGAAATCGACGGCCAACCTGTCAACAGGCGGTACATCGGTTGACGTAACCGATATGATGCACCCGGAAAACATCTTTTTGTGCGAACGGATTTCCCGCGTAATCGGTCTCGACGTTTGCGGTATCGACATCATGGCCGAAAACCTCACCCAATCGCTTAAGGAAAACGGCGGTGTCATCCTCGAAGTGAACGCGGCGCCGGGATTCAGGATGCACCTTGCCCCGTCTGAAGGGCTTCCGCGAAACGTGGCCGCGCCCGTTATCGACATGCTGTATCCGCCCGGAAAACCAAGCCGCATCCCGATTATCGCGGTGACGGGAACCAACGGAAAAACCACCACTACCCGACTCCTGGCGCACATCGTCAAGAACAACGGCTACAAAGTTGGATTTACCACCTCCGACGGCATCTACATCCAAAACCACATGATGGAAAAGGGTGACACCACCGGACCGTACAGCGCCGAATACATCCTGAAAGATCCCACCGTCGAGTTTGCCGTTCTGGAAACAGCGCGCGGCGGAATTTTGCGCTCCGGACTCGGGTTCAGCCGCTGCGACATTGCCGTGGTGACCAACATTCAGGGCGACCACCTTGGCATCAGCGATATTCACACACTCGATGATTTGGCGCGCGTAAAAGCCGTGGTGCCGGAAAGCGTCAAAAAAGACGGCTGGGCGATTTTGAATGCTGAAGACGAGCAATGCGTCAAAATTGGCAGCCGACTGGATTGCAAAGTGGCCTACTTTAGCATGGATGAGAACCATCCGCTGATCAAAAAAATGTCTAAGGAAGGCAAAACCGTGGCCGTGTATGAAAACGGATTCATCACTATCAAAAAAGGCGAATGGAAAATCCGGGTTGAGCGCGCCACGCATGTACCGCTCACCATGGGCGGCAAAGCCAGGTTCATGATTGCAAACGTTTTGGCCGCGACACTGGCATCTTACCTGTGGGGCTTTAAAACCGAGGACATCAGCCTGTCTTTGCAAACCTTTATTCCAAGCGTGGCGCAGACGCCGGGCCGTATGAACATTTTTGAGTTCAAGAAGTTCAAGGTGCTGATCGATTTTGCGCACAATCCGGCGGGCTATCTCGGCATCGAAGAGTTTTTGAGCTCGGTTGACGCCAACAAAAAAATCGGGATCATTGCCGGTGTGGGCGACCGACGCGACGAAGACATCCGCGAATGCGCCAAAATTGCCGGACGGATGTTTGACCACATCATCATCCGCCAGGAAAAACACCTCCGCGGACGCACCGAAGATGAAATCATCAACCTGATTCTGGAGGGCATAGCCGAATCCGGCCGAAGCATCACCTACGAAATCATCACCAAGGAAACCGAGGCCATCCGCCACGCGATCAACATAGCCGAAGAAGGCACGTTTATCACCGCGCTGAGCGATGTGGTAACCAACGCCATCGAACTCGTTCAATCGTACCTGGACAAGGAAAATGAGGAAGGCATGGTTTGATTTTGGAGCACAGGCACCGACATTCTATTAAAGCGCGGTCCCGCTGTTCGCTGCAATCTTTAAAACCTCAAAACCTGGTGCCTATTTACGGTGCTGCGAGCATGAGGCTTTAAAGGATTTTCGCTGCCATCGGGGCTATGGATAAACCAACTCGCTCCGTCGGGCAATTACGAATACTTAAATTTGCTGCATAACGTAACAATCGACAACGTTTACCGACCAAGTAAGCGTTGTCAATTTTTTTAAACTATGAGAATTATTCTATGGGCGATTGCCCTTTTGACCGTGTCAGCCACGGCACAAAAAAAGATTTCACTGGAAGATGCCGTCCTGCAACAGGGACGGATGTTCCGCGCCGACAGGATGATGGCGTTTCAATGGATTCCCAACACCCAATCGTATACTTATCTTGCCGACAGCGGAAAGAAACTTATGATGGCATCGGCAAACAACACTACCGGTGCTGAAATGGTTTCACTGGCTGACGTCAACAAAGCTACGGGCGCACAATTCCGGAATTTTGGAACGCTCAAGTGGATAGATGCCACGTCTTTTATGCTGGCCGACGGCGGTAAATATTACACCTTTGACACCAAAACCAAAACCGGTAAAAAATTGGCTGAACTTCCGTCTGATGCGGAAAACACCGAATTTGACGACACCAATGCCAACATCGCCTTTACGCAAAAAAACAATTTGTATGTAATGGTGGGCGGACAGCAAAAACCGGTGACCAGTGAGACCGATGAAAACATCGTTTCAGGTCAGTCGATTGCGCGCAATGAATTTGGTATTCACGACGGAATTTTTTGGGCGCCGGGCGGCAAAAGACTGGCGTTCTATCAAAAAGACCAGCGCCAGGTGGCCGATTATCCGCTGCTCGACATCAATGAAACGCCCGGAAAACTCGTCAGCATCAAGTATCCGATGATCGGCCAAACGAGTGAAAACCCACGCGTCGGGATCTACGACGTCGCTTCAGGCCAGACGGTTTACATCAAGCCGCGCAAAAACGCCGACGACTACTTGACCAACCTATCCTGGACACCCGACGGGAATTTTGTTTTGATCGCCGAACTGAACCGCGGCCAGAACGATATGAACCTAAACCTTTACGATGCCCGCACCGGAAATTTTGTGCGCACGTTGGTGACCGAGACTGCATCGACTTGGGTTGAGCCTGAGCATGCCGCGTTTTTCCCGTCAAAAAATTCCAACAACTTTGTCTGGGT
>CAZIBV010000048.1:14240-19671 GCA_964537345.1 uncultured Flavobacterium sp. | reverse complement strand
ACCAGCAAAGGAGCCATTGAAGGCCTGACGCGCGCGCTTGCTGCCGAATTTGCACCCGATATCCGCGTAAATGCCGTCGCTCCATCGCTCACCGATACAAAACTGGCAGCGCCATTGTTGAGTTCGGACATTAAACGCCAGGCCAACGCTGATCGCCATCCGTTAAAACGAATAGGAACGCCAGACGACATCGCTCGCACAGTTGTTTTTTTACTGGAATCAGATTGGATTACGGGACAAATCATTGGCGTCAACGGCGGAATGGGTACCGTATTAAAATAGTATACCAGGTAAGCTACTTGCCAAACTGATTGAATGAAACCATCTGAAAGGCCTTTCAAAATGTGCCCTGTATGCAATCGCCCGTTTAGCTGGCGAAAAAAATGGGAGCGTCATTGGGACGAAGTAAAATATTGCAGCAAGGCTTGCCAGGGAAAACGAAAGCTGACAAAGTGATAATTAACCCAACAAATCTACCACGCGTTCCAACGCCATCCCGCGCGAGCCTTTGATCAATATCCGCTGCGCCATCACCGGATTGGCTTTGAGGTACAATTCAAGTTCGTCAAATGTGGCAAAGAACTTAAAATGCGGCTTTGCGATTTGACTGGCAAAAAAATCTTTGCCTACAAAATAAGTCGTAACGTGAGAATCGGCCAGCATGTCCACGATTTTTTCGTGCTCCGCCAAACTTTCGTCGCCAAGTTCAAACATATCACCCAAAAACGCAACTTTCCCGTCGCCGCCCAACTGAATAAAGTTTTCGATGGCCACTTTCATACTGCTGGGATTGGCGTTGTAGGCATCCAGAATGATTTCGAGATCGCCTTTTTTAAGGATCTGCGACCGATTGTTTTCCGGTACGTAATCTTGTAGCGCGGACACAATGTCGGCATCGGCCACGCCAAATTTCTTACCGGCAGCAATAGCCGCATTGATGTTGGCGGCATTGTACAATCCAATCAGGTGTGAATTCACCGTATAACCATCAAAGGAAACGCTGACGTATGGATCGGCAGTGATCGAGCGGATAACAACATCGGCCTGATTTGAAGTTCCAAAGGTGAACCGCTCAATATCGCGGGTCTTTTCTTCCTGAATCGGATCGTCCAGATTGACAAGCGCTGTTTTTCCGGCCGCGCGCAAAAAATCATACATCTCGCTTTTTCCCTTGATAACACCCTGAACACCTCCAAAACCTTCCAGGTGCGCCTTGCCAAAATTGGTGATAAACCCATAATCCGGCCGGGCAATTTCGCACAAAAAAGCAATTTCTCTTTGATGATTGGCACCCATTTCTACGATTCCAAACTCGGTGGAATGGTCAAATGAAAGCAACGTTAGCGGAACGCCGATGTGGTTATTAAGATTCCCTTTGGTAGCGCCCGTTTTGAATTTCTTAGACAAAACCGCGTTGAGCAACTCCTTGGAGGTTGTCTTTCCGTTGCTTCCGGTAAGCGCCAGAATCGGCAGCTTTAAATACTCCCGATGGTAACGCGCCAATTCCTGTAAGGTGACGAGCGAATCTTTGACCAGTATCGTCCGGCTGTCAATAACATATTTTGGATCATCGACAATCACTGCTTTGGCGCCCTTTTCCAATGCTTGCGCGGCAAAAGTGTTGGCGTCAAACCTATCGCCCTTAAGAGCAACAAAAATGCTGTTGGGCTCAATCTTACGAGTGTCGGTAGAAACGCCCGACGACTCCAGAAAAAGAGAATGTATGTTTGAAATATCCATAAGGCATAAAAAATAAAAGCCCCGGTTAAGGAGCTTTTATCGTATGATTGAAAAAATTAATTTCTGGCGCGTTTCTTTTTGTCTGACTTAGGACCTACTCTCGACATGGCGCAACGGAAACCAATATAATCGGTTGCCATGTCCTGCGGGAAGTAGCGGCGCTGTGCAGGATCCAGCCAGTAGGCGCGGTCTCTCCAAGATCCACCTTTGTATACGCGAACATCGTCATTGATCAAAGTGGTGCGTTTTGAAGAACGGTCATACTTGCGTACCATAGTCCCAAGGCTGTCAACCGTTACGTTGTGCTTTGGAGAATCGTACATACGCTGCTTCTCGTTTTTGGCATCGTCGGTATCCTCATCCTCTGAACCAAAATCAAAGTAACGGGATGACTGACGGTCACCGTCGCGGAAGTTACGGTTGTCGGACTTGGTAAAGTTTTGACGCAGGTAAGTTTCGTTTTCATCAACCGGAACCTGGGCAATTTCACCTGGGTAATTACGGGCGATAACTTTTCCGTTTGGCAGGGTGTCAAAACGCTGGGTCTCGGCAGTTACTACCTCTACTTTTCCATCGTCACCAATTTTGTTCTTCATGTAGACGTTACCACGGTAGTAGTTAAAGTCGTTCGCTTCATCATCAACGATCGGACGGTATACGTCGGCAACCCATTCGGCCACGTTACCAGCCATGTCATAAAGACCAAAGTCGTTAGGAGGATATGACTTTACCTTGTTGGTGATGTCAGCTCCGTCGTCTGACCATCCGGCAATTCCGCCGTAGTCACCTTTTCCTTGCTTAAAGTTAGCCAATTGATCTCCGCGAACCTGACGCTTTCCTGAACGGGTGTAGCTTCCTGACCAAGGATATTTCTTTTGACCTTTGTAGATGTTGTACTCGCGTTGACCTACATCGGCGGCAGCAGCATACTCCCACTCAGCCTCGGTTGGAAGACGGTACTCCGGCAGAATCAAACCTGAACTGCGGGTAGCGTAAACGTTACGGGCACCTGTTGAGTCGGCAGGCTTGCGACCTTTTGCTTTTTGCAAAACGATTTCTTGATCGCCGCCAAAAGTTTGTGTCGGAGCAGCCAGATAGGTATCTGTACTGAACGTCTTTCCGGCTTCAGATCCAAACTTGGCATCTTTTTTCAGGTATTTCTGATCTTCAAGCGTCTTCTCGTTAACGCGGTCAGTCCGCCATTTTGAGAATTCAACAGCCTGAATCCAGTTGACACCAACTACCGGATACTCCGCATATGCAGGGTGACGCAGGTAGTTGTTGGTCATAGTTTCATTGTAGCCCAAGCGGTTACGCCATACAAGCGTATCCGGACAAGCGCCTTCATAAATGTTTTTGTAGTTTTCCTGATCCGGCGGGAACACTCGCTTAAGCCAATCAAGATATTCAAGATACATAAGGTTGGTCACCTCAGTCTCGTCCATGTAGAATGACTGAACGTGCTGCTGGTTTGGAGTGTTGTTCCAATCGTGCATCACGTCATCCTGAACCTTACCCATGGTAAACGTTCCGCCTTCAACCATAACAAGCCCGGGGCCGGTTGCCTGTTTCTTGAACTTTGAAGCATACTGAAATCCGCCCTTGCTATCGTTGATTTTCCAACCGGTAGCACGGGAAGAGCTGTTGTTCGATTTCTTACCGCAGCTTGCAAAACCAACCACCATCACTACAGATAGCAACAGCTTGACAGCCAAAATTTTGTTCACTTTCATACTTTTAGTAGGTGATAAATCCGTGGCGAATATAACAATTAACCGTTAAACCGCAACAAACTTTAAAAAAAATAAATTTTCAAAAATCGCCGTGCGCCGCACAGTACAAAGGGTTAACGCAATTATACACCTATTATTATATAGTAATGCACAAATAAATTATTTTTACAAACTGTAATAATTAGAACGCTGCCAACGTTACCCTATCTGATGAAAAAAATTGCGCTCGTCTCGTTGCTCTTTTTGGTTTTCAACATGGTGGGACAGGTCTCCGGAACTGTTTTGCTTAACTGGAATAAACCGGCGGCCTATCGTGTGGGTACCGCCACACCTGTCATTCCTACCTTTGACCACACCGGATTTTACTACGATGCCGTAACCCGCCGCGTCTCGCTGGAACTGACGCTGCAAACTTCCGGAAACATTTCACGCGAAGCTGTTGCAATCAGCAATCCGGTTTTTGAATCGGTCACGGCACAGGAACTTGGCGACCTGAACCCGCAATCCATCGGCAATACCTTAATCACCGATGTCAATGCATCCAAAGCGCGTTCCGAGTGGATGGCCACCATCAGCATCTCTCCTATTATTAAGGAAGGAAATTCTTTCAGGCGTTTAAAATCGTTTACCTATTCCATTGATGCATCGGCATATCGCGCCGTTACGCAAACCGCTGCGGTAGCTGCCGTTGGCAACTCGGTGCTGGCCAGCGGAAACTGGTATCGGTTCTACGTTGAAAAATCCGGCGTTTACAAACTGTCGCGCGGCTTTTTGCAGTCGCTTGGATTGTCGACATCGGCCGATCCGCGCAACCTCAAGATATACGGCGGCGGCGGACGCATGCTCCCATTGTCAAACGCAACACCCTATCCGTACGACATTCCGGAAAATGCCATTCAGGTTATCGGTGAAGAAGACGGAACTTTTGACTCATCCGACTATGTCCTTTTTTATGCCGAAGGTGTCGACAACTGGAATGACGAAAGCCAGACACACAACAACCTCTACGCTAACCGGTCGTATTATTACGTGACGTTTCAGGGCGGACCCGGCAAACGGATTACGGCCATGGATCCGATGGACAACAGCACGCCCTCGCTTACCATCAACAATTTTGACGACTGGCAATACCACGAGCGCGACCTTATCAACGTTGTTCGGACCGGGCGCCGTTGGTTTGGCGAGCAATTCGGAATTCAGAATGAAGGTTCGTTTACCTTTGAATTCCCTAACATTGATACTTCTACGCCTATCCAAATCAGCGTATATGGCGGCGCCGCGGCTTTTACGCCAACTTCACTTGCAGTCACGGCAAACGGTCAGCAGGTTGGAACACTGAATTTTGGAGCACTTTCGCTGAATTCAGGTGTCGAAATGACTTGGGCCGCGCTACCGACCAACGCGACGATTCCGGCATCGGCCACGGTAAACGTATCGGTGACTTACAACAACAATGGCGTGCCTACTTCCAAAGGATTTCTAGACTACATCATCCTGCGCGCCAAACGAAATTTAACCGGATACGGCAAGCAGTTCCGCTTTCAGTACAACGATGCAGCGTCGCAAACCGGCGTCGGATTGTTTCAATTTACCAATGCTTCAAGCATCAGCCAGGTTTGGGACATCACCGACATTTACAACGTATCAGGCCAAACAAATCCATCCCAGGCTAACTTTTCCTTCAAGGCACCGCTTGGCGAAGTCCGAAAATACATCGCGGTTGTCCCATCTGATTATTATTCACCGTCAAAGGAATCCAATGCGCGGGTGGCCAATCAAAACCTTAAAGGCACAATCTTCAACAATGCACAAGGCGCGCAAGAAGACATCGACTATCTGATCATCACGCCCAACAGTTTATACAACCAGGCCGAGCGTCTAGCCAACTTTCACCGGAATTACTCCGGATTGCGCGTGCGTACGGTCAGGCTGGATCACATTTACCAGGAATTCAGTTC
>CAZIBV010000048.1:5005-14140 GCA_964537345.1 uncultured Flavobacterium sp. | reverse complement strand
TCGGCCGAGAACTTTAACGACCGTCTGGCGCAATACCTCTTTGGTTACGGCCTGGCGGCCGGGCTTGATACGCCAATCGCCGATGCCTTGCGCCGCGCCAAAAACAGTTCGCCCAACGCCTCGACCAATGTGGTGCATTTCCTGGGTGATCCGGCCATGTTTTTGGCGATTCCCAAGCCGCGCGTCAAGCTTACCAAGGTAAATGACATGCCGGTCACGGGCCCGATTGATGATTTTCAGTCGCTGGCGTATGTCAAACTTTCGGGACAGGTTACCGATGAGAACGATCAGCCGCTTACCGGTTACAACGGCGAGTTGGCGGTAAACATCTTTGACAAACCCATCACCCGACAAACCCTTAACAACGACGGGAATGCCGCACCACTTTCATTCACGGCACTGGGCGAGACCATTTTCCGCGGAAACGCATCGGTAACGGGCGGTCAGTTTGAATTTGGATTTGTGGTGCCGAGGGACATCCGGATTCCGGTTGACAATGGCCGCATCAGTTTTTACGCCAAGCGCAACCAGATTTTGCTGGACAAAACGGGCTACAACACCGACATCAAAATTGGCGGCATCAACCCCAATGCGGCACCGGACAATACTGGCCCTACCGTGCGTCTGTACATGAACGACCAAACTTTTGTCAACGGCGGAATTACGAATGCGTCACCTATTTTCCTGGCGTTTTTGGAGGATGAGAACGGCATCAACACCGCCAGCGGCATCGGACACGACATTGTGGCCATCCTTGACGGCGACGAGAGCAATCCGTACATCCTGAACGACTATTACGAGACGGAACTGGACGATTACACCAAGGGAAAAGTGCGTTTTCCGTTTAGAAATCTGGAAAAAGGCCTGCACACCATCACCTTTAAAGCTTGGGATGTTTACAACAATCCGATTACGGCCGAAATACAGTTTGTGGTGGCCGGTGACGATGGCGTCACCCTTAAAAACGTACTAAATTATCCCAATCCGTTTGTCAATTACACCCAATTCTGGTTCTCGCACAACCGACCGTTTGAGCCGCTGGAAGTTCAGGTTCAGGTGATTACCGTCACCGGAAAAGTGGTCTGGACGCGCAATCAGGTAATCACCACCGATGGATTCCTGTCGCGCGATATCACCTGGGACGGCCGCGATGACTTTGGCGACCGCATCGGGAAAGGCGTATACATCTACAAACTCACCGTACGGTCAACCGTAACCAATTCGCAGGCTGAAAAGTACGAGAAACTTGTTATCCTTTAATAAAACCTTATATTTGTTCCCCTTTACACTAAAAAATTCATGAAAAAAATATCCCTAGCCCTTCTCTGCCTTATCGTATTTCAGGTTGCAAAAGCACAGGACAGGGTGATCACTACAGGCGTTCCGTTTTTGCTGATTGCAGCCGACGCCCGTTCAGCCGGTTTGGCCGACCAGGGAGTTGCGACTTCTACCGACGCCTTTTCACAGCAATACAACCCCGCCAAATACGCTTACGCCTTGAAAAAGCAAGGATTTTCAGTAAGCTACACGCCGTACCTGACGGATTTGGTGAACGATATTTCACTGGGGCAGGTTACCTACTACAACAAAATCAATGAACGAAGCGCCTTTGCGGGTAGCTTGCGCTATTTTGGTTTGGGTGAGATTGAACTCCGCCAAAACTTTGACGATCCCGCCAACGTGGTCAAGCCAAATGAACTGGCCATTGACGGATCCTATGCGCTGAAACTCAACGAGCGATTTTCAATGGCGGTGGCAGGACGTTACATCCGTTCGCAATTGCGTATTCCCGATGCTACGGGTGACGCCAAGCCTGCGAGTTCATTTGCCGTAGACATTGCCGGTTTTTATCAGTCGGAAGAGATTGCCTATTCAGAGTTCAACGGACGCTGGAGAGCAGGTTTCAACTTTCAGAACCTGGGCCCGAAAATCAAGTACGACGCTGCCGCAGGCGATGACGACAACGCCAACTTTCTTCCGGCCAACATGCGACTGGGTGGTGGATTTGACTTTATCCTCGACGATTACAACAAAGTAGCCGTTGGACTTGAAGTGACCAAATTGTTGGTTCCAACCCCGCAGGATCCTGACCTTAACGGTGACGGCGAAATCACGTCGGAAGAACGCTCCCAAAACAATGAAGACTACCGCAGCATCACCTGGGTATCGGGCATTTTCAAATCATTCGGGGATGCACCTGACGGATTTGCCGAGGAACTCCGGGAATTTACCTATTCGGCATCGGCAGAATATTCATACCAGGATTCATTCGCTTTCAGGATGGGTTATTTTAACGAACACGAAACCAAGGGCGCGCGCAAGTTTTTCTCGCTGGGTGCCGGTTTTAAATACAATGTGGTACGCATAGATGTATCGTATCTGTTCTCGGCGTCAAAGGTGAGAAACCCGCTCGAGAATACGCTAAGGTTCTCGCTGACGTTTAACTTTGGCGATGATTATGAAGAATATTAAGATGTAATCACGGTTTATAAAACATCCAAATTTCGCACTGCGGGGTTTGGATTTTTTTTCCTTATGAAAGAACTGAAACTCGACATTAAATTCACCGTCTACGAGTCGGTAGACGAACTTCCGGCCAATGTTGCCTCGCTGATGCAAAAGGCGATTGCCGTAAAACAGACCGCTTACGCCCCGTATTCGCAATTTCGCGTGGGATGCGCGCTCGAACTTGACAACGGCCAGATTATTCTGGGATCGAATCAGGAGAACGCAGCGTATCCATCTGGGCTATGTGCCGAAAGGGTAGCGATCTTTCAGGCGGGCGCTCTTTATCCCGATGCAAAATTTGTCAGGATGGCCATCCACGCCGGATCTGACCATCAGGTGACGCGGTCGCCCATTCCGCCCTGTGGCTCCTGCCGTCAGTCGATAGCCGAATACGAATCGCGCCAGCACAGCCCGGTGGAAATCTATTTTATGGGCGAGGAAGGTCCGGTTTACCAATCGGCTTCACTGGCCAATTTGCTTCCGTTGACGTTTGAGAAAAAGCATCTTTAAAATCGGCCGACAATAATTTTGGAATAGGCCTTAAAGTCCTTATTTTTGCTTCTTGCAAAAGCGGAGGCCCGCATAATCATTTTGACATCTGATGAAAGAAATCACCAAAGAAGTTTATCTCAAGTGGTATGAAGACATGCTACTGTGGAGAAAATTTGAAGACAAGCTAGCAGCGTTATACATTCAGCAAAAAGTACGCGGATTCCTCCACCTTTACAACGGTCAGGAAGCGGTATTGGCAGGGGCGCTTCACGCCATGGATCTGTCAAAGGACAAAATGATCACCGCCTACCGCAACCACGTTCAACCCATCGGTATGGGCGTTGACCCACGCAAGGTAATGGCTGAATTGCTGGGAAAAGTTACCGGTACGTCCAAGGGAATGGGTGGTTCCATGCACATTTTTTCTAAAGAACACGGATTTTACGGTGGCCACGGAATTGTGGGCGCCCAAATCCCGGTTGGTGCGGGCATTGCCTTTGCCGACAAATATTTTGGCCGCGACGGCGTAACCCTCACGTATTTTGGCGACGGTGCAGCCCGTCAGGGATCTTTGCACGAAGCCTTTAACATGGCCATGTTGTGGAAACTTCCGGTTGTTTTTATAGTAGAGAACAACGGATATGCGATGGGAACCTCGGTTGAGCGCACCGCAAACCACACGGATATCTGGAAACTGGGATTGGGTTATGAAATGCCTTGCGGTCCGGTTGACGGAATGAATCCTGTAAAAGTAGCCGAAGCCATGGACGAAGCGATTTCACGTGCGCGTCGAGGTGACGGACCAACTTTCCTGGAAATGAAAACGTATCGCTACCGCGGACACTCGATGTCGGATGCACAGCTTTACCGCACCAAGGAAGAAGTGGAAGAATACAAGAAAATTGACCCGATCACCCAGGTTCTGGATATTATCCGGGAAAATAATTACGCTACTGATGCTGAAATCGAGACCATCGACGAACGCGTCAAAGATTTGGTTGAAGAGTGCACCACGTTTGCTGAAGAAAGCGACTGGCCAGAAGTTCAGCAGTTGTACGACGTAGTGTACGAACAAGAAAATTATCCATTCATCCCTCATAAACTTTAAGATATGGCTACAGCTGTAACCATGCCGCGCCTGAGCGACACCATGACCGAAGGAACTGTCGCAAAGTGGCTCAAAAAAGTGGGTGATAAAATATCTGAAGGCGATATCCTGGCAGAAATTGAAACCGACAAGGCCACGATGGAGTTTGAGTCCTTTAACTCCGGAACCCTTTTGCACATTGGGATTCAGGAAGGCGAATCGGCCAAAGTTGATTCTTTGTTGGCGATCATCGGTCAGGAAGGCGAAGACATCTCGTCACTGTTGAGCGGTGGTGCTCCAACCAATGCAGAACAGAAGACGGAGACGCCAAAAGAGGAGAAATCTGAGGAAAAATCTGAGGAGAAATCTGAGGAAAAATCTGAAACAAGCACAAGAGAACTCCCCAAGGGTGTAACGGTTGTTACCATGCCGCGCCTGAGCGATACCATGACCGATGGAACTGTTGCCAAATGGCTTAAAAAGGTGGGCGACAAGGTGACGGAGGGCGACATCCTGGCTGAAATTGAAACTGACAAAGCCACTATGGAATTTGAGTCGTTTCACGCCGGAACCCTGTTGTTTATCGGTGTTCAGGAAGGACAGTCGGCCAAGGTTGACAGCGTATTGGCGATCATCGGACCGGAAGGCACCGACGTATCCGGAATAGCTGAAAATTATACCAAGGGATCGGCTCCTAAACCTGCCGAGACCAAGGCCCAACCAGAAGCCGAAGCGGCAAAACCAGCCGAAGCACAGTCAAATGACAAGCGCTTATTTATCTCTCCTCTTGCCAAAAAGATGGCCGAGGAGAAAGGCATCGACATCTCGCAGGTAAAAGGTTCGGGTGAAAATGGCCGGATTGTAAAATCAGACATTGAAAATTATAAGGCCCCTGCAGCCCAGGCGGAATCGGCACCAGCCGCAGCTCCTGCCCCTGTTGCAGCCGCGCCATATGTTCCCGCGGGCACCGAAAGCACCGAAGAAGTCAAGAACAACCAGATGCGCAAAACCATCGCCAAACGCCTTTCTGAATCGGCGCAAACGGCACCGGTATTCTATTTGACCATCGAGGTTTTGATGGACAATGCCATGACTTCACGCGAGGCGATCAACGCTATGCCAGACACCAAGGTTTCATTTAACGACATGGTAATCAAGGCTTGTGCGATGGCGCTCCGCAAACATCCTAAGGTGAATTCAACCTGGAAGGACGAGGCCACGCTGCTTCACAAACACATTCACGTGGGGGTTGCGGTAGCCGTTGAAGATGGATTACTGGTTCCCGTATTGAAATTTGCCGACCAGATGTCACTCTCGCAGATTGGCGGAAACGTTAAAGATCTTGCGGGCAAAGCTAAAAACAAAAAGATTCAGCCTGCTGAAATGGAAGGCTCTACGTTTACGGTGTCGAATTTGGGAATGTTTGGCATCTCAGAATTCACATCAATCATCAACCAGCCTAACTCAGCGATTTTATCGGTTGGAGCCATCGAGCAGAAACCTGTGGTGAAAGACGGCCAGATTGTGGTGGGCAACACTATGAAAGTCACGTTGGCTTGCGATCACCGAACGGTTGACGGAGCAACAGGAGCCCAATTCCTTCAGACGCTTCGCACATACCTGGAAAATCCGGTGACAATGCTGGCTTAAACAGTTTAAATTTTGACGGAACTCCTGCTCTAAAGGCGGGAGTTTCTTTTTACGAAAATTTAAAGGAACCGACAGTTTTCTGCCGGTGCCCAAGGACGAAATACATCCGAAAAATGAGATATTTTTTACTGTTATTGCTTTTTGCAGCCTGCCAGAAACAGGAGCTTGAGACCCCTGACCCTCACAGTTTTGCCAATTTTGATCAGGTCCGCACCACACACCTCGACCTTGACCTGGCGGTTGATTTTAAGAAAAAAGAACTGCGTGGGACGGCGATTTGGACGCTAGAACACCTGGGCAATCCGGAATACCTTATTCTTGACGAAAATGGACTGACGATTGAAAAAGTGATACTGAATGACTCGATTGAGGGTTCGTTTTATCACGGAGAGGCCGAAGAACTTCACGGAAGGCCGTTAAAAATTCCGATTCGGGCGGATACCAGGAAAGTTGCAATCACCTATAAATCGTCGCCTGATGCCGTGGCCTTGCAATGGCTTGTACCGGAGCAGACGGCTGATAAAAAGCATCCATTTTTGTTTTCGCAGGGTCAAAGCATTTGGACCCGCACCTGGATTCCGTGTCAGGACTCGCCATCGGTTAGGTTCACGTACAACGCGAAGTTGACGGTTCCCAAAGATTTGCTGGCGCTGATGAGTGCGCAGAATCCGCAGCAAAAAAACGACAAAGGCGAGTACTTTTTTAAGCAGACCAAACCGATTCCCGCTTACCTGATGGCGATTGCCGTTGGCGATGTGGCGTTTAAAGCAGTTGACGGGCGCACGGGTGTTTATGCCGAGCCGTCGGTGGTGGAAGCGGCTGCGTTTGAATTTGCCGAAATGGGACAGATGGTAACGGCGGCCGAAAAGCTTTTTGGTCCTTATCGCTGGGGACGGTATGATGTGATTGTGCTTCCGCCAAGCTTTCCGTACGGTGGAATGGAGAACCCAAACCTGACGTTCTTGACGCCTGGAATCCTGGCCGGTGATCGATCGCTGAACGGACTTTTGGCGCACGAACTGGGGCATAGCTGGAGCGGAAACCTGACCACCAACGCAACCTGGGATGATATCTGGCTTAATGAAGGATTTACAACTTATGTGGAAAACCGGATTGTCGAAGAAATTTACGGCCCAGATGAGGCGAAAATGCTGGAAGTGATCAGCCGTCGGGAGCTTCAGGATGCTATAGATGAATTTGGCGAAAACAATCCTGACACGCGCCTCAAGGTTGAAACAGAGGGTAAAAACCCGGATGATGCAATCAGTGCGATTCCCTATGACAAGGGCTTTGCGTTTTTGCAGGTTGTTGAAGATGCCGTTGGACGTGATCGATTTGATATTTTCCTTAGAAAGTATTTTGATGCGTATGCGTTTAAAAGCGTCACCACTCCAGAGTTTAAAGCGTTTTTTGACAAGCATTTAATTGCAGGCGACGAGAAACTGGCCCAAAAGATAGATTACGATTCATGGGTTCACGGTGCGGGTATCCCAAAAAATGCGTTACAAAGCGTATCTGATAAATTTAAAAGAGTTGACAGTTTACAACAATCCTGGCGTAACACCGGCGTTAAGGGACTGGCTCAGCAGATTCGTTCTACGCATGAGCGTCGTCATTTTATTGACAACTTGCCCAACGATTTGACGGTAGCTGAAATGAAGGCTCTCGATGCTGAGTTCGAATTCACCAAGAAAGGCAACTTTATCATCCGCAGACAATGGTTTGTGCAAGCGATTAAGCACGGCTATACCGAGCCCAATCCTGCTATCGAACAATTTTTGCTGACTTCCAGCCGAACGGCGTCGGTGGAGATGCTTTACAAACAGATGGTACAGACTCCGCAGGGTAAAGTTTGGGCTATAAAGATTTTTGAACAAGCGCGCCCGGGGTACCACGGAACTACGGTACAGACAATTCAAAAACTGTTTAAATAAAAAATGCCCCTGAAGTAATGTCAGGGGCATTCTATTTTGTTATATTCTTAAAAACCGTTGGCGGGCAGTGAGATTTCAGGAGTTGGAAGGACGATATCCTTTTTCTTTTCGACGCAACGCAATGCTGGCTTGGCAGTAGTTTTTGGCTTGGCCTTTTTAACTTTTTGCTCGCTAAGCGGTGCGATAAATTCTTGCGCTTCTGCCAGAATCTTTTCGGAAATACTGTACCAGATCGGGTTTTGAATGTTGTCGGCCTTAGCGACACCAAACATCAGGCACATGGTAAGTAGGGATAATTTTTTCATGGCAGAACTTTTACAAACCCAAATATACTGAAAATCAATTTACCTGCAGCGAATTAACGTTTTGTTAAGAAGGCGAAAATCAAATATTTAACATTTAAATTCTATTTCATCGACTTATCGTTTGTTCTAAATGATTTTTTGGGCGCGCCGGCGCGGTTTCACCAGCCGCAATCGGGGAAGCCCTGAGGGCCTCACCGTTGGGCTGTCTGCTGTATCTTTTTTACGCCGTGAACAACACGCCGTAAAAAGGATGTCGCTTGCATCCCTCACGCGGGCATTGCCGTGCTGAACTTGGAGTATCGATATATTCAAAATCGCAAATTAAGAATTCGAACTTCGGAATTGTAGAACTGTTATGTTTTTTGTGTTATAAACCTTTTATAACCTTTTTTTATAACACGGTTTCTAAAGGCAAAAAAAAGACAGAGGTTTTTAAAATCATAAGGAGGCGATCGTGAAGAAAATGTGCGGCACAGCTGTAAAAAAGTAAAGACTGTCTTTTGCTTCGCTGGTATCCCCTTTTACTTACTCATAATCTTCGCAACGTAATGAAAGATGCAATTCATAGCACAACCTAAAAATAGATTTCATCGAATATTTATGCTGTTCATCGGAATTTTAACAATTGTATGCTAAATACTTTTTTTATTTATCCAACCCCATAGCATTTATATGTATTTGATTCCCAGTAGCCTTGTTCGGTTTCGGCGATCATAATGCAATTTATACTGCTCAAAAAACCTTTATTATCCATGATAGTTTAATTAAACAGCATGCTACAACTATAACTAACCCTTACTTATTATGAAAAACTTGGCTATTGTCCAAAAAGTGCTAGCACTAACCGTTACATGTTTGTACGCTAGCGTGTCATTCTCACAAACTTTAAATCCAAGTTCAATTTCCACTAATGGAACAGTGAATGTTATTGTTCAGGATAGCACGACCATATATATAGGTGGGGCATTTAGTGCAGCTGGATATAAAACATCGGGAGTAGCTAAAATCAATCAATCAGCAATGAGTGCGATTGAATTTCCTTCCGTGAACGGATCGGCATTCACCTCAGTACCCGATGGTTCTGGCGGCTGGTATGTCGGGGGTTCGTTTACTGTCCAGGGTCTGTCGAATCTGGTGCATATCCTTTCAGACAACACCA
>CAZIBV010000048.1:4383-4905 GCA_964537345.1 uncultured Flavobacterium sp. | reverse complement strand
TGCACATCCTTTCAGACAACACCATCGACGCGTCGTTCGCCCCGAACCCGAATTCCACCGTCGAGGCGCTTTACCTTGATGGGGGTACTTTGTATGTCGGCGGGTCGTTCAGCCAGATTTCCTCACAGAATCAAGGCTATCTGGCGGCCGTGAGTTCGACTACGGGAGCTCTTCAATCATGGAATCCGGCACCCAACGGCACGGTAAGCAGCATCTTGAAAGACGGAAGCGTGTTCTATATCGGGGGGGCTTTCAGTAATATCGGCGGGCAAAACAGATCAAATCTAGCGGCATTGAACTCTTCCAACGGCAATGCTACTGCTTGGTCGCCTGATCCGGATGGTCAGGTTAATCATATTGTAAAGAATGGAACAGATTTAATCGTATGCGGCATCTTCAGCAATATTGGCGGTGCCACTCGATCGTATCTGGCTTCAATCCAAATCGCGAACGGGAATGCTAATGCCTGGAACCCAAGTCCGGACGGTCCGGTGTATGCCCTTGAGCTGAACGGCACTAGTG
>CAZIBV010000048.1:0-4283 GCA_964537345.1 uncultured Flavobacterium sp. | reverse complement strand
CTATCTTGCCGCATTGAACAATACCAACGGGAATGCCACGGCATGGAATCCGAAACCGAACTCCAGTGTGAACCATATGGGTGTTAACGGCACGACGGTATTCGTTTCGGGTAATTTCCAATATCTGAAATCGGAGAGTCGAAACTTCTTGATGTCCATCGGCAAATCCGACGGTCTGATAACGTCATGGAACCCAAGTCCGGACGGTCCGGTGTATGCCCTTGAGCTGAACGGCACTAGTGCATACGTTGGAGGCGCATTCTGGAATATCGGAGGGCAGCCGCGAAATCATATCGCAGAGGTAAACCTTTCCACCGGCAGCGCGACGACGTGGAATCCGGGTGCTAATGCGGCAGTGCGGACACTTCGTTATATCGGCACGACCCTTCATGCCGGCGGCGATTTCACAACTATCGGCGGGCAGCAGCGTAACTATCTTGCCGCATTGAACAATACCAACGGGAATGCCACGGCATGGAATCCGAAAATGGATGCATCTGTGAATGACATAGATGAGTCTGGAGCCGAGTTGGTTGTTTCTGGTAATTTTACATTCACCAATGGTGAATTGCGAAATAATTTAATGGCGATAGACAAAGCAACGAGTTTGATAAAAAATTGGAATCCAAACTCAAACGGTTCAATTGAAACAATCGAACTAAATGGACCTAACGCCTATGTTGGCGGGGCATTCTCATCGATCGGAGGCCAGCCGCGAAACAATATTGCCGAAATTAGTTTAACGACAGGCAATTCGTCAACATGGAACCCGAATGCAAATTCAACTGTAAAAACGATTAGAAAATTTGGTAATGTGGTATATGCCGGTGGATATTTTACTACAATCAGCGGATTGTCTAGAAACTTTTTAGCCGGCTTGAATGTCAGCAACGGTTCGGCAACTTCGTGGAATCCGAATGCGGACGCTGCAGTAGTGAAGCTCGCCGTTTCTGATAATGTGTTGTATGTTGCTGGTGATTATTCGAATATTGGTGGTGCAGGGCGAAACAGACTGTCATCTTTCGCATTGCCGTCGGAAAGTTTGAGTGACTGGAATCCAAGTATTAATGGAAGTGTCTACGATATGCAAGTGACCGGATCTACAATTTATATTGGCGGAAGTTTTTCGGAAGCATCAGGACAATTGCGAAATAATATAGCATCATATGATAAGTTGTCCCGAATGTTAAAACAATGGAATCCGGATGTAAATGGACCGGTTTATTCTTTATCTCCAATCGCTCAATTTGTATATGCGACCGGAAGTTTTACCGTCGCGAACGGACAATCATGTAACGGGTTTACTATTTTAAATGCAAATACTGGTTTTCCGCAGCTATATTTTCCTTCCGTAACCGGTCAAATATTCTCTTCATCTGCAAACGACGACAAGATTTATTTTGGGGGTAATTTCTCAAATATCGATAATATTCCTTATGGAGGACTTGCATCAATGTCATATCCGGCAAATTATTTTACGCCTGTTATTGAAGATTATAACCCAAAAATCGGTGGAGATAATGGTGATGTCACAATGATTTTGAATGGTAACGGATTTACGGATGGTACAACTGTTAAACTAACTAGAAATGGAGAATCTGATATTTTACTTGACAATATTTATATTTCAGATGGAATTCAGATAACCGGAACTTTAGATTTGAGAAATGTGACTCTAGGAAGTTGGAATTTGATAGTAGTACTACCAGACGGCTCAAATATTACCGCTGCAGATACTTTTGAAATCCAAGAAGGAATCGCGCCAGAAATTTGGACTGAAGTCGTTGGCTTTAATCAAATACGAATTGGGCAGTGGCAATCCTATAACTTAGTTTACGGAAATACTGGAAATGTTGATTCTCACGGTACACCTGTGTGGCTCGCTGTTTCCGATAATGCTGAGATTGATCTACGTTTCGAATTTCAAAAGGATTATGAGCACTTTAATGTGCCTAATGATGGATTCTATGATGAGGTTCCAAATTATTTCGTTGTTGATACTATTATGGATATCCCTGGAACTTTCAAGTTAGTAGGCTTGTACTTCAAAGATATTCCCGCAAATTCCGCAAGAAGTTTAGCTTTTAAGGTAAAGATGAATGCACCAGGATCATTTATAATTAGATCTTGGGCAGGCGCAAAACATTTCGGGTCTCCGCAATTACCATGGGTAGCAAAATGTTTACTTGATGTTGGAGCATTTGCTGGGTTTGTATCCGGTTGTATTCCTCTTCCGGTCTCACAAGCAGTGGCAGCAGCAATCAATGCGTTCGATTGTACAGTAAGTGCTTATAATGCATATGAGGGCTTTTCTAACATGACGGGCGGTGTTACGGCACAAAATGTTTTTAAAGCAGGGGCAATTCTCTTTACGGGTACTCTGGATTGCGCTCAAAACTATATACCTGGCAATAATTGCATGAAAGGGCTCACAACATTGGGTAAAGCGGTTTCACTTTTGAATAAATCCGCTTTTAACGCTTCAACCTCCGGAGGAGGCTCACCTACGGATTATTTACCTTTCCTATCGAATTGCGTTCCGCCACCAACGCCTCCTGAGCCTACTCCACCAATTCAGACTATAAACTCGTTCGATCCAAATGACAAACTCGGTCCATTAGGTAGTGGTGAAGTTCATTATTTGAAAAAGGACAGAATTCTACCATATATTATCAGATGCGAAAATGATCCAACTGCTACAGCTGCTGCGCAAACGGTTAGGATAATTGACACATTAGATCAATCAGTTTTTGATATTTCGAAATTTGAATTAGGCTTCATAAGTATAAGAGATTCCATCATTCCAATTCCGAGTGGACTAAAACGCTATCAAACCGATATCGATTTGAGACCGGAAAATAACATTATCGCTCGTATTGATGCTGATCTAGATATGGCTACAGGAGTAGTGACTTGGGAATTTACTTCACTAGACCCATTAACTCTATTACCAACAGAAAATCCAACGGCCGGTTTTTTACCGCCCAATGTCAATAAACCAGAAGGAGAAGCCGCAGTAATGTTTACCATAAAAACATGGGATAATATCTCACACGATACGCAAATCAAAAATAAGGCATATATATATTTTGATACAAATCCTCCGATTATCACCAACGAATGGCTCAACACCAGCGATACCATTAAACCGCAAAGCCAAATGACAGGGCTGTCGGAACAAACAAGCGGCCTTGACATTACTCTCAATTGGACTGGAAGTGATATAGGCTCAGGGGTTAGGAGTTATGCGATTTACTATTCGACTAATGGAGGACCGTTTGAATTGTTAACACCATATCAAACAGACACAACATATATGTTCACTGGTGAAATGAATAATACTTACGCCTTCTTTACTATTGCAACCGATAATGTTGGAAATGTTGAAGATATGAAAACTGTCGGGGATGCTGTAACAACCTTGGGTGTAATTAATTCCAATATTGCTAAAACACAAATTTATCTCTACCCAAATCCTAATGACGGGAACTTCAACCTTTCAATTGAGACACAACAATTCGGAGATTATCATATCGACATTTTGGATTTCCTAGGGAGAAAAATCATCGGGCGCAATGTAATGATTGATGTCGGCAATACAACCATTCCGATAAATCTTGATGTGTCAGGTATCTATTTTGTAACCCTAAGCAACCAAAATATGAAGATTACGAAGAAAGTTGTCGTTCAATAGTAGAATAGGAGTTTTGGGTGGTATGGCTCAATTGTTTTGCAATTGGGAAATGGTGCTTAAATTCTAGTGAAAAAGCAAGAGTGAAGTTTTCATTTTTGCTTTTTTTTTATTACAATAATCAGAAAAAAATATTGGGATTACCGTTGCTACACCAGGGACGGAGTACCGTCACAATAAAAAGTAAAATCTATTTCAACAGCTTTTAGGGGATGACTTTCTTCAATAGATTTTATTTAAGAATTATCCTTGCTTCATTACTGTGAACCTGATGGATTTGTCGTCACAAGAAAAAAGTAAATCGGTTTGCAACCGATTTCTTTATCCTTAATCCACAACTTTTGATCGTGATCCGAAACTCGTCATCCCTCGATCAGCGTCCACAACTTTTGAATGTGACCCGAATTTTCCCCAACCATAAATGCTGATCCGAAAGATAATGATAGGCGACACGGGGCCCGATAGCTACCGGGACGACACGCCGTACCGCTATAAAAAAAGTAAAGCCCGTCTTTTCAGACAGGCTTTACACTAAAGAAAGGCGGCGACATACTCTCCCACAGGATTGCAGTACCATCTGCGCAGGCGGGCT
>CAZIBV010000047.1:18268-20369 GCA_964537345.1 uncultured Flavobacterium sp. | reverse complement strand
ACAACTCCCCCAACCTTCTGAAAATCCTCCCAAAACTCAGGATAGGATTTGGAAACCACTTCAGGATTGTTGATGGACAGCCTGACTTTTGCGGCGAGCGGGGCAAATGCGAGCGCCATTCGGTGATCAGAATAGGTGTCGATGACAGCATCTGCGATTAGTACTGACGGCGTTATGGTTATTGAATCATTCGTGGTCGTGACTAACGCGCCCAGTTTTGAAAGTTCAGTTTTGAGCGCCTGTAGCCTGTCGGTTTCCTTGACGCGCAAGGTGTGCAAACCGGTAAGGTGACATGAAAGTCCAAGGCCGGTAGCGGTGACGGCAATGGTTTGGGCAAGGTCGGGCGTGTCGTTCAGGTTCAGATGCAGCGCGTCAACAGATGGCTCTGAAATTTTTTCAATTTGGATGGCGTTGCCCGTGAAATTCGTTATCACGCCAAGGCTGCGGAAAATGTCGGCCACCGCCCTGTCGCCCTGAAGACTGTTGGGTTTAAACGACGACAATTGCATCGAAGTGCCGATGGCTGACAAGGCGACCAGCGAATAAAAATACGACGCCGATGACCAATCGCTCTCAATCGAAATCCGGCGTTTGGGCAAATTTGGCGTTTGAGCAATGCGGATCACATCACCTGAAAAATTCGTCCTAACACCAACTTGCTCCAGCATTGAAAGCGTCATCAGCAAATAAGGCCGTGAAGTAAGTTTTCCCTTGAGTGTAAGTTCGAGGCCGTTTTCCAGCCGGGGCGCCACCAGCAAAAGCGCCGACAGAAACTGGCTACTGACACCCGCGTCAATGGAAATACTGCCACCTTTAAGGGTTTGGCCGTCAATTGACAGCGGTGGAAATCCTTCTTTGCCGACGTATTCAATTTGACTACCCAGTTCCCGCAGTGCATCGACCAAAATCCCGATGGGACGTTGCTTCATGCGCTCCGATCCGGTTAGTGTACGTTTTCCTGGCGTGGCGGCAAAATAGGCCGAGAGAAATCGCATGGCGGTGCCGGCGTGACCAATGTCGATGATGTTTTGGGTAGATGTAAGCGCCATTTCCATAGCCCGCGAATCATCCGAACCGGAGGCGTTTTCAAGTTCGATTTGCGGATAGAGCGCCTGAAGCAAAAGCGCGCGGTTTGTTTCGCTCTTGCTTCCGGAAATCCTGATCTGGGCTTGATTGATTCCGTTGGGAACGCTTAGCCGAATGGTGGGCAATTACTTTAATTTTTGGTTGTTGTGATGCCTGTCGTGGTCGCGACGGGTTTTGAGTTCCATCTTTTTGTCAAAGGCCGCCTGAAGATCGACACCTGTTTGGTTGGCCAGACACAGAACGACAAATACCACATCGGCCAATTCCTCGCCCAAATCCTTGGCTTTGTCGCTTTCCTTTTCTGATTGTTCGCCGTAGCGACGGGCAATGATTCGCGCCACCTCGCCCACCTCCTCAGTAAGCTGCGCCATGTTGGTGAGCTCGTTAAAATAACGGACTCCGTGATTTTTAATCCAATTATCAACTTCGAGCTGAGAGTTCCTGAGATCCATTAAATGCGTTTTAAAACAATTTTATCGGCCTGCTTGCTAATCATCTCGGTAAACAGCTGTTTAACCGATGCGTAATATTCTGCCGGCAGCATGGCAGTGCCCATTTCAAAGGTAGCGGAAACCTGGATTTGATTGCCCGTTGCCGAACAGATAAATTTAAACGTCCCCAAATTGTCCTCCATGGCGTACGTTATTGGTTTGGGCATGGTGTCGACCTGCAGGCCATCAGCCAAGGTCATCGTAATGTTGTATTTGTCTTGCGTGGGATACACGAAATCTACCGGAAAACTGCGCTGGTCCTGCTTGAACGGATTCTCATCCAGGGTAAAAAACAACAGCGGATTGAGGTAAATCTTATCGCCGATAACATCGCCCACATTGTTGTGTGTAAAGGCGTACGTTTCCAAAACAGGCTTGGTAAACTCCTTGATATTGGCTACCTCGTAATCATCGACCTCGATTCCTTTGTAGCGGTTTTCCAGTTTTTCCAGATACGATTCCTTTGCCACGCCTCCGTTGTTTTCCCTAAATGCGTATGCAACGTAGTCGCTGTACTGCCGGCG
>CAZIBV010000047.1:2898-18168 GCA_964537345.1 uncultured Flavobacterium sp. | reverse complement strand
CGTATTTCCTTGACGGGAATGTCGTACTGCAAAAAGAACTTGTCGAGGCTTCCGCCCAAAAAACTGGTCTTGACCACCCGGTATTCGACGATCGAACCTTCGCGGACGTTGGGCATGGTCATCTTGCGAAGCGAATAATATCGCGATTGCTTTTCCTCAAAATCGCTGCCGCCCTTGCGCTTGGTTTTCTCGACTTTCCCGTTGACCAGGTTGTAGGTCGCATCGTCATAAAAATGCAAGCCATCGCTCTTGATCCCCTTGTACAAAGCCGTTTCAAAGTTGGCATATTGATAACCTTCCTTTTTATAGATTTTGATTTTGACCTTGGTCTCTTCGGTGATGATCCAGTTCCCTTCGCGGTCCTGCGCAAGGTTGACGCGGCAATCTTTATACAAAATCGCGGCAGCCGCCGATGTGTCAGCCGGGTATGCTTTTTCCGCCAGTTCCTCGACAGTAACCGAACCCATTTTATAATCCTGCGCTGCTGTCGTGAGGCCGATCAGCATAAAGAAAATCCAATATCTCATAATCAAATTTTTACAATTACCATTTTTGATGCATCGGCCTTGGCGACCTGTTCTGAAAACTTGCGATACTCATCATATTCAGCGGCGGCATACCGGCCTTCGCGGATCGTCAACTTGCGCTTGAGAAAAAACTTGCGCCCTGAAACCGGAACCACTTCCAGCTCGTACACACCAAACTTGCCTTGAAGGGTTTGTTTGGCAGGAACAGCCTCGACTGAAAATCCATCGGGGATTTCAAATTCCACTTCGTCGTGATCGGTAAATCCGCGCGCTATGGTCAGCGGTTGGCTGCGGTCGCGATACCTTTTGGGAATGGTCTGGAAAACGTTGAAAAGATTCACCGGAAAAATCATCCTGTTACCCGCAACACTGGCGTAGCGCTCGCTCTTTAGTGAAATTTCTTCCCTGAAAGCAGGCTTTTCTTTTTCATTGATCAGTTTAATGTTGTCGAGTTTCAGATTAGGCGCGGTCGAAAAGTAGTTTTTGTAAAAATCCGACAGCGACGCCCGGGGTTTGTCGGCCAGCGGCATTTTGTTGTCGTACTGGATTCCGGTTGATACAATTACGACACTTCCACTTGCAGTTCCTGCAGCATCCAGGGCGAATGACCCAGACAACGTCTGAAGGTTGCCCTCGGTTTTGTAAGAGGTGGTGCGAACCAGCTTTCCGCCTTGTGGCCTTACGGGAAGCGCCAGTCGATCGTCGGTAAAATCGCCCAAAAATCCAAAAGGAAGTTTTTGGTTGGTGCACTCCAGCCAATGCCAGTTGTCGAATATCGGGATTCCCAAAATAACGTGATTGCCCTGCATCGACACAAAATCCTCCTGTAAACTGCGCTTTGTCTGATCGCCATAAACCACCGCATAATAGGATTTGACGCCCACCAAGTCGAGCAGGGCGCGGGTATAGTTGGTAAGCGCCTTGCAATCGCCGTAACCCAGGCGGTCGACGTCTTTGGCCTTCATGGGCTTCCATCCGCCAATTCCCAGCTGAATGCTGACGTATCGCGTCTTGCTCTGAACGTACTCGTAAATAATACGGGCTTTTTTTAACGGATCAGTCTCACTGCCAACCAACGCCTTTACGTGAGCCTTGGTCTGATCTGAAAGTTCGTCGGTCCCCAGCAACAAATTGGTGTACATCCAGCTGCTGAAATTTTCCCAGGATTTGGCCTCTCCGTCAACGCCTTCCAGGTGAAACCTATCGAGTCCAAAATAAGCCATGAGGCTCACAGCGTCCAGCCCGGGCGCGTACTGCTCCTGCTTGACGGCCGGCAAACCCTGCGCCGAGACTCTTATCATCCCCGCCGACTCCACAACCGAAACAACTGAATTATCAGGATTTGACAACTTGTATTTAAGGCCCAGATCAGCCGGAGCGGTAATCGTAAAATCTGACCGTTCTACCGAACAGAAATAATCCGAGAGCGGCTGCCACGGCGGGATGAATGCAGTGTTGTTGTCGCTGACTGTGCTTTGGTAGACAATGGTAAACGGATATACTGTTGGAGTGTAATCGAGATAAGTTGTGATATTGTCGGTGATAAACGAATCTGATGCGCCCGTTGTCTTGAAATCCTTTCGGGCAAAATCCTTGATCTTTTTTCCCGCTGCGTCATAAACCGTGGCGCTGATGCTGTTCACCGGGCGGTACTCGGCAGCGTTTGTGCATTTCAGGCCACTTTCATTGAACACCGTAACAACACGCGTGGTTTTGACCAGGATGTTACTCCTGCTGGAAATATCAACCGAAACCTGCTCCAACCGCACCACAGCATTCGCATTGGCCGTCAGACTATCGGGAATTTGAGAAACGTCGTATCGCTGTTGCCCAAACGCTGGCAGACAACAGATCAGCAGAAACAAAAAGCGCATCAAGAATGTATTTTCTCAAAAATAACATTTTTTTAAGAACTGTGCTACTCTTTGTTTTTGGAATCAATAAATATTGTAACCGGACCGTCGTTGATAAGGGAAACTTGCATGTCGGCGCCAAAAATCCCGCGTTCTACGGGCGTTTCGGTAATGTTTTCACATTCGGCGATGAAGGCTTCGTACAGCGAATTGGCCAATTCCGGACGCGCGGCGCGGATGTACGACGGGCGATTTCCCTTTTTGGTGAGCGCGTGTAACGTGAATTGACTTACGGCTAAAATCTGACCGCCTGTTTCCATCAGCGAACGGTTCATGATGCCGGCATCATCGGGGAAAATCCGGAGGTTGACAATTTTTGCCGCCACCCATTTGAGGTCATCGGTTGTATCGGCTTCCTCAAATCCTGCCAAAACCAGCAGGCCGCGTCCAATCTGGCCGATCGTTTTTTGATCGACCTCAACCCTGGCCTGACTGACTCTCTGAACTATTACTCTCATAGGCGCTGATCGGCAAACTGGTCATTGCGGTATGTGTCGTCGCCTTCCAGCATTTGCAGGTAGCTGTTGTATCTTGACCAGGCAATTTCGTCGCGGTCGAGTGCTTCCTTGACGGCGCAGTTAGGCTCGTCCTTGTGCAGACAGTTGTTAAATTTACATTGCGACTGGAGGGCAAAAAACTCCGGGAAGTAGCTGCCAATTTCTTCCTTTTCCATGTCGACGATTCCAAACCCGCGAATTCCCGGCGTGTCGATAATGCGGGCACCAAATGACAAATCGTACATCTCGGCAAAAGTCGTGGTGTGTTGTCCCTGTTTGTGCTGCAGCGAAATCTCCTTGGTTTTAAGGTTCAGCCCGGGTTCGAGCGCATTGACCAGGGTTGATTTTCCAACGCCCGAATGCCCTGCAAACATCGACGTTTTGCCCACCATCATTTCCTTCAGCTTGTCGAGTCCTTTATTTTGTGTGGCCGAAACCCGCAGGCACGGATAACCAATCTGGGAGTAAATGTGCTGCAGGTAAAGTTGTTCGTCAAGCGCTTCATCTTCCAAAGTGTCAATCTTTCCAAAAAGCAACACCGCCTGAACGCCATACGCCTCGGCCGTTACCAGAAATCTGTCGATAAAACTCGTCGTGGTAGGCGGATTGTCAATGGTGACGATCAAAAAGACGTAGTCGATATTGGCCGCAATGATGTGAAGTTGTTTGGACAGGTTGACTGATTTGCGGACGATGTAATTCTGTCGGTCGTGGATATGATTGATTGTGGCGGTTACGTTTCCGCCCGATTCTTCGACATCAAAATCCACCCGATCGCCCACCGCCACCGGATTGGTGCTGCGGAGCCCGCCGATGCGGAACTTGCCTTTGATACGGCACTCATAAAACGCACCGTCGTCGGCCTTGACGTTGTACCAGCTTCCGGTTGACTTGTATACGGTTCCTGTCATGGCCCAAAGATAATACGAAGAATAAAAAAAGAGGCCGGAGCCTCTCATTTGTTTTAATTACTTGTATCGGTACCCAACGCCTTTCTTGATCGCCTGGCTTCCTCCGAGCATGTTGGAGTTTGCGCCCACCGTTGTTTTATCAGCGGTCATCAACACAAACGGACATCCGATTGCAGCCGCAGCCATCTTAAGTTTTTTCTCGGCCTTTTTGTCGCCGGTGTTTCCAGTCTGAAAGTTAATCAAGCCGGTTTTTCCGCGAATCTCTTCACCTTTTTTAAGTCCGGCAATGTAGGCTTTGTCCTCAAGGATTACCACCTTTTCCCAATCATCCTCGCCGTTGATTACAATCTTTTCAGTCATTTCCTCCACGCGGCCGCTTTTCCCGTACTGGACCTTCTCGATGGCGTATTTGCTGATGACATTCTCAGCATCCTCTCCGTCATACTTGTAAACAATGGTATATTCCTCTACGCGAATTACCTTTCCGTTTACAGTTTCACCATTGTGCTTGGTGATGATGTCACTCTGGGCGCTGACGAGCCCGCTGCACACAAAAGTGAGCATTAAAATAAATTTCTTCATGTTTTTGTTTTTTTTGGTGACGCAAACATACAAGAAATACTCAAACGCAACCTATTGGTTGAAAATTTTCTCCTGATGCACAATGCTCTCCTGATGCACGGCCTTAAAATAACGCATCACAAAGTCCTTGCTCAGTCCTTGTCGCTCGCCTTCCTTTACCATTTTGTCCAGGACATCGATCCAACGGCCGGTTTGAAGGACGGCCACGTTCTCAGCCTTTTTAAGCGCACCGATTTGTTCGGCAATTTTCATCCGGCTGCCAAGGATTTCCAACAATTTGGCGTCAGCGGTGTCAATCTGGGCGCGAAGTTTGGCTATTTCGCGATGAAACGATTCTTCTTGCGTGGTCTTGTTCCTGACGCAAAGTTCGGCAACGATTTTTTTTAACGATTCCGGTGTCACTTGTTGCGCGGCGTCACTCCAGGCGTTGTCCGGATCGATGTGGGTTTCAATCATCAGCCCGTCGTAATTAAGGTCGAGCGCCTGTTGGGAAACTTCGCGTATCATGTCGCGGCGGCCGGTAATGTGCGACGGATCGCAGATTAGCGGCAAGTGCGGAAACCTGCTTTGCAATTCGATCGCAATTTGCCACTCGGGAATGTTGCGGTAATTGGTCTTTTCATAGGTTGAAAACCCCCGGTGTACGGCTCCCAGGTTGCGGATGCCGGCGTGATAAAGCCGCTCGATTCCGCCAATCCACAGCGCCAAATCAGGATTTACCGGGTTTTTGACCAGGACTACTTTATCAGTTCCGGCCAAACCGTCGGCAATTTCCTGCACGGCAAACGGATTGACCGTAGTGCGCGCGCCAATCCAAAGCACATCAATGTCGTGTTCCAGGGCGAGCTTGACGTGGGCCGCATTGGCTACCTCGACCGCCATCGGAAGTCCGGTTTCAGCCCGGGCGCGAACCAACCATTTGAGGCCTATCGCCCCGACACCTTCAAAACCACCCGGACGCGTGCGAGGCTTCCAGATTCCCGCGCGGTAAAAACTCACGCCCGATCCCTTAAGCTGGCGGGCAATCTCCATCACCTGATCTTCAGTTTCGGCACTACACGGACCGGCTATGAGCAAGGGATTGTTATGGGGGAGCGCGTCAAACCAGGCGCGTACTGAACTGTCGTTTTCCATCTGGTAAATTTTTGCCAAAGACAAAGTCAAAGATACGGCATAAAAAAATCCCGACGTTAATCGGGATTTATATCGTTGTGAATTAATAATCGGTTGAATAACCCTGTGCCGCGACTTATGAGATCAAAGTAAAACCGGGCGTTTAAGCGTTACTCGTGTGTCCTTTTTTGCTTGTTTGGCTAAAATATAAAAAATGTTTTAAAAAAATACGATTGACGGCAAAATTTAGTTTATGGTTTTGGACTAATTTTGTCTTTTGGCGGCCCGCCGTCCAATGATTAGTAGCCGATTAAAAACCAACGCATGATCGAAGTTAACCAGATTTCAAAGAACTATCAAAGCCAAAAGGCGCTTGACCAGGTTTCGTTTTCAATAGCCAAGGGTGAAATCGTCGGGTTTCTGGGACCCAACGGTGCCGGCAAATCAACGCTGATGAAAATCCTGACTACGTACCTGGCGGCCGATGAAGGTCAGGCTGTCGTCAACGGATTTGACGTGGCCACACAACCTCAGGAAGTGCAGCGATCAGTGGGATATCTGCCTGAACACAATCCGCTGTATCTGGAACTTTACGTGCGGGAATATCTGGAATTCAACGCCGGATTGTACAAAGTCAAATCAGCCCGTCTCGACGAGGTGATCGACCTTACCGGACTCAGGCCTGAAGCGCACAAAAAAATCGGGCAACTCTCAAAAGGTTATCGTCAGCGCGTCGGATTGGCCACGGCGCTTTTACACGATCCCGCCGTACTGATTCTGGACGAACCCACCACGGGACTCGATCCGAATCAATTGGTCGAGATTCGCCGCGTGATCAAAAACGTCGGGAAAGACAAAACGGTTTTCCTTTCAACTCACATCCTTCAGGAAGTCGAGGCCATCTGCGACCGCGTCATCATCATCGACAAAGGAAAAATCGTCACCGACAAAAAACTTGAAAACCTCATCACCCAAGAGGAAAATCCCGTTCAGATTCTGGAAGTTGAGTTTGATCAATCCGTTTCAGCCGAACAACTGGGTGAACTTCCGCAGCTCATTTCGGCCTATGAATTCAACAAAAAATGGGAACTGCAATTTGCTTCAACCCACGACATGCGCGGCGATGTATTTGATTTTGCCACCCGCAACAACTTAAAAATCCTGCAAATCGTCCAAAAGAGCAAGGATTTGGAAGCGGTGTTCCGGGATGTGACGGGGAAGTAAGTTGCAAGGTACAAGGTGCAGGGAAGGGAATTTGGAGATTTGAAAATTTGAAAATTAAAAGATTAGCCTATCGGTATCTTTAAACTTCCTACTACCGCGATTTACTGTTAACCGTAAACTGTTAACCGTAAACTAAAAAGATTCAAAAAAGTCGATCGGAAACTTTAATCATCCCACTACCGCGATTTACCGTAAACTGTTAACCGTAAACTGTAAACCCTAAAGATTGGATTTAACGGCTGGTATCGTTTGGAGACTTACAGGACGTATAGATTTCTTTTCCCACCCGGCCAATATGTTCGATCAATTCCTGATTTTCAATTTGATTGTAAATGGAAATGTCAAATTTATACGGCAAAAGCAAATCATCTAATTCAACCTCAATTTTTTGCTGAAGTGTTAGATTGATATTTCCAACTAACGAAATGTCAATGTCGGAATAAGGTTTGTAATTTCCTTTTGCCCTGGAGCCATAAACAATTGCTTTATCAATTTCAGGATGATTACTTAAAATCATTTGAATTTTTTCTACTTCACCGGGCTCTAAACCAAATTCTGAAATACCCATTTTACTTTACTCAAAATTATCCCGCCTTCCGGAAAGTTTTTTTGCCATTGTCGTTCTGAATTCCTCAAATACAGGATAATATTCTGTTAAGATTTTAAAATATATTTCATTAGCAGTTTCTTCGTTATAAGTATGGGAAGTTTTGTTTCTGCTTTGAATCATGTCCATCCAAATTTGGCCGTTGGTGATGATTTTTAATTGTAAGGCTTCCCTTGACGCATCTCTGGAACCGCCGACTGTTGAATTTCCCTGATATTCAGCATAGTCTTTCATGACATTCCAAGCCAGTTCATGAGTGTATTCAAATCGCTGAATCAAACCTTCCTTAATCATTTCGTCGACAATTCCATCTTCAAATTTTCCTTGAGCAATCTCAAAGTTCTTATGAATGTACGCTACTGATTGCTGAAGCTTATCCATCGCTTTCAAAAAATTAAAAAATCTTTGTTCCCAACGAATATCCATAACTTTTTCAACGAAGATAAGCCTAAAATTTGAGTATTAAAAGTTATGGTTACTTCTTTCCTAATCCCGAAAACACTCCTACGTCTACTATCAAATACCGAGACTCAGCATTTGTCGATATCTATAGTGTTTCCACAACCGCGATTTACTGTCAACTGTAAAAATTGTTGTCGGTTGTTGGTCAAGAAGGAAATCAAAGATTTAAAAATTCAAAGATTAGTGGGTCGAAAAGTCAAACTTCCTGCTTCCGCGATTTACTGTTAACCGTAAACTGTTAACCGTAAACTCCCTAAATCCAAGATCCAATTGTTAATTATTAATTGTTAACTGTTAATTATCAATTGTCAATTGTCAATTATCAACCGCCCCGTATAATGCTCCCTAACATCTATTGCTGCCGGAGTGTTTTTGCTGATGACATTTCCTGTGCTGTAAATATCACCGGACAATGATTGCAGCGGATGGACGATCATGTCATTGGCGCCGCGGTGAAAGATTTTAATCGATTCGGCGTGAAAGTCCTTGCCTTCAAAGCGGCCGTTGCCATCGTAAAAATTGAGCAGGAGCTCATTGGTATGGCCGGTGAGATAGTAACCGGCGACGTAGTTATTTTCAATCACCGTTTGCAGGTTGTCAAGTTCAAGATAGAAGTTCCCCGTGCCGACGCCGCCAAAAAAATCCATGGCAAAAAGCCGCAATACCGGATACGTCAAAACTCCGTCTGACTTGATCGGGCGTCCGGTATTGGAATAAATTTCCTCGACATTGGGCGCATCAACAAAAACCGTAATCAACTCATAGCCGCGCACCATGTTGCAGCCGGATTCATCCGTAAGGCGCAGCGTCCCATCGGTTACCACAACTTTTACATCGTCAATAAAGTTCTCGCCTGCCTTAACCACAACGCGGCGTTCATCAGCCTGTTTGATCACCATCGAAATGCGCTCGCCCACAATGATTTTGGTAAATGGCTCCACTTCAAACTGACGCTGGGTTTCACTTCCCGCCTTTTTAAAGCAATCCTCGGCCGAACTGCATCCTGCAAGCCACAACATCAACAAAAAAACAATTGCTCTCATAACCTCACTCCTATTCCGGTTTCGATGGCCTCAGCGCGCCCGCCGTGCGCCTTTAACGACAAGGCTGCAAAAACCTTTGGCAAAAAATAATATCGCGCGCCAACCCGTTGGTAAACGTCGCTTTCATACTTAAACGGCTTGTACACATAAAGGCCCAACTGTGTTTCCACCGTCAACCGGTTGATCAACAGTTCATGTCCAAAAACGGCAGCCACACGCCGGTAATCAGTGTCGGGATCCAAGGGCGGCTGATCAGGATACGCCACCGATTTATATCGGATGTACTCCTTGAGATATTGAGAGAAAAACACGTCGGCACCCAATTGAAGCGCGCTTTTCCGTGAAATTCGCTTGTCGGCGTAAAGCCCAACGTGATAAAACGGCTTTTGTCCGCTGTTGGTCACGGGACTCTCGCTGACACCGGTACGCAACACACCGTTAAACGCAATGGGCTGCCTAACATGGGCCGTGAGCGAATCCCGCAGATAAGTCCGGCTTGGCTGAACGTTGTAATTCACACCAACCTGAAACAAATAACTGTTGATCCCGCTATTGGGCGATTTGATCCGACCGTTGGAAAAGTGCGTAAAAAGCAATCCGGCCTGAACGCCAAACCGACCAAGCAAGTCATCTTTTTTAAATCCCAGCATAAAAATGTTGGCGCTCATAAAACGCGATCCAAACGCATTGTTCTTGTAGTTGGTTTCCTTGTCGTAAGGATTGGTCGCCATGCCCAAACCCTGCGAAATGCGAAAAAAAGCGTGGCGTTTCAAAAAGTAAAAGTTGTAGTGCGCGCTCAGGGCGTAAACGTCGCCAAGCACGGGATTCTGGTTGTCGTGATACAAAAGTGAAAATCCGTAGTCCGGATAGTTGAACGCCCGCTGCCACTCCTTTTCACCATAGGTTTTTTTGTTCCAGGAAAGCATCACACCGCGCGGATGCCCCGCCATCAAATGCCCGACATACGGCGTGTGTTTTAAGATATTCCCTCTAAAAACCGATACTTCAAGGTTGTCGGTAGGGCCATGCTGCGCCAAAAGAGCGGCACAACAAAACACAAGCAACAGCGTAAAACGTTTTTGCATCAAGCAAAGATATTCTTTTACGGCAAAGCGCCCCAACCTGTCTTAAAAAACCTCGCGCGCCACGGCCTTGATCGCATCGGGTTTGCCCATCGAATAGTAGTGCAAAACCGGAAATCCAGCCTGCACAAGTTCACGGCTTTGCGCAATGCACCACTCAATACCCACCTGCTTTACCGCATCCAGACTTTCGCACCGCACAATTTCCCTGACCAAATCATCAGGCAGTGAAACACTAAAACGCTGCGGGATCTGGTTGAGCTGCTTTTTTCCCGTAATGGGTTTAAGACCCGGGATAATCGGGACTGAAATACCCTCGCTGCGGCATTTGTCGACAAAAGCAAAAAACCGCGCATTGTCAAAAAACATTTGGGTGATAATATAATTGGCACCGTTGGCTATCTTTTGTTTCAGATAGTAAATATCACTGTCCAGGCTGGGCGCTTCCAGGTGCTTTTCCGGATAGCCCGCCACCCCGATGCAAAAATCCGTCGCCGCCGAATTCTCCAGTTCATCATCCAGATAAATCCCGTTGTTGAGATTTGTAATTTGTGCCACCAACTGCGACGCAAACTCGTTCCCATCCTTTTCCGGCCTAAAGTACGTCTCGCTTTTTACCGCATCGCCGCGCAAAGCCACCACGTTGTCAATTCCCAGAAAATCAAGGTCGATCAAGAAATTTTCAGTGTCCTCACGCGTAAATCCGCCGCACAAAATATGCGGAATCGCATCAACGCCATACTTGTTCATCACGGCCGCGCAAATCCCCACGGTGCCAGGCCTCTTTTTCACCACGCGGCGCTTTAAAAGCCCGTTTCCAATGTCTTTGTACTGATATTCCTCTCTGTGATAGGTCACGTCAATAAACGGCGGACAAAACTCCATCAGCGGATCGATACTGTCAAAAATCGACTGAATATTCTGCCCCTTAAGCGGCGGTAAAATCTCAAAAGAAAAAAGCGGCCTTCCGGCGGCATTTGCAAGGTGTTGAATAACTTTCATCGTATTTAAATTGTTTATTTGGGCGTGTCTGCGGCGGAATATCCATCGCAAACACAAAAATTTCCGGGCCGCACACCGCGCTATCCGCTGTAGTCCTCGTCCCGTTACCGGTCCTGCGGGCTGCCGCTTCTATCGCTCACGCGCCCTACGGCTGGTCGGCAAGATTAGGCCCCAGCCATTTGAGCGCCTCGGCCTCGGCAATTCCCCTGCGTCTGGCGTAATCCCGGGCTTGGTCAGGCTTGATTTTTCCCAAACCAAAATACCGGGCCTGCGGATGCGCAAAATAATACCCTGACACCGACGACGCCGGCCACATCGCCATGCTTTCGGTAAGGCGCACTCCAATGTTTTTTTCAACATCGAGCAACTTCCAGATGGTGGGCTTTTCCAAATGGTCGGGACAGGCCGGATAACCAGGCGCCGGACGGATGCCGCGATACCGCTCCTCTATCAGGTCCTGATTGTCCAACGACTCCGACGGCGCATAACCCCAAAATTCCACCCGAACTTTTTCGTGAAGGTATTCGGCAAAAGCTTCGGCCAAACGGTCGGCAAGCGCCTTGAGCATGATGGCGCCGTAATCGTCCTGGTCTTCTTCCAACCTGGCAGCCCACTCCTCTACCCCAAAACCCGTCGACACGCAAAACGCCCCGATGTAGTCGGTCACCCCCGATTCGATTGGCGCAATAAAATCGGCCAAGGCCAAATTGGGAGCACCTGCCGTCTTTTTGGATTGCTGTCGGAGCGTCAAAAAAGTTGTATGCCCGTTGCCGGACAAAACCTGAATGTCGTCAAACGCTACTGTGTTGGCCGGAAAAAGCCCCACAACGCCGCGCGCCTCAAGCTTTTTCCCGGATGTTATTTGCTTCAGCATTTTTTGCGCATCGGCAAAAACTGATTGGGCCTGAATGCCCACGACTTCATCTTCCAAAATAGCGGGATACTTCCCAAACAGCTGCCAGGTCTGAAAAAAAGGCGTCCAATCAATGTATTTAACCAACCGATGCAAACTCACATTCACCGTCTTGACACCGGTAAACCGCGGAACCGGCGGCCGATACTCCAGCCAATCCAGTTGCAATCGGTTTTGGCGCGCCTGCTCAAGGCTCAGATATTCCTTTTCCCGGGCGCGCCCCAGATAACCTTCGCGCAACTTGCTGTACTCCTCCCGAATTAGCCGGGCGTACGCCTCCCGATTCTCAGGATGGAGCAAATTACCGGCGATGGTTACTGCACGCGAGGCGTCATTGACATGAACAACCGGCTGGCTGTACTGCGGGGCAATTTTAACCGCAGTGTGCGCCCGGGAGGTAGTTGCGCCTCCAATCAAAAGCGGAATCCGGGCGCCTGTTTTTTCCAGCTCGGTGGCCAGGTACACCATTTCGTCGAGCGAGGGCGTGATCAGGCCGCTAAGGCCTATCAAGTCGACGTTTTCGCGCAAGGCGGTTTCAATGATTTTCTCCGGTGGCACCATGACGCCCAGGTCGATGATTTCATAATTGTTGCATCCCATCACCACCGACACAATGTTTTTTCCAATATCGTGCACATCGCCTTTTACCGTGGCCAGCAAAACCTTGCCTGCGCTGCCCGCGCTGCCGTCCTTGGCCGCCTGAATATACGGAAGCAGGTAGGCCACTGCCTTTTTCATCACCCTTGCTGATTTGACCACCTGAGGCAAAAACATTTTTCCGCTGCCAAACAAATCACCCACAACGTTCATCCCTGACATCAGGTGTTGTTCGATAACCTGTATGGGGCGTTCAACCGTCAGGCGAGCCTCTTCGACATCGGCTTCAATAAACTCGTCGATTCCCTTGACCAGCGCGTGCGTAATTCGGTCCTGAAGCGGATGACTTCGCCACTCGCCCACAATTTTTTGCGTCAGTTTTGGATCAGTTTTGAGCGTATCGGCAAATTCCAGCAAGCGTTCGGTGGCGTCATCGCGGCGGTCGAGCAGTACATCCTCGACGCGTTCGAGCAGGTCTTTTGGGATTTCGTCATACACCTCCAGCATTTCCGGATTGACAATGCCCATGGTCATCCCGCTGCGAATGGCGTGGTACAAAAATGCCGAATGCATGGCCTCGCGCACCTTGTCGTGTCCGCGAAACGAAAAGGAAACGTTGCTTACACCGCCTGAAACGCTGGCATGCGCAAGGTTTTGCCGGATCCATCGGGTAGCTTCAAAAAAATCGATCGCATTGCGGCGGTGTTCGTCCATCCCGGTGGCCACGGGAAAAATGTTGGGGTCAAATATGATGTCCTGCGGCTTGAACCCGACTTGCTCCACCAAGATGTCGTAAGATCGTTTACAGATATCAATCCTGCGCTTAAAAGTGTCCGCCTGACCCAACTCATCAAACGCCATGACGATCACGGCAGCCCCGTACCGCTTGATTAACGTGGCCTGACGGATAAACTCCTGCTCGCCTTCCTTGAGTGAAATGGAATTGACGACACACTTTCCCTGAACTACGCGCAATCCGGCCTCGATGATTTCCCATTTTGACGAATCGATCATGATGGGCACGCGCGAAATATCCGGCTCTGAGGCGATCAGGTTTAAAAATGTCGTCATGGCCGCCACACCGTCAAGCATGGCCTCGTCCATATTCACGTCGAGAATTTGCGCGCCGCCCTCAACCTGCTTGCGGGCAATTTCGAGCGCCTCTTCATACTTTTCTTCTTTGATCAGACGCAGGAACTTTCGCGACCCGGTGACATTGGTGCGTTCACCTATGTTGACGAAATTAGTTTCGGGCGTTATGATTAGGGGTTCGAGACCTGACAACTTGAGGGGTGCAGGGGGTTGGGTGCAGGGTGCAGGGTTGTTTTTCATAGCATTTACATCTTCTTCTAAGCGGGAATCTTTTGGAGTTATTCCAAATTAATTACCGGTTGTCGGTTGTCGGCGGGACTGTGTTTCATTTCTTCTTCTAATTGAATCTCTTCTTGCGTTAGAGAATCCAATTGTTCATTGTTCATTGTTAACTGTTAATTGGGCGCAGGGCACAGGGTGTAGGGTGCAGGATTCAGGGTTGCTTTTCATAACATTTACATCTCCATCTAATAGCAGATCTCCTTGCGTTACGCAATCCAATTGTTCATTGTTAATCGTTAACTGTTAATTAAAAAAGCCATTTCCCTCACATGCTCCGGTGTGGTGCCGCAGCATCCTCCGACAATGTCTACCAGGCCTTCTTCAAGATACTCCCGGATTAGGGCTTGCATTTCCTTTGGCGATTGGTCATACTCGCCAAAAGCATTGGGCAATCCGGCGTTTGGATGCGCTGAAATCCGGAGTGATGTGGCGCGGCGCAGGCGTTTGAGGTAGGGTTTGAGTTGATCGGCACCCAAGGCGCAGTTAAGCCCAATCGAGAACAGCGGAATGTGCTCGACCGAAATCAGGAATGCCTCGACCGTTTGTCCGGAAAGCGTGCGGCCCGATGCGTCGGTGATGGTTCCCGACACCATGACCGGTGTGTCCAGGTTTCGGGCGGTTTTGATCTCATCGATGGCAAAAAGTGCAGCCTTGGCATTGAGTGTGTCAAAAACGGTTTCTACCAGTAAAATGTCGACACCTCCGTCTAAAAGCGCTTCAACCTGTTGGGCGTAGGCCAGCCTGAGTTCTTCAAAGGAAATGGCCCGGAACGCCGGATTGTTCACGTCGGGCGACAGGCTGGCCGTCCGGTTTGTAGGGCCGATGGATCCCGCCACGTAACGCGGCTTGTGCGGCTCCCTTGCGGTAAACTCATCAGCTACTTCGCGCGCCAATTTTGCCGATTGAAAGTTGAGTTCGTAAACCAAATCCTGCATGTGGTAATCAGCCATGCCAATGGAAGTTGAGGAAAAAGTATTGGTTTCGACAATGTCGGCGCCTGCCTCGAAATACTGACGGTGAATGTCTTTTATGGCGTGCGGCTGCGTCAGCGACAGCAAATCATTGTTTCCCTTGAGCGGATGCGGAAAATCCTTGAACCGATCTCCGCGAAAATCAGCTTCAGTAAATTGATAGCGCTGCAGCATGGTTCCCATGGCCCCGTCGAGGAGCAAAACTTTGCCGGGCGTCAGGTTCAGGGGGTTGGGTGCAGGGTGCAGGGTGCAGGGTTCAGGGTTGTTTTTCATAGCATTTTATTGGGTTCAGGGTTCAAGGTTGTTTTTCATAACATTTAAATCTTCTTCTGATAGCAAATCTTCCTGCGTTAGAAAATTCAATTGTTCATTGTTAATTGTTAACTGTTAATTGGGCGCTGGGTGCAGGGTGCAGGGCACAGGGTTGTTTTTCGAAACATTTAAATCTTCTT
>CAZIBV010000047.1:0-2798 GCA_964537345.1 uncultured Flavobacterium sp. | reverse complement strand
ATAGCCCCGATGGCAACGGCATCCTTTTTTTGACGCGCGGTAGCTGCGGAAAAAAAAGATACAGTGGACAGCGGGACCGCAGCTTCATTTGGAAACCGGGCTTTGTGCTCCTGATAAAAAAACGTTATGTGAAAGTGAGGGAATTGCTCAGGTTATCTGTCCGCGTGTGCGGTAGAATGTAGCACCTTCTTTACGGGGTAAAGGGTTGCTAAGGCGTCACTGGGTCTAATCCCTCGGCCTTTCGTGATAACGGTCATCATGACAAAGAACAGGGCAAAGTAACGCGATTAGATTTTATTCTACAAGCGGGAATGGTATTTTTTGAAATAAAAAAAAGGCTCCGTGATGAAGCCTTTTTAAAAATGGTATTTTGTGGTTTAGCTCTTGATGAATTTTGAGACGCCTTTACCCTCGGTTGTTTCGATGGTGATGGTGTAAACTCCAGATTGCAAGGCTGACACGGCAACCTCGGCTTGTGAAACAGTTCCCAAATCAAGCGACTTTACAATGCGTCCGTTAATATCGGCAATTGAAACCTTTGTGATGGAAGATGCATTGCGGACTGACAGATTAAGAACGTCGTTTACCGGATTGGGATACATGCTGATGTTGGCCTTGAAAAAATCAGACGTTCCCGCAGTTGGACGGGTTACGGTTACTGCATCGATTCCGATAAAGTTTGAATTGTTTCCAGACGGACCGGCCGAATCAGGAACGGTATAACGGAAAGCAAAACGCATCTCGGTTGGATTCTCAACACCGGTTATCGTATAGGTTTTTTCCGTCCACTCTTGTGGGTATCCTGAAGCGAGTGGAAACACCTCATTGACCGTCAATGCCAGTGTGGTGTAGTCGCCAACGCCGACTGGACCGGTTGGATCGGCCGATGCAGCGCCATTGGTACTAAGGCGCAATTCCAGGTTATCGGCATAAATGGAGCCGGTGGCCGTACGGGTGTAAAAAGAGATCACGTCGCCGTTTTGCAGGGTAAGTACCGGCGACATAAGCCAGGTGCTGATGACACCTACACCGGTGGTACTGTTAAAGTTTGCACCTATGTATCCGGTTTGTCCGCCGTTATAACCCCCAAAGGTTGTTCCGGCTCCGCCCCTAAACCAGGTTGTTGTTCCTACAGGCGCGCTCCGGTTTATGGCCGTCCAGCCCGTTGGCAAAGTAATGGGATCGCCGAGCGTGTCAAAATTTTCAGTAAGGAGGTTTGTCTGTGCCTGCGAGGTCATCGCTGCAAAAACAAAAGCAAAGAGTAAAGTTTTTCTCATAGTGATAAAAGTTAGTTTGATTGCTATCAAATTTAAGAAGCTCTTTCGACTAACAAAAATTTAAACCGATAAATTTTATCCTATTTATTATATTTGCACCGACTGTAGAGGACAGATTTGGACTGATTGCAACCTCTGGCGTTCAAGACGCTAAAAAATGCTAAAGCAGGATACTTCTTCTTTAGTTTTTACGTACCCATTCCAAATAGGACGCTCCATGTCAGACAGTTAAGGCCTCATTAAGGAACCTTAAAATTGATAATTTAAATTTATAATTTGTTTTATGGCTTATCTTTTTACGTCCGAGTCAGTGAGTGAAGGACACCCGGACAAGGTTGCGGACCAGATTTCGGACGCGCTGATTGACAATTTCCTGGCGTTTGACCCTGAATCAAAAGTGGCGTGCGAAACACTGGTAACCACTGGTCAGGTGATTTTGGCGGGCGAAGTGAAATCAAAGACTTATCTGGATGTACAGCAGATTGCGCGCGATGTGATTGAACGCATCGGCTACACCAAAAGCGAGTACATGTTTGAGGCCAAGTCGTGCGGTGTGCTGTCGGCCATTCACGAGCAGTCGTCTGACATCAACCAAGGAGTTGACCGCGCCAACAAGGAAGAGCAAGGCGCCGGCGACCAGGGAATGATGTTTGGCTATGCCACAAATGAGACGGAAGATTACATGCCGCTGGCGTTGGATCTGTCGCACAAACTACTGCAGGAACTGGCTGCTTTGCGACGTGAAAACGACCAAATCAAATACCTGCGTCCCGATGCCAAAAGCCAGGTGACGCTGGAATACGACGACAACAACAAACCAACGCGCATCGAGGCGATCGTCATCTCGACGCAGCACGATGATTTTGACGAGGAAGCGGCCATGCTGCTCAAAATCCAGGACGACATCAAGCACATCCTGATCCCTCGCATCATTGCAAAATATCCTCAGTACGCGCATTTGTTCAACGACCGCATTTTGTACCACATCAACCCAACCGGAAAGTTCGTCATTGGCGGACCTCACGGCGATACGGGACTGACCGGTCGCAAAATTATCGTCGACACATACGGCGGAAAAGGCGCGCACGGTGGTGGTGCTTTTTCAGGAAAAGATCCGAGCAAGGTTGACCGATCGGCGGCTTACGCAACGCGTCACATTGCCAAGAACCTCGTGGCCGCGGGTGTTGCCGACGAAATTCTGGTTCAGGTTTCGTATGCCATCGGCGTAGCCAAGCCCATGGGAATTTTTGTTGAGACGTACGGAACGTCAAAAGTGAAGATGACCAACGGCGAAATTGCGAAGAAAGTTGAAGAGATTTTTGACATGCGTCCTTACTTCATTGAAGAGCGTCTTAAACTGCGCAACCCGATGTACAGTGAAACTGCGGCGTACGGACACATGGGACGCAAACCCGAGACCGTAACCAAGGTTTTCAGGTCGCCGGACGGCAATGAAAAGCAAGTAACCGTTGAACTTTTCACTTGGGAGAAACTGGATTACGTTGATAAGGTAAAAGCGGC
>CAZIBV010000046.1:17116-20472 GCA_964537345.1 uncultured Flavobacterium sp. | reverse complement strand
ACCTCGTATGGCGCAATCGCCAATTTTCTGGCCTCTTCAGGATCAGCGCGAATGGTAGGCTGGGCGATGAACGCCTGTCCGGGTGATGTTCCGGCGCACCGCGTGGTCAACCGCATGGGTTTGCTGTCAGGCAAGCACCATTTTGGCGGCACCAACTTGATGCAACAGCTGCTGGAAAATGAAGGAATCCGCGTGGCAGACAACCGCGTTCAGGATTTTGAAAAAGTCTTTTGGCAGCCTGAGTAAACCATCAGGTTTCACAACTCCATTACATTTGTTAATTCCCGATGCAAAATCGTCAATTGTAACTATCTTTGCACTCGAAAACGCCAGCGACTATTTAGTCTAAATAAGGCAGTTAAAGTCATGAAACCAGACAGAAAAGAAATCCTATCGGCGCTGCAAGCCATCACCATTGCCGGCGAGGGCCAAAACATGGTCGAAAGCGGTGCCGTCACCAACGTACTGACATTTGGAAACGAGGTTGTCGTCGATCTCACCATCAGCACTCCCGCCATGCACATCCGCAAGCGCGCCGAGGACGACATCCGCAAAGTCATCCAGGAAAAATACTCCAACGACGTTACCGTCAAGGTAAATGTAAAAGTTGAAGCGCCTGAAAAACCGGCCGCTCCCGCCAAGGGCAAGGCTATTCCGGGCATCAGCAACATCGTAGCCGTGGCATCCGGCAAGGGCGGCGTAGGAAAGTCAACCGTTACCGCAAACCTGGCCGTCACCCTGGCGCACATGGGCTTTAAGGTGGGCATTCTGGATGCTGATATTTACGGTCCGTCAATGCCGATCATGTTCGACGTGGAAAATGAAAAACCAATTTCAGTCAACGTCGACGGAAAGTCAAAAATGAAACCCATCGAGAGTTATGAAATCAAAATGCTTTCCATCGGTTTCTTTACCGCTCCGTCGCAGGCCGTCATTTGGCGCGGACCAATGGCAGCCAAGGCGCTCAACCAAATGATTTTTGACGCCGACTGGGGCCAACTGGACTTTTTGCTCCTTGACCTTCCGCCCGGAACCGGCGACATCCACCTGTCGATCCTTCAGTCATTGCCTGTAACCGGCGCCGTTGTGGTGAGTACGCCGCAAGCCGTTGCGCTGGCCGATGCCAAAAAAGGCGTAGGCATGTTTATGTCGGAGGCCATTAACGTTCCTGTTTTGGGCATTGTTGAAAACATGGCCTATTTTACGCCAGCTGAACTTCCTGAAAATAAATATTATATCTTTGGACAACACGGCGCCCGAAACCTGGCCGACGACCTCAACGTTCCGTTCCTGGGCGAGGTTCCGCTGGTGCAATCGGTGCGTGAGGCCGGCGATTACGGAAGGCCCGCCGCCATGCAAACCGGATCACCCGTGGCCGATGTCTTTGTTGACGTCGCCCGCCGCGTGGTAGAAGAAGTTGTATCGAGAAATGAAAACCTGCCGCCCACCGAGGCCGTCAAAATCACGACCATGGCCGGGTGCAGCGCAGTTAGAAAATAGCATCCGTTTAACATCTGCAGCAAAAAGCAAGCTTAAACATTATGGACACAAACCAATTGACTGAGAACGTCCAAAAGGCACTCGACGAGATCCGGCCGTTCCTCAACTCCGACGGCGGCGACATCTCGCTGGTAAGCATCCAAGACGACAAACACGTCACGGTGCGGTTTGAAGGCGCCTGCGTAGGATGCAGCGTCAACCGCATGACCTTGCGCGCCGGCGTGGAAACCACCATCAAAAAATGGGCGCCACAAATTGAGACCGTATCCAACATCGCCTGATTTTTTTGGGCGTGCCACCGCCTCCGCAGGCTGCGGCGCTGTCAGGCTGTGCGTTTCAATCTTTAGGCTTCGCCATAAAGGATTTCCACTCCCATCCTTCACGCGGCGCCGGAGGCTGATAAAAATCATTTAAACACCCGCCCGGGCGCAATAAATTTGTCCCGTAACGAAACAACCCATGATCAAAACAGATATTCTCATCATCGGAGCCGGCCCAACAGGCCTGTTTGCAGTCTTTGAAGCCGGTCTTTTAAAACTCAAATGTCACATCATCGACGCGCTTCCGCAACCCGGTGGGCAGTTGGCTGAATTGTACCCAAAGAAACCCATTTTTGACATTCCGGGCTTCCCGGAAATCCTGGCCGGCGACCTGGTAAAAAATCAACTGGAGCAAATCAAACAGTTCCAGCCGGGCTTTACCCTGGGCGAACGCGCCGAAACCATCGACCGTCAACCCGATGACAGTTTTATCGTTACCACCGACAAGGGAACGCAGGTTCATTGCCGTGCCGTTGCCATTGCCGGCGGATTGGGCAGTTTTGAACCGCGCAAACCCGAACTCGACAACATTGCTGATTACGAAGACAAAGGCGTCGACTACTTTATCCGCGACCCGGAAAAATTCAGGGGAAAACGTGTGGTGATTGCCGGTGGTGGCGACTCAGCTCTCGACTGGAGCATTTTTATGACCGATGTAGCCAGCGAGGTGACGCTTGTACACCGTCGCAATGAATTTCGCGGCGCGCTGGATTCAGTCGAGAAAGTGCAGGAGCTCAAAAGCCTGGGCAAACTGAGGCTGGTTACTCCGGCTGAAATTTCAGGCATTCACGGCAACGGAAAGCTGGAGTCGATCACCGTAAACCAGGAAGGCAACACCCTTGAAATTGCCTGCGACTATCTCATTCCGCTGTTTGGGCTGACACCAAAACTTGGGCCCATCGCCAACTGGGGACTCGAAATCGACAAAAACGCCATCGTCGTCAACAACGCCCTGGACTATCAAACCAATGTTCCGGGAATCTACGCCATTGGCGACGTCAACACCTATCCCGGCAAACTCAAACTGATTCTTTGCGGCTACCACGAGGCAACGCTTATGGTGCAATCAGTTTACCAACGCCTTAACCCCGGAAAGAAATACGTCCTGAAATACACCACGGTTTCCGGCGTCGACGGCTTTGACGGCACCCGCAAGGAAGCTGAGAAAGCGGTGGTGAAGGCGATTACTTAGGGGATAACGCGGTTGCAATTAACAGTTAACAATGAACAATTAACGATGGGATTTTGGTAGTGGGGTGATTATAGTTCCCGGTTTGGGAATTTATAAATTTTTGAATTTTTCAATCTCTTTAGTTCACAGTTAACGGTTAACAGTTTACAGGTTACAGAAAATCGCGGAAAATTAGCTATCAGCTTTTAGCTATCAGCGATTAGCTCGTCTCGGGGTAGCATGGAGGTTCAAGCAATCCTAAAATCCTCCCGACAACCGGCAACCGGCAACCTTTGTTTACGGTGAACAGTTCAGAGTTTGCAGCAAATCGCAGAATTAGCTTTTAGCGGTCAGCTTTTAGCGAT
>CAZIBV010000046.1:11967-17016 GCA_964537345.1 uncultured Flavobacterium sp. | reverse complement strand
TTCAGAGTTTGCAGCAAATCGCAGAATTAGCTTTTAGCGGTCAGCTTTTAGCGATCAGCTCGTCTCGCGGTAACGGGAAGTTTAAACTACAAATTGAAACTCTCCGACAACTGACAACCGACAACCGGCCACCTTTGTTTACGGTGAACAGTTTACCGTTTACAGAAAACTGCGGAATTAGCTTTTAGCGATCAGCTCGTCTAGCGGAAGCAGGAAGTTTTAAATAATCCTCAGATCGCTCCCGCAAACCGACAACCGACGCCCCGCAACTTAGACCTTGACCCTGTAACATTTAACTTTTACGGCAGGTTTTCTGTACCAGACTAATTGGTAATTCGGCTAACTTCGTACCAATGGGTAGGGGAACAATGGATTATCCCAAACGGAAAAAAACGTCAGGTCGGCTACAGATTTTCTGCCGAAATTGTTAAAGTTACCAGAGAGCACAGTTACGTTTTACGGTTTATAAAAAATCGCGGAATTAGCTTTCAGCGGTCAGCTTTTAGCGATTAGCTCGTCTCGCGGTAACGGGAAGATTAAACTACAAATTGAAACACTCCGGCAACCGTCAACCATAATTAGCTGTCAGCCGTCAGCTGTCAGCGATTAGCTCGTCTCGCGGAAGCAGGAAGTTTTAAATAATTCTCAGATCGCTCCCGCAAAACGACAACCGACGCCCCGCAACTTAGACCTTGACCCTGTAACATTTAACTTTTACGGCAGGTTTTCTGTACCAGACTAATTGGTAATTCGGCTAACTTCGTACCAATGGGTAGGGGAACAATGGATTATCCCAAACGAAAAAAAACATCAGGTTGGCTACAGATTTTCTGCCGAAATTGTTAAAGTTACCAGAGAGCACAGTTTACGGTGAACAGTTCAAAGCTTACAGAAAACTGCGGTAGCAGTAAGTTTCAAGTAATCCTCAAACATCTCCGACAACCGACAACCGACAACCATTTACAGTTTCGAGGATTCAATCTTAAATCTCTAAATCCCCCTAACCCCTAACATTTTCACCCCACCTAATCGCGAATTTTCGTAAATTTGAGCAACCTAAAATTTCGCTGGTTGTATGTTGAAACAGTCCTTAAATCTAAAGCTATCACAAAAACTTTCGCCACAGCAAATTCAGTTGATGAAGCTGATTCAGTTGCCAACGCAGGCTTTTGAGCAGCGTCTTAAGGAAGAGATGAATGAGAATCCCGCGCTGGAATCGGGCAAGGAGGAGGAAGATGAGTACGAGAAAGATGAATTCGACACTCAGGAATATGACGATTCCGACGACGCCGAAACCATCGAAACCGATGACATCAACATCGACGAATACCTGAGTGACGACGACACGCCCGACTATAAATACCAGGCCAACAACTATTCTGATGACGACGAGGAACGCGTATCGCCTTTGGCTGCGCCTGTCACCTTTCACCAGGATCTGATCAACCAACTCAACACTTTTATCCTGACGGAAGCTGAACGCGAAATAGCCGAATTCCTGGTGGGAAGCATCGACGAGATGGGCTATATCCGCAGGAGCATACAGGATTTGGTCGACGACATGGCGTTTACACAAGGGATTTACACCGATGAAAAAACTGTCGAGCGCATCCTGAACATTGTTCACGAACTGGAGCCGTCGGGAGTTGGCGCGCGCGATCTTCAGGAGTGCCTACTGCTTCAGCTCAAACACAAAACGCCTACCGAATCAGTCGAACTGGCCACCGACATCATCGAGAACCAGTTTGACGCCTTTACCAAAAAACACTACGACAAACTTCAGCAACGCTACGACGTATCACAGGAAAAGCTCAAGAAAGCTGTTGAGGAAATTGAAAAACTCAACCCAAAACCGGGCAATTCATTCGCCGGAAACACCACGCGGCTGGTGGAACACGTCGTCCCTGATTTTACCATCAAGATCAACGAAGGCGAGCTCGAGCTTACGCTAAACGGCCGAAACGTTCCAACGCTTCACGTATCGCGGGACTACAAAGATATGCTGCAGACGTACAAGGAATCGCGCGAAAAAAATTCGCAACAACGCGATGCGGTTCAGTTTATCAAACAAAAACTGGATTCGGCCAAGTGGTTTATCGACGCCATCAAACAACGCCAGGAAACCCTTACGGTTACTATGAGCGCCATCATGGAATACCAGCGCGAATTTTTCCTGACCGGCGACGAAACCAAGCTGCGTCCTATGATCCTCAAGGACATTGCGGATATTGTCGGGCTCGACATTTCGACGGTTTCACGGGTGGCCAACAGCAAGTTTGTCGAAACGCCTTACGGAACCAAGCTCATCAAGGAATTTTTCTCGGAGGCGATGACCAACGACCAGGGCGAAGAAGTTTCTACACTGGAAATCAAGAAAATCCTTCGCGATGTCATTGAGGAAGAAGACAAGCGAAAACCATTGCCCGACGATCAGCTGGCCGAAATTCTCAAGGAGCGCGGTTACCCGATTGCGCGGCGAACCATAGCCAAATACCGCGAGCAACTGGATATTCCGGTGGCACGGATGCGCAAAAAAATATGACCCGTCCTGACTACAGTTGGCCGGCGTTTGCATCCTACCTGTTTCATCCGCTTTTTGTTCCGCTGTATGCCGTAGGGTCATACTTTTGGCTGGGCGTCGATTTTTTTTCGCCGGCACAAAAATACCTCATCCTGATTCAGGTGTTTTTGCTCACCGTAATTTTACCGTTGCTCTTCTTTTTGCTTTTGCGGTCGATGGGTCGCGTGGGATCGGTCATGATTCCGGACCCGGCGCAGCGAAAGACACCTCTTCTTTTCCAGATGTTGCTGCTTTACCTGCTCATTTCACGAAGTTTGACGCCAGACGTTTCGCGGGTATTGTTTTTCTTTTTTACAGGTGCGATCATCAGCAGTGGTCTGGCTTTCGCGTTTTTGTTCAAGCCGATGAAAATCAGCCTTCACGCCCTTAGTATGTCGGCGTGGCTTGGATTCTTCGCGGCGCTGACCTGGCATTTTGATCTAAACCGATATGCAGCCGTTGCCGTATTGACTTTCCTAACCGGTGCGGTACTGTCTGCAAGACTGCTGCTAAAGGCGCACACGCCGGCTGAACTGGTGTTGGGATTTGTGTGCGGATTATTCCCGCAGTTGATACTATCAGCTTTCTGGCTATAGGATATAAAACATCAATCCCATATTAAGCGTCCGCATTCCTACCGGCTGATTGCCGACATTGCCGTTTTCGTAAAACTCGTTGAGGGAATAATAAACGTTAATGTTCCAAGTGTTGTACCCCGCAGATAAATAAATCCCATACATGAGTTTTGACAAATCGGGATTGTGTGAAATGGTGTAGTCGCCGCTGTCACCCCGGTATTTGTACTGATCGTAGATAAGATAACTCAACTTAAAACCCGTATACACCCGCCAAAACTTATGACTGTCTGGTGTCGAAGTACGCCAGCGGAGTTCTATCGGAAGGTCAAGGTAGTGCAAAATGAGTTTGTTCTTTTCAAAATAATCGTCGGGCGCAAAAAGCGTATAAACTACAGGATCATTTCCCAACTTGGTCATTTGCAGGTTGTGGTTAAAGTTGTGGTAACTGTAACCAAGTCCGGCGGCTACCGCCCAGGTTCGTTTTTCGTTAAAGGGCATGTCGCGTAAAAATCCGCCGCTGAATCCCATTGAGAGTTTGTTTTGCTTTACGCGGTCGGGTTTGTTTTTAAGGAGATTATACGTAATTCCAAAGTAGAACTGGTCTTCGCGATAGAGCGAATCGACGGCTTTAAAGTCAGGCAGCTGTTTGTCTTGTGCCCATAGACCGGTAATTGCAAAGATGAATGCCCAAACCAGGTTCCGCATAGCATGAAATTGAGTGCTAAAGTTATGAATTCCGCGCGATTTAATTCCGGTTTTTACAATCAGCGGTTTGCAATAAGCACTGCTTGATATCATAAAGTTTAGCATTCACCCATTGCGACAGCTTTAAAGCAGGTTGAACCCTATCGATCCGTATAGCATACATCAGAAAATATAACAATAAAAAAAGCCCTGTCACTACAACAGGGCCTTCTCAATTGATGTTAAACAATTATCGTTTGATGACGCGCATGGTTTTGGCCTGATCGCCTTGTGAAACCACGACGTTATAAACACCGGCCGGATAGCTTTCACCTATTTCAAGTGATTCGATACCTGATGCAGGAACTTCTTTTTGCTCCAGCATTCTGCCAGTCATGTCGTATACTTTGATGTTGATATCAGTCTCAGACGCAGTGGTCAGCGCAAGACGGAAACCATTTGCAAACGGGTTTGGATAAGCAACCGCGTTGAACGCAACAGCCGATTGCTTCACTTCCGCGCGGGCACTTGCAGGTGCGGTAATCATACACGCATCGCTCAGCGGCGACCATTCGCCCGATGTCATCAATGCAACCTGAACCCCATATTGACGGCCCGGAACGTATGACGGAACATCGCTAAAGCGGAACCAATGCAGCGGACGATCAACCGTTGTTACCGAGAAGTTTTCCATATCGGTAAGTACAAAACGGTATTGGGTAACACTGTTCAGGCTGACGGTAAACACATTGGTTCCCGGCGCGGCCACAGTTTGATCGCACATAGATAATGTTGGAACCGCAGGAGTAGAAACCGTACAGGGTTGACCAAAGCCGGTGAATTCTCCGCTGGCGCCTGACTTGACAGCCACTTCTACAGTATACGTTGTGCCATAGTTGTAGCGTTGCAGCATTTTAAGACTGAACCAATGCAAGGCACGGTCGATGATCTGAACCTGGTTGGGTCCGTCGGTATCGGTTAGATCGGTTACCCGGAATCGATACGACGTTACGCCGGCCAAACTTGTTGTGGCAATCAAGGTGTTGATGCTTGGAAGAACCTGTCCACATTGCAATTGATTAAGCTGTGCCGCACCACCCGGACTTGTAATTGCAGGTGAAGCGATCAGGCATGGTTCGCCGTAATAGTTGAGCCAAATGCCGTTGCGCTGCAACATAACGCGGACTGAATACGTTGTGGCGTAATCATATTGCGGAAGATGAGTCA
>CAZIBV010000046.1:4886-11867 GCA_964537345.1 uncultured Flavobacterium sp. | reverse complement strand
AACATAACGCGGACTGAATACGTTGTGGCGTAATCATATTGCGGAAGATGAGTCAGGCTGAAGTTTGGAACTGTTCGGTCAATAATCCATTGCTGGTTGGTCATCGTGTTGGTCACTTCAAATCGATAACCCGAAGCCGAAGAATAACTTACGCATCCTACCAGCGACCCGATGCTTACCAGGGTAGTTCCACATTGTGAAGCCAAAACCTGTGAGAACATTTGGCTTCCCTCGTCAATTGTACCGTCGCAGTCGTCGTCAATACCGTTGTAGGCTACCTCAGCCGCACCCGGGTTCACTGAACCGGCCGCATCGTTGCAATCATTATCAGTTAATGAGTAGCCGGCAGGAGGTGTATTGGCATCAACCGCACACACATCGGCAACAAGGTCACCGGCTCCGTAACCGTCAAAATCGGCATCGGCATAGAACGAATAGGTAGTGTTCATGCTGGCGTCAAGGTCGTTACAATCGGTATTGGAAACCGAATATCCCACAGGTGGCGTCTGGTCATCGATGGCGCAAACCATCTCTTGTGTTTCAGAGCCAAATCCGTCCTGGTCAGCATCAACATAAAAGCTAAACATGGCGTTGAGGGAATTATCTGCGTCATTACAATCCGTATTGTTGACTGAATATCCTGCAGGTGGCGTATTGGCATCGACTGCGCAAACGCTTTCCAGGTTGCCCACGCCAAATCCGTCGCCGTCGGCATCAACATAAAATGCATACGTAGCATTGATTTGACCATTGTTGTCGTCACAATCAGTGTTGTTGGATACAAATCCTTCCGGTGCGCCAAAGCACGAAACCTGGGTTGAGGCTATGTCGCCAAAACCATCTTCATCGGTGTCGGCATAATAAGTTACATTGGCATTTACAGCCAGCACAACTGAATTGTTTCCAGCCGGGATTAGCTCACATGAAGGTGTGTTGTCATTTCTGACAATGCTGGTGATAACCAATTCCTGACCATTATTGGCCAAAGTTACCGGACAACTAAAGCTGGCATTTCCGGAACCATCGGCTATGGCTACCGCATTGTTAACAGGACCATTGTTGACCTTGTATGAAATATTGAACGTTCCTCCTGCCGGCAACCCGGTCATCGCGATTGATGCTGAAGTGTCCTGACAAACTGCGGCCTGGGTTACCCCGGAAATAGTAGGCAATGCCTGGATATTTACAGTTGCCTGATCAGACACGCTGCATCCCAGATGGCCAATTGATGTGGCGGTGTAAATCTGGGAAGCCATCGGTTTTGCATAAACTGTAGTTTGAGAGGTTCCTGTGTATGGATCGGTTGCTGCGGCATCATTGTACAATCCGTCTAATGGCGACCATACGATTGACGATCTGTCGCCGGTTAGCTTCAGATTGTCAATGGCCCACCAAGAAGAACTGAACCATCCGGTTGCTCCAAGGTAATTGAATCGAATCATCAGGTTTGGATTTCCGGCATACGCATCCATGTTGACGGTTTCATTGACAAGGTTGTTCTCAGAACCGCGGTTTGAAGTGTAAGCCTTTAGGGTTGACCAGTTTCCTCCGCCGTTTGTTGAAACCTGAATGTTTACACCTGACTCGGTTCCTTTTTTATAGGTATGCTGAAAATTCAGGGTTAGCGTGGTAAAGTTTGACGCATCAATTACAGGCGATGTCAACTGACTGTTTGCCGTACCATTGGAAAATGCTGTCGCGACGTAAGTCACAAACATAGGGTCATTGGTTGGAGACACAAAGTTTGCAACCAGCGGAACGTTATACGGACTGGACTGTTTGGTCCATGGAATACCCGCACTGGAAGTTCCGGATGATGTGAACAACGGCGTCCCGTTAAAATTATCTTCAAGGGCCATTCCCAGAAACTGACCGCCAGTTGCACTTAGGGTAGTGATTGTCCCGGCACATACTGATGAATTCCCGGGGGTAATCGCTACATTGGTTGGATAATTAAATATTGCCATTGCGATGGGTGCCGACATTGCGGGAGATCCTGCCAAACATGGCGATGCATTGGAAGTCATCTCGCAGGTTACCACATCGCCGTTCTGAAGCGATGAAGATTGATAGGTAAGACCTGTCCCCACATCATTTCCGTTTACTTTCCACTGGAATGCAGGCGACGTACCTCCATTTACCGGCGTTGCAGTAAAGGTGACTTGGGTTCCGGTACAAACTGACGTTTCGCTGGCTGCAATGCTTACCGATGCGTTAAGCGTTGGGTTTACGGTAACCACTATGGTGTTGTTGGATGCCAGATTGCTGCTACAGCTGCCCGAGGCCAAAGACGCAATGGTTACTGAGGTATTTCCCGATCCAAGAGCAGGTAACTGGAATGTTCCGCTTCCGGGGTTTCCGGCTGTAAAATCAACCGTGGTTGTTTGGTTGTTTGCCGTTGTGGCTCCCGACAGGTTGTAGGTTACCGTGTAAGTTCCGGAGGTCAAAGAAGACGATAAAAGTGTAATGGTTACTGCAGTCCCTGAACATACCGGGCTATTGCTCACGGGTGATTGCGACAGCGAATAGGTTGGACAAGTAAAGGTAACCCTTACTGCTCCGGCAGCTCCATCTCCGCCTCTGCGATCAGTGCTGTTACTAGAACGGCCGCCGCTACCTCCGCCACCGTATAATGCTCCGGAAGATCCGTTGCCCGAACTGCTGCGTCCATTGGCACCATCACCGCCGTTGCCAGAGCCTCCGTCGCCGCCGGATGTACCAGAGGCATTGGATCCGTTGCCATTTGATCCTGCGCCGCCACCGCCGCCACCGGAATTTCCGCCGGAAGCATTGGCGCCCGATCCACCATTATAGGTTGCACCGATACCTCCGGCACCACCCAATCCGTTGGTGGGTGACGAGGCACCGCGCAAACCACCGGAACCACCGGCTGCCGTTACGGGAACCGCCGATCCAAAGGTTGAAGACTGTCCGTTGCCGCCATTGTTGCCGGTTGAGCCTGATCCGCCCTGACCGACAGTGACGCTGATGGTTGTGCCGGGAATAACTGTAACGTTATCAACGCGTGAAAATCCGCCGCCGCCACCGCCACCACCTGCGCGGGTTGAGCTTCCGCCATCGACACCGCCACCTGCGCCGCCACCGCCCCAGACTTCCGCTTTGACAGTCGCAACGCCGGCCGGAACAAAAAAGCTTCCGCTTGTGTTAAAAGTTTGTGTAGTTTGTGCATACACACCGGTCAATCCGGCAAAAATCAGTGCAAAAAATAACTGCACCGCACGGCCCAATTCCCAGGGCTCATTTACATGCCCGTTTTGGCACGAAACAATTTCTCTTGTAATAGTTCTTTTCATAATGTAATGATTTGTAAAGGCTTAGGGATACCTTGTGGTGAATATTCAAAATTAGAACCGATGAAAAGGGGCAAAAAAATTACTCGATAAAGGGCGGTTATATCAGGTAAACAACGGCAGGCTCGCCGTTAATCCGGAAAATTAATCTCTTTATCGACTTGATTATCAACTAACTAACATTAGGTTTCAGTAGTTATGGTGCTCCAAAGGCTATATAACTACCTAACATAATGGCGGCAAAGAACAACAGGCCGGCAATGGCAAACATGGCAATGATGATGGCGCGGTCGGCCGAAGGATCAGGTTTGGACTGCCCCAGATTTTCAAGATACTGGTTGAGGTCCTCACGCATTCTCAGCGCCGAGTAGACTGAGGTTTTAATTCTTGTCATAGATTGGCGGAACATGGTTAATGATTTTTTCCAAAGGTATTTTGGCTGTTGGCTATCGGGAATAGGTAAATCCCTAGTAATGCATCAGTTTTTTACCCTAATCAACTGACGATCAACCAAAAAAAATTTTCAATCCAATTTTCTGTTACCTTAGCATTGCCGAATGGGTAAAATCCTGGCCTCCAATAGGGTTTTACCTATCGGCTATGGAATAACGCATGCCATCTTTGCTGAGTCAAGTCACAAAAAACCAAAACATGAAAAAACTATTCATTGTAGCCTGTGTTATCGCCATGATTGCCGGCTGCCAGAAAAAATCAGAAACTGAAAAAGCTTCAGAGGTTGTCATGCCGGCGGATATGGAAAGCCAACCAATGTCACAAACGGACTATGACCAGTGGCAAGCCATGCACATTATCAAACCCTGTGAAGACGAGGTCTATATTTTATCCGAAAAACGCCACAATATCGAATTCGATGAGTTTAAAAAATCGGCAGAAGAAATTGACACTTCTGGTCAAATAATTTACCACCCTAAAGACGGCATTACTCTTGAAAATCTTATAAAAGAATGTGATAACCGGAGCATAAAATGCTATGACGGCTGGCTGGAGGTCAAATACGACGGAAGCACCAATGATAAAATAAGTTTTACGCGGTCAGATATCTACGATAGCTACCTGTGCCTATACTCAGAACCGCTACTTCAAGGCATATTAAAAAGAACCGGATTGGCAAATGCAAAAGACATTACGGTTCATTTTGCCAAGATCAAAATCGGGGTCATGCGTTCGGGGGGCCGCACAGAACAGTCAAAATTGGGGATGCGCGTCACCTATAAACCCGCTGGATCCAATGACACCGTGGAATTGTTTTACGACATGAGCGACGATCCGCTGTAGACTATGCAATACGTCAATCTGGTCAAGATCCTGGTTTTACTAACGTTTGTCCACATGCTTTACAAGTTTGACAAACGCCAACCCGTACACCGATGGGTCTTGGCCATTTTGACGCTAAACCTCGTCAATGAAACGCTGTCGTCAGTTTTCCGGTATTTGGGAATCGAGCTCAGGTTTAGCAACAGCATTTACATTATTTTACATACAATGCTTTGGATGGGACTCATTGGCCGGATATCGGGCCGTATGAAGCTCACGTCAAACCTTACCCTGGGTTACTTGCTTTTTGCCGTTATCAACCTAATGTGGATTGACGGACTGCGGGCTTTTAACGTGTATTCGCTGGTGTTGGGCGGACTAATTTACGTAGGCGTTTATATTTACGATTGCTATGTGCGGCTGCGCGATGAAGACCTTAACTATTTTTCGTCAAACGAGTACCTGCTTACGGCCGCTCCACTGCTTTTTATGATTGGCTTTGGAGTGCTGTTTGGCTTCCGGAACAAGTCACTGCATGAAACACAGGTATTGGGCATGACGCTGTTTAAGGCGGTGGGCTATTTTATCAATATCGTTTACTATGGATTGGTTAACTACTACATTTTTACAATCAAAAGGGATCGATCCGGTGCATAGCCTGGCATCGGGAATATTGGTGGCCATATTGTTCATGGCGGTACTGGGCTTGTTTTGCGCCGTACTGATCAAACTCTACGCGAATAAAATCCGCAAGTATACCCGGCTGATGTACGAAAAGGAACTGGAAAGCCAGAAAGCCGTCAACATGGCCATGCTCGAAACGCAGGAAAAAGTGCTCAGCGACATCTCGCAGGATTTGCACGACGACGCCGGACAGCAACTAACCTACATCAACTTTCAGCTCGAACATTTAAAATTGGACGCCCCCGATCTTGCCCCACAAATCGAACCCGTTTCGCAATCGGTGGCGCAACTGGCCCAAACCGTGAGGAGCATCAGCCACTCGCTCAGCAATCAATTGTTGCTGCAACAAGATCTTTTTAAAGCGATCATATCGGAGGCCGAACGCATCAGCAAACACTCGCCGCTAAACCTGTCGGTAACGGTACAGGACAAAAAATCGCGTGATTTCAGTCAGCTGGAAACCATCATCATCTACCGAATCTTTCAGGAAGCGATAAACAATTGTCTCAAGCACGGCAAACCCGCCAACATTCTGGTAACTTTAAAAGCAAATCCGTTTGTCATGACCATTACCGACGACGGCTGCGGATTTGACCCAAACCATGTGGCGCAAGACTCTCTCGGGCTTTTGAGCATGAGACGAAGGGCTCAGTTGATAGGATTTGAATTCACGGTTGAATCGTCGCCGGGCCAGGGCGCCACGGTTAGGTTGATTGAAAAAAAATAGCATGGAAAAAACTACCATTTGCCTGATCGACGACCATAAAATCGTACGTCAGGGACTAAAGGAATTACTCGAAAAACTCAAGGGCTATCAGGTGACGCACGAATTTGAAAACGGCGTGGAATTCCTGAACGCCATGCCGCTGAGCAATCCGCCGGACCTGTACATCCTGGACTATTCAATGCCCGGAATGTCCGGATTGGAAGTGCTTAAAGTCATGCAGGAAAAATTTCCCGAGAGCCGGGCGCTTTTGCTCACCCAGCACTTTGACGAAGACATCGTAAATGAGGCATACCACAGCGGAGCCCGCGGATTTTTGCATAAAAACTGCACGGCCAAGGAGCTTCAGTTTGCCATCGACAACATCGTGACCATTGGCTACACCAACGTTACCGAAATCTTGCGCCGCATCAGGAGTTACTCGCCCGCACAGCCGGAAACCGAACACAAACCCGAACTATCGGCCCGCGAACTGCAATTCCTGACGCTGGTTTGCGACGAAGCCGAATACACCTATGACCAGATGGCGCACCTCATGTCGCTGTCGGTAAAATCCATCGAAGCCTACCGAACCGCACTTTTTGACCGCTTCAACATCAAGTCAAAAGTCGGGCTGGTGCTTTTTTCCTACAAACACAGGCTGACACCGCCTTTTTTATAGGGCGCCACGGGCGGGCTATCCGCTGCAACTCCTCGCAAGCTGCGGGGTTTTCGCTTCTATCCCTGGCGCGGGATTCGGGTTGGGGGAAGATCATGGTTAAATTTAGCATGGGAATGGCGGAGGATTGGGGATGGCTGGTCGAAAGGTTCATCAACGGAGTGCGGTGTTCGCTGCGCTTGCGGGGGATTGGCTTCAGTGATTTCAATTTGGAATTGTTATGGGATTCGCTGCGCGCATCCCTAAGGCGAGGAACTTTGACCAAAACCAAAATGCACGCGCTTCGCGCTACGCATTTTTTGTTGGCGGCGCTTTGGCAAGTGAACTTG